>RFKQ01000106.1 GCA_003694635.1 Planctomycetota bacterium
CCACCAGACCATACCCTATCCGAAACTCTCATCGAGAAGAAAAGCAACGCCCAGACCTCCCCTGGCACCTCCCCCCAAGAAAAAGCCGGTACCCACTCCGCGGGAAGAGCTAGCACCCACCCGACCAGAAACCAAAGCAAAGCCCAAACCTTAGCTGAAGACGAAGAGGTATCCGCCATCAAGAGAGTGCTAGAAGGCGAGATTGAGAGTGAAAAACGACTCATCCACAAAGTGATCGGACATTATAAAATCCTCCGCAAACTAGGACAAGGAGCCATGGGAGTGGTGTATGAAGCCCTCCATGTGGGCCTGCAAAAGAAATTGGCGCTGAAAATACTGCCGCCGGAATTTGCCAAAGTCAAAAGTCGTGTGGCCCTTTTTGTCCAAGAAGCCCGCTCAGCGGCTAAACTCGACCACCCCAATATTGTGCGCGTCTACGATGTGGGAGTTTCCCCCGATGGCTACTACTATCTAGCTATGGAACTTATCCAAGGCCGCGATGTGATGGAGCTTCTGAAAGAGAAGAAAAAACTCCCCGAAAAAGAAGCCGTGCGCATCATCCTAGAGGCGGCCAAAGGGCTTGCCCTCGCCCAAAAAAATCGCATCATCCACCGGGATATCAAACCAGAAAACCTCATGATCTCCAAAGATGGACAGGTCAAGGTATCGGACTTTGGCCTCGCCAAACAGGTGGACAACTTTACCGCCTCCCAAGAAGGCCTGATGGGAACACCGTATTACATGGCCCCAGAATGCGTGGACGGAAGAGGAGTGGACTCCCGTACAGATATCTATGCGCTCGGAATCTCCTTCTATCTGCTGATCACAGGTAAACGACCTATCGAAGGGCAAACCGTGCCCCAAATTCTTATCAACCAAATCAAAGTTAAACCAAAAGAACCCAAGGAAATCGAACCAACGGTCTCGAAGGTGGTCAACAATATCATCCTCAAAATGATCGAAAAAAATCCCGACAATCGCTACCAACACTTCCAAGAAATTGTGCGGGATTTGGAAAAGTTCCTCGAGGGGGACAAAAAAATCGAAATTCAAGTTGCCTCCAAACTTGGCATTGATTTGAGCAAAGAAAAAAAACGCAGACAAGAGCTAGAGCGCAAGCTAAAAGAGCAAAAAAGAAAGTGGAAATTTGTGGGGGGCGCCGCTACCGCTTTAGCTGCCGCTCTTATCCTACTCTTCGGCATCTTCCTACCCACCCTCTCCCTAAGCGTCCCCCCTCTCCAACCGAAACCCCTACCCATCGAATACTTGGTTAAAAATACCCTCGACTACATCCAATCCTGCGAGTGGACCCTTGTATCTCTCAAAGAGGCCTACAAAAAAACACAAATCGCTAAGCTCGCCTTTCCCAATCAATCCGAAAAACTCCAAAATGCCCTGGAAACCTTAGAAGAAAAAATCTGGAAACGCCTCCAAAATCAAATTCAATACCTTGAGAAAAAAGGAAAGCTGGGAAAAGCCCTCCTGGCTCTGTATAAATGGAAACACCAACTCGACCTGAGAGCAAACCACTACAAACTAATCCGCCTCTCCCTCGAAAAAGCCTGGGATAACATCCTCTCCAGAATAAAAACAGAATGGCAAATGGTCCCCGTGGTCTATACAGGAAAAAAAGGAAAAAAACTCTTCCTCCTAGACCGCTTTGAGGTGAGCAACCGGGAGTTTTATGAAAATTATATCGTCCGCAGAAATATCCCTCAACGAAATTTCCCCGGCTGGCAAAACGGAAAACCACTCCCCCAAGAGCTAGATAAACCCGTCCGAGGGGTGCCCTATGAAATGGCGCTCCAATACGCCACCTCTATGGGGAAAAACCTCCCCACCAAAGAAGAATGGCTCGCCGCCGCCACAGGGGAAAAAAAATCCCTCTACCCCTGGGGAAACGTCTATAAAGCCGGAATATGCAATGATCGGAACCTAGGGAAAAACGGACCTCTAGCCGTCTACCAACCCAAAGACCTCTCCCCCTACTCCGCAAAAGCAATGGCCGGCAACGTCCGAGAATGGACTAGAACCCCATCTCCCCTCTACCCCCATCGCAAAATCACCATGGGCGGCTGCTGGCGCTCCTCCCCCCTCTCAGTAGCACCAATCTACTCCGCCCTAGCCGTGGAAGAAGAAGCATACCACGAAGAAGTAGGCTTCCGATGCGTCCGATACCTAGGCGAGATCGCCTTGCCATCCAGCTAAACCGAATAACCCTAAAATCCTGTAAGGGGAACCCTTTTTAAAAAAAGTCTTTCCCCTACCACCCCTTCCCAAAAATTTTTCACACTGTAAGGGGAACCCTTTTTGAAAAAAGTCTTTCCCCTAAAAACCCCTTTTCATATTTACTCCTGAAACCCTTTTTGAAAAAAGGTTTTCAGACTTCCCAAAAACTTTTCTTCTCGGAACCTTTTTCAAAAAAAGGTTCCAAACCTCCAAAAACACCTATCCAGATACGTCCAAAACTCCATATCTTCCAAAAATGTTACATCTTCCCAAACCCATATAAAAAATGTCCCCGAAAGCCATCCCCTCCCTAGACACTTTCACCAATGCTTTGGATTACCTCTACTCCCTCCCCCGCTACGGAAGCGGTCAAACCTTGGAGCGAACCCGGATTTTACTGAATAAAATCCCCTCCGCCCACGACCCTATTCCCACCATATTGGTGGGAGGCACGAACGGAAAAGGCTCCGTAGCCGCCGCCCTCTCCTCTATCTTTACAAAAGCCGGCTACCAAACCGGGCTATTCTCCTCCCCCCACCTGTGGTCATTTTGCGAACGTATAAAAATCAACCACAAAGATGCCTCCCCCGAAATGGTACTCAAAGCCTGCCAAAGCCTCGTTCCTCACTTGGAGGAGCTCAAGCAAAAGGGAAATCCCCCCAGTGGTTTTGAGGCCTTCTTTGCCTTGGCAATGGAGCTCTTTGCGAGGAATAGAGTGGAAATCGCCATTCTCGAAGTAGGACTCGGAGGACGACTGGATCCCACCAACGCCACGGCGCCATTGGTCTCCATCCTCACCAACGTAGATCTAGAACATACAGAGGTGTTCGGGAAAAACAAGAAGTCAATTTTGCGGGAAAAGCTTCCCATCTCCCGCCCAAAACGACCTCTCCTTAGCGGGGTGGAGGAGAAACCATTGCAGCTTTTCATGGAAAAGGAAACAGAGGCCCAACTCTTTTTCCTCCATCGAGAAATTTCCGTCGAACTTGTGGAGGAATCTTGGGAGGGGCAGCGACTCCGCATCGCTACCCCCTGGCAGAAAGCGGAGTACTTTACCCCCTTACTAGGCGAAATCCAACAAAAAAATATGAGCCTGGCCGTCGCCGCCGCTCAATATTTAAATGCAAATGGTCCTTTCTACCTTACGTCCGAAAAAATCGCTCAAGGTTTGAGGCAGTTATCTTGGCCCTGCCGCCTTGAACGCCTATGGGCATCCCCTCCTATTTTTGTGGACTGCGCCCACAATTTACCAGCAATCCGGGCCTTGGTGCAGCAGTGGCGGGTTTGGCAGAAAAAAGGATATTTTTCTTCTACGCTGTTGCTTGCCGGCTTTTCTTACAACAAACCTTACCGGGAAATGCTAGCCCAGCTGCGGAAAGTTGGAGCGCAGCTGATCCTCTCCCAAGCCAGTTATCGCTCAGCTTGCCTGAAGGAGCTAGAGACTTCGGCCCGGATGTGCGGTTTTCAAAAACTTTGCTGCTTCCCCCAGCTCCAGGACGCCGTTGAGTGCGCTTTAGAGAAGTCTTTAGAAAGCAATCAGGCGCTTTTGATAACAGGTGGACTATTTTTTGCTGCAGAGGCGCGAAAAGTTTTCCAAAAGTTTCAAAAATCAAAAAAGCTTTTAGGAAAGGTATAAAGTTTTGGAAAAGGGGTTTTTAGGGGAAAGTTTTTCCCCTAAATCTAAAAAGTTTTTGGAGGTATGGAACCTTTTTTTGAAAAAGGTTCCGAGAAGAAAAGTTTTTGGGAAGTCTGAAAACCTTTTTCCAAAAAGGGTTTCAGGAAGAAAAGTTTTGGAAAAGGTTTTTCCCCCTAAATCGGAAAAATTTATGGAGGTTTGGAACCTTTTGACAGAAAGGTTTTGAA
>RFKQ01000107.1 GCA_003694635.1 Planctomycetota bacterium
GGGGAAGGGGGAGAGGGATGGGGGGGCCAGGATTGCCAGTTGTGGTTGGATTGGAATTCAAAGACACGGGACGGAATTTTCCAACGGGTGGGGATGGAGGCGCGTTCGAGCAGTTTTTGGAGCAGGAGGAGTTTTTCTTTTTGGCTTGCCCGCCCGCTCAGAAGGGCACCGAGGGGGCCTTGTAGGTTTTGTTTGTAGGGGAGGGTTTCTAGGGAGTCGATGAAGTTTAGGATATTTTGGGGTTGTTTGTTTAGCTTTTGGGCGTAGAAAGCAAAGTAGTCAAGGGGGTTGGGAGGGTTTTCTATAGATGTTTTTTGGGAGAAGGTGGAGTACAATATCCAGACAATGACCACCATTGTCATCAGAAGGAAGGCAGCCAAAGCAGTCAAAAAAGTTCGCTTGTTTTTCATTTGGATTTTCCTTCAAAGATTACTGGAGTTTAGCGCAATCCGAAATCCAAAAGTGGTTTTAGAAGAAATATTAGAAAAATAGAAAAGCTTTTTCAACTTTTATTTTTGATTTTTTTTGTCTAGGATGATTTCTTAGGTCTGTATCAGGTATTTCCTGAGGAAAAAAATAGCAAATTTTCCGATTGTCATTTTTGATTTCTAGGAATATACTTTATCATGAAGTGTCTTTTTGGAGAGAGTAGTGATTTTTTAGAGAATTCCTAGGAAAGGAGGTGATGGGAAAAAAAATTAGTAGAAATGGATAGTTAATGGATAGTTGTTAATTTCAGTTGTCTTTTGAGAGAGAGTAGGAGTAATTTTTATGAAAACCAAGAAAAAGTCCAAGAGAGCGGCGGCTCTTATTTTTACCCTTTTTGTGTTGATTTTACTTGCGGGGATTTCTCTTAGTCTTTACAAGGTAAGTGTAAGTGGGGAGAAACTTACAAGCTCATTCGGGGATATTCGAAAAGGGGAATTTGCAGCTGAATCTGGCATACGTTATTTCACCTCGCAGATTTTAGCTTTAGAAATGCAAGGGAAGACTCCTGATGAGATCTTGCTGTGGTTGGAATCAAAAATTGGCCAAAAGATCTATTTGGGAACAAACTCTCAGCTAGCGGCATGGTTTAAGCTGGTCTGCTATGACAAGCACAGCCCTTGCGATGTAAACTCCACTCACAGCTCCACCAAGGTAGGGATGTCTGGGGAGGATTTTCTGCTGCGAGTGGAGGGAGGGAGTGATGAGGCTAGTGTAGCTAGTGCTTCGTTTTTAACAAAATGGCTAAATGTGGCGTATGCGGCGGGCGATTCGGTGGAATTTGTGGCGGTGGTTGGCCCCAAGTCTGTGGATGGCAGCTCTGGCAGCGGAGGGTTTTTTAGCGTTCTACCCCAGGTGGAAGACAATGCCTCCATTGGAAGTTATGCTGGATCTAGTTCGGTGTTGCGTCTCCCTTCGGACGCTATGGCAGGCGAGGGGTATTCGGATTTCCAGAACGCATTGCAAGACAATGTGACCGTTCAGCCCTACGAGCAGGATTTAAGCGCCTCCATCCAGTCTTATATCGATGGACAGTTGGCGGAAGCTAACGATTTGATGAGTGGGGATAATATCACCATTACGGATGTAGGAAAATATGAGGTCAAGGACAGTAGCTATCAAACGCTGGGAAGCAAGGATAGTTTTTCTTACTATACTGGTACGAAATTAGAGCTAAAAGATAATGCTGTGCTAGTTCTAGGTCCGGGGGTATATAATTTCTCTAAGTTGGAATTGAAAGATAATGCAAAACTTATTCTGGACACTACTAATGGGCCGGTGTATTTGAATATTACTGCTCAATCGCCTCCTGCGGACAGTATTAAAAATAAGCTCAAAGAAAAGCTTCAAAAGTTTATTCAAAGTGATGATTTCAATAAAAATGATTGGGTAAAAAAACTTCAAGATAAGATTAAGGACGCATTTAAAGAGGAAGAAGCTAAGCTTAAAATTAAAGACAATTCGCAGCTTATTGTATTCAAGGGGCAGAGCACTTCACCAACTACATATGAAGCCAAAACGGATCAAGCCAATAAGGATGAACCGTTGGGCCCCAATGGCCAGAAGATTGCGAAAATTTTTGTTCAGCCATTGGATGCTTCTTACGCAAATTTAAAGACGGCTTTTGTATCGGCTTTGCAGAATATAGCTAGCTTGCTGTCGGTGCCGACAAATAAATTACAGCAATTTAATAGCGCTATAACTACGCTTAACTTTGACCAAATAAAGGAAGATGATGCAGGGAAAGGTGAGATTAAGTTGGAAGGCAGCGCTGCAGTGGGTACATTTGCCAGCGGTGATCAGACTGCCCTTTGGAATGCGAACTCCTATAGCTCCAGTTTACTGGAGGGTACGGGGAGTGAAATTTCTGGCGCTTCTTCTCCCACGGCTGGTGTTCTGGAGATGTTTTTGGCAACTGGAAAAAAGGGAAAGGTGGAATTAGAAGACAATGCAACACTGAATGCAAGCCTTTATATCAGTGGAAATACCGATAAGGTGAAAGTGGAAATGAAAGACAGCTCTACCTTAAATGGTCTTTTTGCTATGGCGGGCATTCAGGACAATCAGGATTATGCAAATTTAAGGCAGATTATTAAGGCCTACAACGTTGCTAAGAAGCTTTATAAAAAGCTAAAAAAAGAATGGAAAAAGACAGGGAATAAGCCTACCGGCTTCGATGCAGCTTTTCAGGCATACCAGCTGAAGAAAAAAGCCAAAAAGGCAGCGGAAAAGCTACTGAAAAAAGTAAAAATTAAAATTGAACTCAAAGACAATTTCGCTTTCAACATTGATCCCAATATTACCCTCTTCCCTTCTCCGGAGACTCTGCCCAACTCCTACCACGTCAAGATGATCTCCCGGGTGAACTAGGATCGCTGCTAGAGTTAAGTATATATTGCGTGCAAATGAAAAGGCCTCTTCTCTTGAAGAGGCCTTTTTTTCGTGGGATTAGAGTGGGAGAAAAGGCTGAGGGGGTAGAATCTTGCTTAGGGAAGGCTGTGGACGTATTTCCGTGTGTTATGAGGAAACAGGTTGTCGTCTCAGCGCTTATACGTTTGTGATCTCTTCGCAGTTGGATATTTAATCCGTATTCAGAATGGCTTTGTAGAGGGCGTAAAATGATAGGGGCTGCGGTTTGGGGATGAGGTCGGGCTACCGTTTTTAGAGAGGACTCTCTTTTGGGGCTTGCTTTTTTCTTTGCGTCTTTGGCCCGCGTTCTGGTGGTCCTTCTCTACGGTGGCTTCTCGGGGTTTGCTTTCGCTTCCATGCTTGCCGCCGGTGCTCCTTTTTCATATCTTGCAGAGCTTGGTCTTATCTGCACGCCCCTGCACCTTTATGCCAAGAGGGCTGCGAGATTTTTGAACACCAATTCCTTTAACACCTGAGTTAGCGAGGTTGTTTATTTTTTAAGATTAAGGTTTCAATAGGGGGGAAAATTTGTTTGTGTGTGGAGGGGATACGCCCTGAAGGACTCGAACCTTCAACCTACGGATTAAGAGTCCGTTGCTCTACCAATTGAGCTAAGGGCGTAGATCATAGAGGAATTATGGGAGAATTTTCAACAATTATAGCATCTTTTTTTGAACTTTCAAGGAAAAATTTTTTGAGTTTTAAGGTTTTTAGAGGGTATGGTTGGAGGGAGGTGGAGTGATTTAGTTTTTATGGGGGATGGGAGTTAATTTTAGGATTCTTTTTGATTTAGATAGGTAGTGGTCAGGGTAAAAAAACTCAAGAGGACTCGAGTTGGGGGGAGTCCTCTTGATGGGTTGTTTTTTGTGTTATGGGAATAGAGCTAGGAATTACGATTTATCGTCCGCTCCAGGTGAGATCGCCTCGGAGGCGTTCATCGCCGCCGCGGGGGTCGCTGTTATCGGCAAGGAAGCCGCCGGCCATGACGATGGGGTAGAAGCGGCGTCCGAGTTTATGGGCGAGGGATTTTAGGGTTTCTTCAGCGGCGCCTTTTAGATCGAACTTAGGGGCTGGTTCGCCTTCTAGGTATTCTCCTTTTAGGGTAATGATTTCGGAGTTGAGAGAAATGGATTGCAGGTTTTCGCTGGTGGAGGTGTTTAGGAATTGAATGGTTCCTTTTACTCTTAGCCGTTGGGTGACGGTGATGGATTGGCGTCCGGCCACCACTTTAGGTTTCCAGACGGTGCGGGTGCGTCGTTCATAGCGTACTTTTCCTGTTTTTTTATCTTTGACGGGGACGGTGTAGACTTCTTCGTGGGGGACAAGGGTTTGGTCTTTGCGTGCGGCTTCCATTTGCAGGGTGCAGGTGATGATGCAGACGATATCTACGCCTTTTACTTTTCCGATTTTTGCTGCGATAGCGGCTGGATCCACGCGATCGGTTTGGTTGAAGTCCTGCTCTTGAAGCACCACACCGAGTTGTTGTCGGGAGAAGAAGCGCAGGGGAGCAGGTTTATAGTTGGCAGCATTGGGGATAGGGATTTGATTTTGGGCGGCGAGGCTTTTGTATTTTTCTTTGTTGGTTTGGAAATCTTCGATAAAGTAGGTTTCGAGTTGGGAGGCTAGGCGGTATTCTAGGGAGGCTTTTTCATGTTTTTTATGCCCATTGATCACAGCGACTTTTATTCCCTCTTTGCTGTTGCTCCAGTTGGAGGTATCCACTAATGTGGGATAGAGCATGGGTTTGGCGCAACCCGAGAGAAGAGCGAATGTGCAGATAAGAAAGAGTGCAAGCTTTTTCAAGGTTTTATCTCCTTTCATTGTGAAAATTTGGGTTATGGAATTTAAAAAGAGCACTTCCATTTGTTTTGGAAATGGATTTTAATAGGACAATTAGGTTGGGAGGTGGCCATAGGATTTCTCTTTTGTAGAGGTTTGGAGGTACACTTTTAGATCTTCCAGATCTTTTTTCTCATTTAAAAATCTGGATTTTTCCTCTGCTGTTGGTATGGGGCAGCTGTCCAACTTGCCCCACCATTTGTATCGATTTCTGGCCACTAAGTTGTAGAATATATCTCGCACAAAGCGCGGTACAATCCAGAAGATTCCTAGCAAACGGTAAAATCCAGCAAGGTGAGAGGCAATTTTCAGCGCGGCATCGCTGCGCAAGAAATATCTTTCTCCTTGGATTAGCACCATGGAATTGAGGGTAGTGGGGAGACCATAGTGTTGAAGGAGTTTTTGTCCTATGGGGGATTGCAGGGAGGCGAACACAAAGCGAGCTTTGGGATCGCGTTTTATAATGAATCTTACCGCCCTGTTGCAAAAGTAGCAGACTCCGTCAAACAAAATCACCATTTTTGTTGCCATATTTTACTTTTGCTAAATTCAACTGCTAACTTCTACTTAGTTGAATGTTTGAGTTGCCTAGATTTCTTTGTGGTTTGGTGAGCAGGAGAGGGATTTTTTTGGGTTTTGGTGAGTTTTGTAAGATGGATGAAGATTTTATAGAAAGAAAGACTAGGCGATTGATAAAATATTCGAAAAAATCCAGAAAAACTTTAGGAGATTGCGGCTTTTTTGGTTTAATTTAAATGGAGTATCCCTTTTTCCAGTCAAAAGGCGATATTTTGGGGAGGGTAAGAAGGTAGAAGTGGATTTTAGAGTTTTTGTTCTTTTTTACCTTGGCGGAGTTCAAGTATTTTTCGGATGATATATACAGAGATTTTTTGTTTGCCGAACTCAGAGACTTTTAGGAACTGCACTCCCATACCTGAATTTTCTTTATTTTCTTTTTTCCACCGCACGATTCCGGTGGCAGTGATGGTTTCTGCTTTTTCTTCTTGAGTTTCTTCTGTGGAAGGGTTGTCTTGGAGGGAAAATTCAAGCTCTAGGAGGGTTTCTTGATCGAAGATATTTTCGCCTTTTAGGAAGGCACCTTCGGGGCCTAGGTTGGTGATGGTGAAGTATTCGAATTTTTGGGCATCTTGGGAGGGAATTTTCCTTACTTTGACGGGAAAGGAGCATTCCAGACGTCGATATTTTCGCTTATCCATAATGATTTTCCTGCAATACTTGCCCAGTTAGCGGCTTAAAAGATTGGGGATACGTTTTTGGCATTATGGAACATCTACTACAAAAGGTTTGATCTAGAGAGGGATTTTTCCCTCTCTAGGATGGATTTGGGGGATACAAAATTTTTAGACTTGTTTGATATAGATTTTGGATAGAAGGACGTTTAGTTTTTTCTCGATTTTATTGATACCAGGTACGGTATCTAGGACAATGGCTTCTTTTTCTGAAGCGGGGGAGATGACCAGTCGTCCTGATCTCATAAGTAGGTATTCAAAGACGTCGTTGATTTCTTTGGATACCCGCAGGTTGGGGGCGGGGTATCGCTCTACATTTCCTAGGATTCCGTGGTAGTGGAGCAGTTCATTGTGGGTGACTACCCAGTAGTCGAAGCGGGTTCTGATATAGGTGGCGATGAATACGGAGATGAGGATACCTGCGGTGAAGAAGTAGAAGGAGGCGTTGGCATAGGCGTTGATAGACTTTAGCATAGAGCGAATGGCGGCGAATAGGTTAAATCCGAGTTCTTTATCTAGCCATAGGCCGACAAAAACAAAGAGGGCGCCGAAGAGCACGAGGGTTAGGGATCCCATTCGTGAGAAATCGAAGGCCATTACGAAGACATTTAGGGCGAACAGAAGTAGGAAGAGTAGGCCGATCCAATAGTTGACGCTAGGAGCTTCTTCTACTTCTTCCAGGGTACTTTGAGGGATTTTGTAGATTTTTTCCCCATCTTCTTGGTGGATGACTTCCACTTGTTTATGGGTGGTGAGTTGTTTCAATGAGATGGAGTGGGGATCGCCTACAATCAGTTGCCAAAATCCGCAGAAGATAGCGACGAAGCAGGCAGGGTAAAGGAATACTACTTTAGGGAGGGACCGGATAACTACGTGGGTAATTTCTTCTTCTTTTTTCTTTTTTTTAGGAGGAGAAAGAGATGGGGTAGAAGGCGGAGGGGAGGGAGAGCCCTCTTTCTCTTTGGGGTCCTGGGGGATTGGGGTAGGCCCCATGGGAGTTTCACCTTGCATATTTACGTTCCTTTCTTTTTGGGGATATTGGAACAAACGGAATGAAATATACCAATTTACAGAAAAGACTTAGGGTTTTTAGAAATCTGATTTTTGACTTTTTCCAGATCTGCGATCAGGTATCGTGGGTTTTTCCCTTCTTTACGGGAGATAGGGATTAGGCCTTTTTCCACCAGAAGATGGAACTGGGAGAGGGGAATTCCCAAGAATTTAGCGGCTTGGACACTGCTTAGTTCTTTGTTTTTGGGAGGTTCTTTGATTTTACCGATAACTTCGTAAATTGCAAATCCCATAGGGGTATCCCAAAATTCTTCTGGGATAGAATAGTTGGATCCGAACTGGGAGGGCCAGATGAACTCGATGATGCTCATACAATAGGTGGATACTTCCATGGGGTCGTAGTTTGCGCGTTTTCGTACGTAGTCGAACACCATTTGCATATAGCGCCCCATTGGTCCTTGGAGGAGTTCTTCATCGGAGAAGCTAAATTGGAAATCGCCCAGCAATCGGCTACCTTTTGAGAGGATAATTTCCGCTTCTGCTCGTAGAAGTCTTAGGATTTCGTTATGAATGATTTCATCACTGAGCTCTTCTACTTTGCAGATAGTGATCATAGTTGTGTTGACCTTTTTTATATAGGGAGTTTGAATGGGTTTAAGATTCTTCTTGCATAAGTTGTAGAAAAAGAATAGAGATAGGAATATCCAACATTAGCCCAATGATTTGAACCTCTCGAAGATTTTTTAGCGCGGAGATAAGATTTTTTAGGTTGATTTCGCTATTCTGAAAGATTGGGCGAAACACCTCTTCAAAGCCGCTGAAAAAAAAAACGGCTTGGGAGAAATATTGTTCGGATTTAAGGGTAATTCCTTGGATCTTATGTTTTTTGATATGAATAGCAACTCCGTTTTTGATCTGGAGTTTTTGAAAGGCTTGGATATGGGAGTGGGAATCTTCGAGGATTTTAAATTGATGTTGCTTTTCTGAGAGACTTTCTACAAAAAATTTATTGAGAGCTGCACGGATATTATAGGAAGTTGGTTGGTCTTGGGATTGGGTTTTCATGATTTTTTATAGGCTTTTCTTTATCCTTGAGAGCTTATGGCGACACAACTGTAGAATCAAGGTTTAGCCCAAAGAGGTTAGTTCTAACTCTTCAAAGAAACAGGTTTAGGTGATTTTATTGTTGAGGGCAAAATTTTCAATCTATCCTTTGATTTTAGTAAATTTTGAACAAAAAGCAAGTTGGTTTTTTAAGCGCTTGGTGAGGCTGAAAGGTCTTATGAAAGAATTTATTTTGGCCACCTCTGAAGTGTTGAGGTAGATATAATCTAAATAGCCAGAATACTAGCGGGATGGGAGTTTGCTATTCAAATTCCACTTTTACATTTTCTCTCTCTTCTTCGTCTGCTTCAAAATATGGAAATTCATCGAGTTGGAAGGTAGCGGCAAACATTCCAGCGATGAGGTTGGTGGGAATGGATTGAAGTTTGATCCGGTAGGTACGCACGGTGGAGTTGTAGTGCTGGCGGGCGAATGCGATTCTATTTTCTGTGGAGACCAAATTTTCCGAGAGGTCTTTCATTACCGTATCGGCTTTTAGGTCAGGGTAATTTTCGGAGACAGCAAAGAGGGAGCGCAAGGTACTGGTTAGCATGTTTTCCGCCTCTATTCGGTCCTGTAGAGATTTGGCATCGATGGCCTGTTGTCTTGCTTTGATTACACTTTCTAGGGTGTCTTTTTCGTGTTGGACATACTTTTTAGCCACATTCACGAGGTTTGGGATGAGGTCATGGCGCCGTTTGAGTTGCACATCGATATCTGCCCAAGCAGTTTCGCAAGAGGTTTTGGAGCGGATAAGGCTGTTGTAAGCTCCGATGAACCAGATCACCACAAAGATAGAGATTCCCAGAATGATCCACAGTCCAGTCATGGTTGTTTTTCCTCCTTTTGAAATAGGGAACACTTACAGCTTTTCTGTACGAAAAGTCTAGTTTGTATTCGCAGTTAAACTATAAATTATATAAAATTTATTTGGAAATGGCAAGGGTTAAATTTGTTTTTGATAGATTTCATACTTGCAAAAAGGGAGGTTGTTTGATACAATTTGATTGGAAGAAAAACTCAACCCATTTGGAAGGAGAGGTTAGATGCAAAAATTTATAGTTTTTCTACCCACGAGGGAAGTTGACTGGAGAAGAGAAAGAGATTTTTTAGATTAAGATATTTGGCTATTCCGTAGAAAGTAGAGGTGATGAACGCAGAACGTTTTTTAAAGGTTCGGGTCGAGGATTTGATTTTAGGCCGTTTGGCGATACAGTTTCAGTTTGTTTCTAAAGATCAGGTAAGCCAGCTGTTGCAGATTCAGCAGAGAAAATGGGGGGAAAAGGCGGAAGTGCGTTTGAGTGAGCTTTTCTTGGAGAACAATCTTCTCACTCCTTCGCAGTTGGAGCGTATTTTGGAGGTTCAGCTAAAGGATTTTATGGTATGCAGCAACCCAAAATGTCGCAGCCAGTTTAATATCCAGAATTTTGAAGATGGCAAGCGCTTTCAATGCCCCAAGTGCAAGTCCATCCTTACGGTGCAACGTCCTACTTTTGTCAAGGAGGAATTGGCGCCTACTTTGGGGGAGGCTCTTGCTCGATCTGCTGAGCCCGCTTCTCCGGCCACTTCTTCTGCTCAGACTTCAGGCTCATCTGGGGGGGGGGCGACAGCGCCAGCGGATGGGAGTAAGGAGTCGATGACGTTTGAGGAGGTTCAGGAGTATTTGTGCATTGATTCGAAGGAGCTAGGGTTGATCATTGCAAGTGGGGAGTTGAAGGGGTTTTTAGATGGGATGGTGATGAAGTTTAGGCGCAAGGATGTGGACAGGGTTAAGAGGTCGAAGGAGGTTCAGCCTACGATTATTTTGGAGCCTGAGGAGGAGGGGACTAGTCCAGGCGACGGGCCTGCATTGGCGGCTCCAGTTGGGGAGGAAGAATCGCCTTCCGCCTCTTCTCCGTTGCAGGCAGAGGTGGAGAGAAAAGAGATTTCTATGTCGGAAGTGTTAGGGCTTTTACAGGTGGATGAGGCTGGATTGCGAAAATTTATGAAGTTGGGCGAGTTGATTCCCATTCACAGGGAGGGGGAAATTTTTTTTGACCGGGAGCAGGTGATGAAGATCAAAGAGGCTCGGGAGGCGCAGCCCACGATGATTTTGCCTGAGAAGGCGTTGGAGGCTAAGCAGGGCTCGCTGGTGAGTTTTGAGGAGGCGTTGGCAGATTTGTCTGTGGATTCCCCCACTTTGCGGGCTGCGTTGGAGGAGAATCATATCCACACCATCGCCAAGGGGGGCAAGGAGTTTTTAAAGACTTCGGATTTGGCCCTGCTTCGCTCAAAGTTGTCTTCCAGGGATTCCGGGAAGACGATCAAGAAACTTTCCACCACTCGTCTCAAGGGAAAAGATGGCAAGTACTTGACCTTTGAGGAGGTGTTATCGGAGTTGGAGATTGAGCCTCATCAGCTGCGCCAACTGGTTTCTTCCAAGGAGTTGGTTGGCATCCATCAGGAAGGGATGATTCGGTTTAAGCGAGCGGATGTGGAGGCTCTAAAGCAGCGGCGTCAAGCTTTGGAGGGGGAGCCTATAGCCTTTGTTTCTTCCCTTCCTTTCCAACTAAGCGTCCAAAACCTTTTTTCCAATCCTGACCTTTTGCCGAGACAATATTCGATTGTCTTTCCCCCGTTTAAGCCACCGGTGTTTGCGCTAAAAAATCCGGACCGAGGTTTTGGTTCTTTGGAGGATATTTTATTTATTGAGCCCAAGAATCCCCGTTCTATTCAGGAGGAAGGAGAGGTGGTGTTGGTGCGTACGAAGGTGGATCCAAAGGTGCATTTGGTGGGCAGATTTCGCTTTTCTCCCTCTTCTGGAGCGTTTTTGAGCGAGGGGGGACAGAGTTTTGCTCCGGAGAATATAGAGATTCTGGGTAGAGTTGTGGGGCGTTTTAACTGGATTTAGTGGCAAAGACACTTTACGATGGTTTGGCCTTCAAAACGAGGATGAATAGGCAACTTTTTTTGAGTTTTGTAGAGAGGTTGGGGGGTAGGTTGGTGAAGTTTCTTATTGGGCTGGGGGATGCTATTGGTTTGCTTCTTCGCAACCTCCGGGTAATTTTTATTTTTCAGTCGCGGCTTTCGCTTACGGTGGAGCAGATGTATTATTGCGCCGCGCGGTCGTTTGGAATCATTGTGGTGGGCTCATTTTTTGTGGGGATGGTGTTGGCGATGCAGACGGCGTACGAGCTTCAGAAGTTTGGCTTAACGCTCCAGATTGCCAACATCGTTTGCGTTTCTTTGGTGCGGGAGTTATCGCCTGTGTTTACGGCTTTGTTGCTTGCGGGGCGAGTTGGCTCCGGGATGACGGCGGAGTTAGGTTCGATGAAGATCAACGATCAGATCAAGGCGATGAAGATGCTCAATCTTGACATTGATCGCTTGCTGATTTCTCCGCGGCTTATCGCCTCCACTCTAGCGGCGTTTAGCTTGACCATAGTGTTCGATGTGGTGGGAATTGTGGGGGGGTATATGGTGGGAGTTTGGCAGATGAATGTTCCGTTTTATACGTATCATAGCACCACGTTGGAGGCTCTTACTTTTAAGGATATGGCTTGCGGGTTGATCAAGGGGATTTTTTTTGGCATGCTGATCGCACTGGTGAGTTGTTATTATGGCCTCAGTGCGAAGGGGGGGGCCAAGGGGCTGGGAGAAAACACAAAGAAATCAGTGGTTACCTCTTCTATTATCGTGTTGATTTCGGATTTTTTCCTGACGAAGCTTTTGATATTTCTGCTGGATTAGGGAGGCATTGTTGGGGGATATGTGGCTTTGATTGAGGTGAAGAATTTTTCCAAATATTACGAGGAAGACAAGCCGGTTTTAAAAGATATTTCTCTGCGGGCAGAGCGGGGAAAGACGCTGGTGATCATCGGCAAAAGTGGCTGTGGCAAGAGCACTCTATTGCGCCATATCGCTGGTTTAGAGGGTGTCCAAAGCGGTCCGATTGAGGGGGAGATTGTGCTGGAGGGGAGGTGGAAAATCACCCATATGCCCGAGCGGGAAATTGTGGAACAGGGCCTGCGGGGGCGGGTGGTGGGGATGTTGTTTCAAAACTCGGCGCTTTTTGATTTTTTGGACGTGGAGGGCAATCTTCGCTGGGCTATGGAGGAAAATCTCCACCTTAGCCCTTCGGAGATTCAGGACAAAATTGCGGAGGTTTTGGAGACGGTGGATATCGATCTTCGCTTTTTGAAGCGGGACGTCTCTACTCTCTCTGGAGGAGAAAAGAAGCGGGTGGCCCTTGCTCGGGCTCTGGTTTTGGAGCCCAAAATCCTCCTCTATGACGAGCCCACGACTGGATTGGATCCTCCCACAGCGGCGGAGATTATTCGCCTGATCAATCGTCTGCGGCAGCGGCGTAGGATTACCTCGGTGGTGACCACCCACGATATGTGGTGCGCGGGCAAAATCGCCGATAGTATGGCGATGATTTACCAGGGGAGCATTTGTTTTCAAGGCACTTATCAGGAGGCGTTGGAGAACGCGCAGGTTCGGAGTTTTATGGAAGGGAAGTAGTTTATGGACAACAATATTCACACCGCATCCAAGACGAACTTTTGGGTGGGGATATTTTCGCTGGTGATTTTGGCGCTTTCTGTGGTGTTGATTGTTTTTTTTCTTGGCAAGTCTCGCCCCTTTGAGAGTACCATTTTGGTTAAGGTGAACTTCGATAATATTGAGGGGTTGAAGGTAGGGGCTCATGTCAATCTGGAAGGCTTGAACATTGGTAGGGTTAGTCATATTCAACTGTACGTAGCGCCAAACACCAATCGTCCTCGGCACCAGGTGTTTTTGAAGCTGCGCAATGATCCCGTGTACCTTCGCTGGATCACCAATAAGTCCAAGTTTCAGATTGTCAATGACAATTTTTTTGGGGACAAGCATGTGGAGATAAGTTTTAGCAATATCGGCGAGCCCATTTCACATTTGCAGGTGGTGGAGGGGAGCAACACCGCTTCCATCAATAAGGTGTTGGGGAATTTGGAGAAGATTACCGTTAGTGCCCAGGAGTTGATCTCTCGCTTAGCGGGGATAGCGTCCAATCCGATGGTTTCGAATGTTTCAATGAGCACGTTGACCAAGGTGGTGGAAATGGTGGATTCTGTGACTTCGGCGGCGAATTTGTTGGAAAAATTTCTAAAGGGAGAGGAGGTAGGAAAGGTAAAGGATATTTTGGCGAATTTAGAGAGGACTTCCCAGAGCGTGCGCAGCATTTCCACGAAGGTGGATGCGCTTTTGAACGAGCGCCAGCAAAAGAGGATTACCCAGAGCATTGCCAAGTTAGAGCGTTCGATGAGCAGTTTAGAGAAGGTATCCTCTACGCTGGAAAAGCGAATAGGGGGGAAGCAGGGGCGGGCTCTTTTGTCGATGATTTTTCAGACCATTGAAAATTTTGCCAAGACTTCGAAGGAGTTGGCTTATCTTACTTCGCAGGCAAGCAAGTCGCTTTCCAGTTCTAACAAGCAGAATATCAATTTGCAGAAGACGCTTCAGGAGATGCAATCGGCGGCGATCAACCTCAACAAAATCACCAAAAAGATATTGGATGTTTTGGATGCGCCTAGTCGTTTTATGAACCGGTTTCGTCTTTTTCGCCGCAAGAAGGATAGGGAGGAGTAGGGGGGGATTGTTGGAGGTTTTTTGGTTTTTTATTGATTTTTGTGGTGGAGTGGCAAAGGGGTATTCCGCGGCGGATGGCGGGGTATCCGTTTGTTTGTAGGTTTTATGGTAGAGCGGCAGGCGCCTTTACTTCAGGCGCAGGGTTTGGTAAAAATCTATGGTCGTCGGATGGTGGTAGATCATCTTCATTTGGAGGTGGGGTTTCAGGAGATTGTGGGGTTATTGGGGAAGAATGGGGCGGGGAAGTCCACCACGTTTAAGATGATTATGGGGACGATTACCCCGGACGAGGGAGAGGTTTTTTTTTAGGGGAGAGGATTACGTATTTTCCCATGTATTTGAGGGCCCGCAAGGGGATAGGGTATTTGCCTCAGGAGGTTTGTTTATTTCGCCAACTGACGGTTTGGCAGAACATTTATGGGATTTTAGAGGCGGTGGGGATGCCGCGCAAGGCGAGGGTGGAGCGCACCCAGGAGGTCTTGGAGGAGTTGGGGATTGCTCATTTGGCGAAGAACAGGGCGATGACGTTATCGGGTGGGGAGAAGAAGCGTTTGGAGATTGGGCGGGTGATTGCGCTTCGGCCGAAGTTGATTTTGTTGGACGAGCCATTTGCTGCGGTGGATCCTATTGCGAGGGCGGAGATCCAGGGGATTATTCGCTCTCTTAGGGAGAAGGGTTTTAGCTTATTGATCACGGACCACAGTGAGCGGGAGATGTTGAAGACAACGGATCGTTCGTACATTATAGATGAGGGGCGTATAATTGCGATGGGTACGTCAGAGGAGATTGCTCAGAATGCCTTGGCCCGGGAGCGGTATTTGGGGAGGGATTTTACGCTTTAGGGGAGAGGATTTTGTCAAGGAGAGGAGGAGGATGAATTTTGCTATATTTTGATGGATTTTATTATTTAGATGAGTCGTTTTTTTTAGATGAAAACGGTTGACTTATGGGGGAAAGAGAGGTTAAATAGCTAGAATGGATTGGCGGAGATGGTGGAAAGGGAAGGGGGAAGGGGGAGTTTTTTGTTTTTGCATTTTATTTTGCATTTTATTTTGATGGCTATTCACAAAAGTGGAAATAGGATGAAGAAGAGTGCTGAGATAGGTTTGCTGTTGGGGATTTTATTTCCTGGGTTAGGTCATTGGTATATTGGCAAGAGGGGGAAGGCGTTGTTTTTTGCGTTTGTGCTGGGGGGAACGTTTTTATTGGGTTTTTATCTTTGCGATTTCGGGGAGGTGGCGGCATATGATTTTGTGCGCACCAGTGATGGTTATCATCGGGAATGGCGTTATTCGTTTTTAGCGCAGATGGGGATTGGAGTGTTGAGTTGGGTGCCGGCGGCGTATAGAAAGTTTCGCAATTATCGCGATGAGGATCCGCTTCCCGAGGAGGCGGAGAGGATGAGGGTGGTTCCGTCTAAGCGGTTGCATGGTCTTTTGTATATGATGGTAGCGGGGATTTTAAATATCTTGGTGGCTTACAATGCGTTTGAGTTGCTTTCATGTGGGGAGGAGGCAGGGGGAGGGGAGAGAGGTTAGAGAGTGATTTACTGGAAGTAAGTTAGATTTATGGTGAAAGGATGAAGTCATGGCAAAGCTTCCTTTTACGGTAGAGGAGAAGCATTTGAATACGGGTTTGCGGGGATTTCCTGTCGGGACAGTTTGGACCAGCAAGGTGGATCCTCAGAAGGGGGTATCGTATGTGGGGTATCCGATTCAGGAGTTGGTGGAGTTGAGTTCAGAGGAGGTGATTTATTTGCTTTTATATAAGAAGTTGCCTTCGGAGGAGGAGAAGGCAAGTTTTTCTCAGGAGTTGGTGGAGCGTTCTAAGGTTTCTGAGGAGGTTTTAGATCTTTTGTCGGCCCTTCCTGCCAGGGCTCATCCCATGACGTGGTTGCAGTGTGGGATTCAGTATTTAGGGATTGATCGTTGTGAGGATTATTTGGAGGATGGTTTAAATTTAATCAGTCGGATTAGCGAGGTGGTGGCGGCGATATTTCGTCTTCGTGCGGGGTGGGGTGATCCGATTCCTTCGAAGCCGGATTTGGGGTATGTGGAGAATTTTGTGCACATGTTGGGGGTACCGCAGTCGCATCCTCACTTGATGGATGTATTGAAGGCGTTTCACATTTTGCATTTGGATCATGGTGGTGGGAATTTAAGTACATTTACGGGGAAGGCGGTGGCTTCGGGGTTAGCGGACATGTACACTTCTCTTTCGGCGGCGATGGGGGGATTATCGGGGCCTCGTCATGGCAGGGCCAATCAAGATTGTTTGCGTTTTGTTCAGGAGATTGGTTCGCCGGAGGAGGGGCATATTCGTTCGGTGATTGAGAGGAAGTTGGCGAATAAGGAGTTGATTTATGGTTTTGGCCATGCGGTTTTACGCGCGGAGGACCCGCGTGCGGCCGTGCAATATGAGTTAGCGGAGAGGTATTTTGCGGACGATCGCAATGTTCAGATCGTTCTTCAGTTGCGCAGGATTGTACCATCGATTTTGGGCAAGATTGAGAAGATTGCCAACCCTTATCCCAATGTGGATGCAGTATCTGGGAGCTTGCTCCATGCGGCGGGTCT
Organism: Planctomycetota bacterium; assembly: GCA_003694635.1. Classification (GTDB taxonomy): domain Bacteria; phylum Planctomycetota; class J132; order J132; family J132; genus J132. The sequence goes on from RFKQ01000107.1 coordinate 16,283, forward strand.
CAGGGATCCCGAGTATTATACGGTGTTGTTTGGTTGGTCGAGGGTGGTAGGGATTGTGGCTCAGATTATTGATGAGCGTCTTTATTTTCGCGGTGGCAAGGGAGTTCCCATTTATCGTTGTCTTTATCTTGCAGAAAATCAACCTGAGCGGCATTTAGAGAGGGGTTAAAGTTGGAAAATGGGCCCAAGCGAGAGCTTGGTGCCCTTTTTTTTTCTTGGAATTTTGCCAAATAGTTTAGGAATTTGAGGGGACTCTGGGAGGTAGGATTTGAAAAAAAAGAAAATAGCAAAAAATTTTTCTTGACAGATAGGGTTTGTTTTATATAATAACTCACTTTAAAATTGGCGTTTTATGCGCTCTTTTTTTTGTAGCGAGAAAGGCGCGTGGCTTTTTTTATCTGAAAGAAGCGTAGCCAAGCGCGAATATATCTAAATTTCCGCTCCTCCATCTAAGGGATGGGTATAGGAAAACGCTCTGCGGAGGCTATATCTTGCAGAAGGGAGAGGTAGTTTCATTTGGCAAATTTGGATTTGTGGTGGGTGGGGAAAGTGGCGGTAAGAGAGGGAGGAGAATTTGGCTGAATGGCTTAGGGGGGAGGCGTGGGCAGGTGGAGGATTATAAATCATTTTGACATGGTTTTTTTTAAGTTTGCAGGAGCATTGATGGGTATATGGGACAGAAAATCCGCATAAAAATGGAAGCTTATGATTATGAGATTTTGGATCAATCTGCGCTGGATATTGTGAATACAGCGAAGCGGACGGGGGCAGTTGTTTCTGGTCCGATTCCTTTGCCAACTCGGATTGAGCGGTACACGGTATTGCGCTCTCCGCACATTGACAAGAAGTCCCGTGAGCAGTTTGAGATTCGCACCCACAAGCGTTTGATTTATATTACGGAGCCGACGCCCAAGACGATTGAGGAGTTGAGCAAGCTACACATGCCTGCGGGAGTGGACATTAAGTTGAAGACTTAGGAAGTTGATTTGTTTTTTGATTTAGCTGGAAGAGGACAGAGCGTGTTCTTGCTTTTTTCTTTTTCGTTTGGGATGTATTGATGAAGAAGGTGTTTGCCTCAAAGGCGGCAGATATCATGCAGAGGGGAGGGGATGGAGCGGTATCTAAGGGCGAGGGTGTTCTGGAGTCTGGTGGTAGGGAGGTGTTGTGGGGAGAGGTGTATGATCGATTATCTCAGGCGCTGGAGAGGGAGGGGGGTGTTGGGGAGTTGTTGGCGGTTTTGCGGCAGATGGGGGAGGTGGCGAGTTTGGAGTTTTTGCGCGATTTGGGGAGGGCGGAGTGGAAAGTTTCTCCATTGGATAGGGCTCGGGTATTGGGGAGGTTGCTTTGTGTTTGTTCGCAGGATAGAGGAGAGGTTTGGGTGGAGCCGATTTTGGAAGGATTGGTTTTGTTGGGAGGAGAGGCTGTGTTGCCGCTATTGGAGTTGTTTGAGTTGGAGGATAGTTTGATTTGGGACTATGTTTCTTCGGTGATCTTAGAGATGGGGGAGGTGGTGTTGCCGAAGTTGGTGGCGAGTTTAGAGAGTCCCAATGCCCATGTACGTGCGGGGGGGTGTTATCTTCTTGCCGAGATGGGTCGTGGGGCGAAGGAGGCGTTATTTGCGCTTTCCCAGAGGGTATGCGACAGAGATCGGAGGGTGCGGCAGGGGGCGGTATATGCGATTTCGGAGATTGGTGGTTCACTTCGGGGGGGGGAGAGTTCGGAGGAGTTGGATCGTTTTGTGGTGGCTTGTTTGTCGCAGGGGTTGCAGGATAGGGATTGGTTGGTGAGGTATTATGGGGTTCGGGGGTTTGGGAGGTTAGGGAGTCGGGCTCGGGAGGGATTGGGGGCGTTGATTTTGGCTTTTGAGGATGAAGAGGCTGGGGTTCGTCAGGGGGTGATTGAGGCGTTGGAGTGGGTGGTGGAGGAGAGGAAGGATTTCGTGGCTGTGCGTGGGATACTTTGTAGGGCATTGGAGGATAGGGATAGTTTGGTGCGCCAAGCGGCGGGAAGAGTGTTTGAGCGGTTGGATGGCAGTTTCAAGGGAGGTGTGGATGAGGTGGCGGGTAGAGGGGGAGGAGTGGAAGGAATAAGAGATAATTTATAGGTAAGATTTCGAAATGGAGCGAAGGACATGGAAGCGATAGAGAGCATTTTTGGACTTTTGGGTAGGAAGCTGGGGATGACTCAGGTGTTTGACAAGGACACGGGGCAGGTGTCGCCGGCCACGGTATTGGAGGTAGGTCCTTGTTCGGTTTTATCGATACGGACGAGGGAGAAGGAGGGTTATCAGGCCCTTCAGTTGGGTTTTGGCAAGAAGCGGGGGAAGAAGGTGAAGAAGCCTCAGCGGCTGTATTATGAGAGGATAGGGTTAAAGGAGTTTCCTGCGTTTGTGCGGGAGGTAGCTTTTGGGAGTGCGGAGCTTGCGGGGAAGATGAAGATAGGGAGTACTCTTGGGGTGGAGCTTTTTGAAGGGGTGGAGAAGGTAGACGTGATTGGGTGGTCAAAGGGGCGTGGTTTTGCAGGGACGATTAAGCGGCATGGGTTTCGCCGTGGTCCGGCGGCCCATGGTTCGAAAAATGTGCGTCAGATGGGCTCGACTGGCTGCAGTGCTTATCCGGGGCGCACGGTGAAGGGGCGGAAGATGCCGGGGCATTTTGGAGCTCATCGGGTGACGGTGCGAAATTTGAAGGTAGTTTCCCTTCAGAAGGAGAGGAATTTGCTTTTTGTGCGGGGGGCGGTGCCGGGTTCTTCGGGTGGGTATGTGGTGGTACAGAAGAATATAGATTTTCGGAATAAGTGGGCGTTGTGATGAGGTTTGGTGAAAGATTGTTTTTTAAATTTTTATGGAGAGCTGTGCGATGATAGAAGTTCAGGTGATTGATAAAGAGGGGAAGAAGGTGGGGGTGGAGGAGTTAGATCCTGCGATTTTAGGTTCAAAGGTGCACCATCGTTTGCTGAAGGAAGCGGTGTTGATGTACCAGGCCAACCGTCGTTTGGGGAATGCACACACCAAGACGCGGGGAGAGGTTGCCGGGAGTACGCGCAAGCGCTGGAGGCAGAAGGGGACAGGGCGGGCTCGAGTTGGTTCGGGCAAGGTCTCCCATTGGCGTGGTGGTGGGGTGGTGCATGGTCCTCGGCCTAGGGATTTTTCCTATCGTCTTCCCAAGAAGGCGTTGCGTTTGGCCACAAAGTCGGCGTTATTGGCTCAGTTTTTGGAGGGGAAGGTGGTGTTGTTGGATGAGCTGGAGCTGGAGCGGCCGAGGACGAAGGAGGTTTATGGGATTCTGCGGAGTGCTTCATTGCTGAAGAAGTGTTTGTTGGTGATCGATGGTTATGACAAAAATATTTTGCTTTCAACTAGAAATATTCCTAGGGTAAAGCTGTCCGTATTTAAGGATTTGAATGCGTACTGGATATTAAAATACGAAAATATTTTAATGACAAAGAAAGCGTTTGATTTGATGAAGGCGAGCTATTCGGCCAAAGAAGGATCGGCGGGTTAGTTTTGGGGGGGGGAGTTGGAGCTGAAGCCATTAGTTTTGGAGTATAGAAGGGAAGTGAAATGGAGATAGAAAGCTATTGGAGAGTGATCAAGAAGCCCATTGTGACGGAAAAAAGTTCTTGGATGCAGGAGAAGTTAAACCAGTACACGTTTTTGGTGGATCCTCGTGCGAACAAGATTCAGATTAAGCAGGCGGTGGAGAAGATTTTTGATGTGAAGGTGAAGAAGGTTCGGGTGATGAACTACAAGGGCAAGCCCAAGCGGGTGCGTTTTACACGGGGTAGGACGAAGAGTTGGAAAAAGGCAGTTGTGACTTTGATAGAGGGGGATCGGATTGAGATTATGTAGGGGAGAGAGGGGATTTGGGGGATTGGAGTTTTTTATGTAATTGTGCGATTTGAGAAGCTTTCGAGGAATAGTAAGGGTTAGAGAAAGATGGCGATTCGCAAATACAGACCGGACACACCATCTCGGCGGCAGGCGTCGGTGATAGATTATCGCAAAGAGTTGACCACAAGTGTTCCTGAAAAGACGCTTTTGCGTCCTTTGAAGAAGACGGGAGGGCGCAATGCATTGGGGCGGACGACTTCTCGCTTTCGGGGAGGTGGTCATAAGCGCAAGTATAGGGTAATTGATTTCAAGCGAGACAAGGACAACTGCGGGGCCAAGGTGGTTTCGATTGAGTATGATCCCAATCGTTCGGCGTTTATTTCTCTTTTGCAGTATGAGGATGGGGAGAAGCGTTATATTCTTTCGGTGGTGGGTTTGAAGGTGGGGGATCGGGTGTATTCGGGGGAGAAGGTGGAGCCGAAGTTAGGATGTGCGATGCCTCTTCGCAATATTCCGACGGGGATGTATGTTCACAATGTGGAGTTATCGCCGGGCCGCGGGGGGCAGTTGGCCAAGAGTGCGGGTGCTCAGGCGCAGATTTTGGGCAAGGAGGGGGATTATGCTCATTTGATGTTGCCGTCTGGGGAGGTGCGGAAGGTGTTGTTGAGCTGCCGCGCTACGATTGGTCAGGTGAGCAACTTGGATCATCAGAATGTGAAGATGGGCAAGGCTGGTCGGAGGCGTTGGCAGGGGCGTCGTCCCCATGTGCGTGGAGTGGCGCAGAATCCGGTTTCCCATCCTTTGGGTGGTGGTGAGGGGCGTTCCAAGGGTGGTCGTCCGCCCTGTTCGCCGTGGGGGAAGTTGGCCAAGGGTGGGAAGACGCGCAAGAAGCGCAAGCCTTCTGACAAGCACATTGTGCGCCGTCGCAAGAAGTAGGCGATGGAGGTGTTTGTTTTGGATTTGTTTTTGTTGGATAGGAATAGTATTTTGAATAAAGGGCAAGGAATCTATGGGACGTTCGCGGAAAAAAGGTCCTTATGTGGATGCGAAGTTATGGAAGAAGGTGAAGAGGCAGAAGGAGACGGGGGATAGGGAGCCGATCAAGACGTGGGCTAGGGCTTGCACTATTATCCCGGAGTTTGTGGATCATACCTTTTTGGTTCACAACGGCAAAAACTTTATTAAGGTGTATGTGGTGGAGGATATGGTGGGGCATAAGTTGGGGGAGTTTGCCCTTACTCGCACGTTTCGTGGACATGCGGGGAGCAAAAAGAAGTAGACGGAATTTTGGGGTGTATTCCATTGGGAGGGGGATATTGCAGATTGGGGGGATTTGGAAAGGTTTTAGAATGACACTTAAGAGCTAGGAGATTGGAAAGAGCGATGGAATTTCGAGCGATTTATCGATATGCGAGGATATCGCCGCGTAAGGCGAGATTGGTGGTGGAGCTTATCCGTGGTCGGCCGGTGAATGAGGCCAAGGAGATATTGAGCTTTACCAGGAAGCGGGCGGCGTTTTTTACAGAGAAGGTTTTAAACTCGGCCATTGCCAATGCGGAGGATTTGGCCAATACGCGTTCGGAGGACATTGACACAGAAAATCTTTACGTGAAGGAGGCGGTGGTGGATGAGGGGCCTCGTCTGAAGCGTTGGTTGCCGAGGGCGAGGGGGCATGCGACTCCGATTATTAAGAGGACGTGTCATATTCGGATCGTTTTAGAGGAGTTATCGCCGAAGGAGGAGGAGTTGGAGGAGGGGAAGGAGAAGAAAACCTTGAAGTCTGGAGGGAAGAAAGCGTCGAAAGGGGTAGAAGAGAAGGGTAAGGGGGAAGAAGTTTCTTCGAAAAAGCCGGAGGAGGGAGATGCTTCAAAGGTTTCGCAGGAGAGGCCGGCTGTTCAGAAGCCCAAGGAAAAGAATGCGTCTTCTTCGACCAAACCGAAGTCTTCGTCGAAGGCATCGTCTCAGAAGAAGAGAAGGCCGACAAAATCGGCGAAGGGTCAAAAGAAATCCAAGAAGGACGAATAATTCAATAGAAGGAAGGAATCTTTATGGGACAGAAAGTGCAGCCTACGGGCTTTCGCGTGGGGGTAAAGATCAAGTCGCCCACGCGTGCAAAGGGAACGAGCAATGTGATCAACTGGTTTTCTCGCTGGTATGCCAAGAAGAATGAGTATGGAGATCTTTTGATTGAGGATCAGAAGATACGGGAGTTTATCAAGTTTGGAAATTCCAGGAAGAATATTTTAACTCCTTGTGCTCTGATGCAAAAAGATGATAGGGAGAAGAGGAAGAAGGGGGGAGACAAGCAGGGGAAGGAGCCTTCCCAGGAGAAGGGGGAGCAGAAGAAGGTAGAGGAGCAGAAGCGTCGCAAGGCGATGATTTTTCAGGGATTTCGTTTTGCTGGCATTCCTAGGATAGAGATTGAACGCTTTTCCAACGTTGACTATGACATTGATGTACGGATTTTCGTGGCTCGTCCGGCGGTGATTATCGGTGCGAAGGGTCAGAAGATTGAGTTGCTTACGCAAGATTTGGAAACGATTACGGGGAAGAAGGTTCGGGTTCGGGTGGAGGAGGTGAAGGAGCCGGCGAAGAATGCTCAGTTGGTGGCGGAGAATATTGCGGAGCAGTTGGAGAAGAGGGCGGCTTTTCGGCGTTCGATGAAGAAGGCGATTGAGTTAGCGATGGCTCCTACGTTGGAGAGGTCTTCGCGTTCGAGGGGGAAGACTCCGGAGAAGTCCGTTCGGGTGGAGGGGATTAAGATTCAGGTTTCTGGGCGTTTGGGTGGGGCGGAGATGGCTCGCACGGAGTCGATCAGTCGTGGAAAGATTCCGCTTCAGACGTTGAGAGCGGACATTGATTATGGTTTTGCTGAGGCGGCCACGACGTATGGGAACATTGGTGTGAAGGTATGGATTTACAAAGGTGATATTATTTCTTCGGAGGAGGATCTTTATGCTGCAGCCCAAAAGAGTTAAGCGAAGGAGGACTCAGAGGGGGAATTTAAAAGGCAATGCCACGAGGGGGAATCGGGTGGTGTATGGGGAGTATGGACTGCAGGCGTTGGAGCCTGCGTGGATCAATTCTAGGCAGATTGAGGCGGGGCGGATTGCCGGGCGTCATGGCTTGGCGGGGGAGGGGAAGTTGTGGATACGGATTTTCCCTCACAAGCCGGTAACGGCCACGCCGGCGGAGACTCGGATGGGGAAGGGGAAGGGAGCTCCCATTCACTATGTGGCCTGTGTAAAGCCTGGGATGGTGTTGTATGAGGTGGGGGGAGTATCGGAGGAGACGGCGAAGGCTGCGTTGGCGCGGATTTCGCACAAGTTGCCCATTCGTTGTAAGCTGATCAAAAAGGAGGTGGTATAGGGTTATGAAGCGTCGAGACAAGATGAAGGAGTTGCGGAATATGGAGTTATCGGAGCTGCAGGCTCGCTTGGAGGAGTTGGAGGAGGAGTTATTTCGCTTGCGGTTTCAGTCTGTGGTGGAGGACATCAAGAGCCCGTCTTTGGTCCGTCAGAAGCGGCGGGACATTGCACGCATTAAGACGGTGATACGGGAGGGGGAGTTGGCGGGGAAATTTCCCCCCCATGCCCTCAGGTCTCGGGTGAGGCCCAAGGTGTCGTCTTCGTCGCCGGCTGCGAAGGCGGCTGAGCAGAAGGAGGAGACGAAGTAGGCGTGGATTGGGGGGGGGAGAGGATGAGTTTCGGGATTTTTGTGAATTTTGGCAAATTTTTCAAAGGAGAGTAGATAGACGTGGAAGCTCAAAAGCAAGAGGATCAAGTTCAGCCGAAGGTGGAGAGAGGGAGGCGGAAGACGGCGGTGGGGGTGGTCAGCAGCGATAGGATGGATAAGACCATAACTGTGAAGATCACTCGGTTTATTCAGCATCCTCGCTACAAGAAGTATTATCGGAAGACGTCGAAAATCAAGGCTCACGATGAGAGGAATGAGGCTAAGGTGGGCGATACGGTAGAGATTATGGAATGTCGGCGTTTGAGCAAGACAAAGTCTTGGCGTCTGGTGCGCATTTTGAAGCAGGCGGAGATTCGCTAGTGGGATAGGCGTTTTGGGTAGTGTAGAAAGAGTTTTTGTGTTGGTTGGAATGAGATGTTGGTTTGTTAGGAAGTGAGGTGGAAGCATGATTCAGATGCAATCCATGTTGGATGTAGCGGACAATACTGGAGCGAAGGTAGCTCAATGTATTCGGGTATTGGGCAGTAGCAAGAAGTACGCCGGGGTGGGAGATGTGATTGTGTTGTCGGTGAAGAAGGCGTTGCCGAGTTCGGAGATCAAGCCGGGCACGGTGATGCGGGGGGTGGTGGTGCGCACCAAAAATCGCATACGGCGTGAGGATGGGAGTTATGTGCGTTTTGATCGCAATGCGGTGGTTTTGTTGGACAAGGATGGACAAAATCCCAAGGGTACGCGGATTTTTGGTGCGGTGGCTCGGGAGTTGCGCCAGAAGAATTTTATGAAGATTATTTCGTTGGCATCTGAGGTGGTGTAATGTAGGAAGGAGTAGGTGCGATGAAGATCAAAACCGGTGATATGGTGGTGGTGATAGCTGGCAAGCGACAGAAATCGGATTATCAGGGGGTTCCCCGCAAGGTATTGAAGGTTTTGCCTTCGCAGAATAAGGTGGTGGTAGAGGGGCATCGGGTGGTGAAGAAGCATGTACGTCCTAGTAAGGACAGGCCTAAGGGAGGGCGTATTGAGAAGGAGTATCCCATTGATGTTTCCAACGTGATGCTTTATTGTGAGCATTGTGAGCGGGGGGTTCGGGTGGGGAGCAAGTTCACCGCGGAGGGGAAGATTCGGGTGTGTCGTTCTTGTGGCAAGGAGGTTCCTTTGCCAAAGGGGATGCGTCCCAAGCGCTCGAAAAATCTTCCTGTTTCCGCTGAAAAAGAAAACTCTTCTTCAGCGCAGGGGGAGGAAAAGGCGGAGGAGGGGAAGGAGTGAGGTTTAGGGGTGTGGGTAGTTGGGAACCTTTTAAGGGTTTCTGAGACAAAAAGGAGTTTATGGCGTGTTTTCCAAGAGGTTTGTTGGTTGGATTTTGGTTTTGGGTGTGCTGTTGGTGCCTTTTCCCCTGTGGGCGCAGGGGGTGAGTGGCAAGGCAAAGTTAGGGTGTTTGTGGGGGTATATTGATGCCAAGGGGAAGATGGTGATTTCGCCCAAGTTTGAGTTTGCGAGCATTTTTTTTCAGGGGCGTGCGATGGTGAAGTGGAAGGGGCTTTGGGTGGTGATCAACAAGCAGGGTTTGGTGTTAGGAGGGGGGATTAAGTTTGGCAACATAGGTCTTTTTTCGGAGGGGTTGGCGGCGGTTCAGATCAATGGGAAGTGGGGGTTTATTGATATAAACGGCAAGATTGTGATCAAGCCTCAATTTGATGCTGCGTTGCGGTTTGAGGGAGGGTTAGCGGCGGTTTATGTGAATGGGAAGTGGGGGTTTATCAACAAGCTGGGGATCATGGTGGTTCCGCCTAAGTTTAAGATGATCGGTATTCCGTCAGCGGGATTGATTCCGTTGATGGTGGAGGGGAAGTGGGGTTTTGCCAATCTTAAGGGGAAGTTGGTGATCCCGGCGAAGTTTGAGTTGGTGTTGCCGTTTATGAATGGGCTGGCAAGTGTTAAGATCAATGGCAAGTGGGGGGCGATCAACAAGTTTGGGATTATGGTGATTCCGCCTAAGTTTGAGAGCATTGGCCTGAATTTAGGCGTTGGTTTGATTCGGGTGAAGTTGAATGGGAAATGGGGGTTTATTGGTCCGGATGGGAAGTTTGTGATCAAGCCGCAGTTTGAGGGGGTAGGTATTTTTGTTGGTGGATTGGCGAGTGTTAAGATCAATGGCAAGTGGGGGAAGATTGACATCACAGGTCAGATTAAGATTCCGCCGATTTATGCCGAGATTGGGCCTTTTGTCAATGGGATGATTGCGGTGAAGGTTTGCAAGTAAGTAAAGGTTTGCAAGTAAGTAGAATTTTTGGTAGTAGAGAATTATAACGATAGGACATCAAGGAAAGAAAGGCTATGGCAAGACTGTTTGAGTATTACAGAGAGACGATTGTACCCAAATTGATGGAGGAGTTTGGCTACCGCAATCGGTTAGCGGTACCAAAGTTGGAGAAGATAGTGGTGAACATGGGGGTAGGTAGGGCGTTGGAGAATCATCGCCGTTTGGAGACGGCGGTGCAGGATTTGGCTTTGATTACGGGGCAGCGTCCGATCATTACGAAGGCGCGTCAATCGATTTCGGGGTTTAAGTTGCGGCAGGGCAATGCGATTGGTTGCAAGTCTACCTTGAGGGGGAGGAGGATGTATGAGTTTTTGGACAAGTTGATCTCGATTGCCATCCCTCGTATTCGGGATTTTCGTGGGCTTTCCACTCGTTCTTTTGATGGGAGGGGGAATTATTCTTTGGGGGTTTCGGAGCAGATTATTTTTCCTGAGATCAACATAGACAAGGTGGAATTTGTCCAGGGGATGGATATTACTTTGGTGACCACAGCGAAGACGGACAAGGAGGCTTTTCGTCTTTTAAGTTTGTTTGGGATGCCGTTTAAGAGGAACTAGGCGGATTGAAGATTGGATTTGTTGTTTGATTTTTTTGGTTCATTGGAAGAAGGAGAAAGATTTTGGCCAAAAAGTCTTGGATTGCAAAGCAGCGGCGCGAGCCAAAGTTTTCCACGCGAAGGTACAATCGTTGTCAGCTTTGTGGACGTTCTCGTGGTTATTATAGGAAGTTTAAGATTTGCCGTATTTGTTTCCGGCAACTTGCCTCTCAGGGGTGCATCCCAGGGGTTCGCAAGGCGAGTTGGTAAGGGAATTTTACAAAGAATTTTGTTTTCAAGCAAGAGATCTATTGACAAAATAAAAAATTTCGCTATAGTTATATTTTTTAAGAATTAAGATTAAGGCGCTGGTCGGATTTGGCCAAAAGGCGCCAGAAGTGGCAAATCATCTAACAATTCCCATTTGCTATTCATCTGGCCAGAGTGCCCCAACTGGCTATTTTTCCTAGGTTTTAAGGAAAAGATAGGAAGAGAGAGTGCCAGCGAAGAGGAGGGCGAAAGTGGCCGTAGATTCTTTGCTGGTAAAGAATTTGAGTTTTTCTCTTACTTTCCGGATGGATAGCCCTTCAAATCAAGTTTGGAAAGCCGGCTGGACGTAGTTGTACGTTTTCAGTGAGCTGGTTATCCCAATTAGCAGTGTAGACGTCATTTTTCTAGGAAGCTCTAGAAAAGGCGCGTTTTCTATTTTCGGTTTTCCATCGCTTTTCTGTTGTGCCTTCTAGCGCGTTGGGGTGGCTTTGGAGTACCGAAGCTTTGTTGGGCTTTCTTTCTAGTTGCTAGAGTGGCAAATTTGGGGTCTAATTTTTGTTTTGTTCTGTATAGATGTAGAGGTATTGTTGGTATTTTATTTTCATGGAGGATGGGGTTTGTCCGATTGGGCAGACTCTAGCGGTAGATAGAGTTATGTGTATGACAGATCCGATTGCAGATATGTTGACACGGATTCGCAACGCCAACGCCATTGGACGCAAGAAAGTGGACGTACCTTTTTCTAAGATTAAGAAGGGGATTTTGGAGGTTCTCAAACGGGAGGGGTTTATTGAGAAGTTTGAGGAGGTGGAGGGGAGGGTGAGCCGGAGGCGTCGCAAGAAGCGGGGAAAGGTGTTGCGTGTGTTTTTAAAGTATGGGGAGAATGGAGAGTTTGTTATCAATCAGATTCGGCGAGAGAGCAAGTGTGGGAGGCGGGTATATCGTTCTGTGAAGGAGATTAAGAAAGTGCTCAATGGGTATGGAATCGGGATTTATTCTACGCCGAAGGGGATTTTAAGCGATAGGGAGTGTCGCTTACAGAAGGTGGGTGGGGAGTATTTGTGTAGTGTATTCTAAAGTTTGGCGGGGGAGATGGTAGATTTTGATGTTATGTTTATTGTTTAGGATAAGAGAGATTGCGCCAACGGTTTTAAGATGAAGGAATAGATTATGTCTCGGATAGGAAGAAAACCCATTCCCATTCCTGCTGGGGTGGAGGTGCAGCACGAGGGGAACACGATTCGGGTGAGTGGTCCAAAGGGCAAGTTGGAGTGGAGCTATCCTTCTCTGATGGAGGTGGAGATTTCGAAGGAGAAGGGGATGATTTTTGTGCGTCGTCCCAACGATCAGAAGCAGACCCGTGCTTTGCACGGCCTTACGCGTCAGTTAGTGGCGAACATGGTAGAGGGGGTACACCGGGGTTTTGAGAAGAAGCTTTCTATCAATGGGGTGGGATACAACGCCAAGGTGCAGGGAGGGAAGTTGCAACTGAACATAGGATTTTGTCATCCTGTGTTAATGGAGATTCCCAAGGATTTGGAGGTGGAGGTACCCAATCCCACGAGCATTGTGGTTCGGGGGGCGGACAAGCAGAAGGTAGGGCAGTTTGCGGCAAATATTCGAAGAATTCGACCACCGGAGCCTTACAAAGGCAAAGGGATACGCTATCATGATGAGGTGGTTCGGCGCAAAGCTGGTAAATCTCTGGCTGGTGGTTAATGTTCAGAAGAGGACAAACTGTAGGAGAATATTGCGTTATGGATAGGTTAAAAGCGAAAGCGAAGAGGCGTTTGCGCAGGCGCAGGCATATTCGTAAGCGCGTAATTGGTACGAAAGAGAGGCCGCGCTTGAGCGTTTTTAAAAGCCACAAGCATATTTATTGTCAAGTGATTGACGACAACATAGGCAAAACTTTATGTGCGGCCTCCACGTTGACCAAAGAGATTAGGAAAGAAATTTTAGAGCAGAAGAAAGCGTCGGGGGAGAAGAAGTTCACCAAAACGGATGCAGCGGCTTTAGTGGGGCGCCACATTGCTCATTTAATGAAGGAGAAGGGGATTGAGAAGGTTTGCTTTGATCGAGGTGGGTACAAGTTTCATGGCCGGGTGAAGTCTCTAGCGGAAGCGGCTAGAAAAGAGGGGATTCAATTTTAATTAGGATTAGGTTTAGAGGATTTGTGATAAATTTTCTTCAGAGAAGAGAGGATAGTAGTTTTGGCTAGATTAGATACAAGAAGGTCAAGAGACAGGGAGGCGTCTCCGTTTACCGAAAAGGTCATTCGCATTTCCAGAGTGGCCACGGTGGTCAAAGGGGGGCGTCGTTTTAGCTTCAATGCATTGGTGGTTGTGGGGGATCATCAAGGGAAGGTAGCCTATGGTTTTGGCAAGGCCAAAGAAGTGCCTTTAGCGGTGGAAAAAGCGGTGAAGAATGCGCACAAGAATTTAATTCAGGTTCCCATTGTTGACCATACCATTCCCCATCAATATTTGGGTAGGTATGGGGCGTCGAAGGTTCTTCTTTTGCCAGCTCGGCCGGGGACGGGGATCATTGCAGGTCCTGCGTTGCACGCCCTTTTGAGCGTGAGTGGAATACACAATATTTTGACCAAATCTTTTGGTTCCAACAATCCCATCAACTTGGTGAAGGCGGCTTTGGAGGGATTGAAAGCGATGCGCACGAAGGAGCAGGTGGAGAAGTTGCGCGGTGTTTCGTTGGATGTGGACGTATTCCAATAAGCTTCATTGCGTTTAGAGAATTTAAGAGGAGAATGTTCATGGATTTAAAAGACGTATACCGGGTATCGTTGCCCCGTAAAGGGAAGAAGCGTATTGGTCGAGGCGAGAGTTCTGGTTTGGGCAAAACCGCAGGCCGGGGTCATAAGGGGGCCAAGTCCCGCTCAGGTTTTGGAGGACGCATTTGGTATGAAGGGGGGCAGATGCCTTTGTTTCGCCGTCTACCCAAGCGGGGTTTCCACAACAAATGGAAGGTTTCCTACGTTGTGGTAAATGTAGGGACGTTGGAGAAATACTTTGCCGCGGGGGACGAGGTTAGTCCAGAGGTTTTGCGGCAGAGGGGGATAGTCAAGTCAAGAAAAGCGTTTATTAAGATTTTGTCGCGAGGGGAGCTTACCAAGTCTTTAAAAGTGCAGGCCCACGGGGTAAGTCAAGCTGCGGAGCAAAAGATTTTACAGGCTGGTGGGAGTGTAGAGCGACTTCTTCTTCCCAAAGAAAAGACCCGTCAAAAATTGAAAAAGGTGAAACAGGGCAAAGAGGGGAAGTAAGGTGAGGTTGAGGAAAAATTTTTATTTATTTGTAGAAAAATCTCTCTAGAACTAGTAAATTATACTAGGAATTTTGTTGGTGAGATCTTTTTTGAGAGAAATTTTTGTTTTGTTTATCCCAACCGAAATGCAGAGCAGTGGAAGGGTTTGAAAAAAGCTGAGCTGCAGGGCATGGCATATAGAGGAGAGTTTTCGTTTTATGTGGGAAACATTTTCGAATATTTTTAAAATCCCTGAATTACGGCGGAAGATCATTGTTACTTTTGCTCTTCTGATTGTGTATCGTATAGGTTTTTTTATCCCTATTCCCGGGGTAGATCCAAGAAGAATTGCCGATATTTTGCAACAATCTGGAAATATGGGGGGATTTTTTGATGTTTTGGCCTTTGCCAGCGCTCTTACAGGGGGCGCGTTGGCAAAATCTACCCTTTTTGCTTTGGGGATTATGCCCTATATTAGCGCTTCGATTATGTTTCAGCTTTTAGTCAAGGTGGTACCTTCCTTGGAGAAGCTTTCCAAAGAAGGGGCTAGTGGCAGGCAGAAGATTAGCCAATATACTCGATATGCAACGGTGGCTTTGTGCGTTTTGCAGTCTATTTTTATTGTAAAGTGGGTGGTACAAATTGGGATTGTAAATCCATTTCAAGCCACGTTTGGGTTTTACTTTGTGGCGGTTCTCACTCTAACCACAGGGACGATGTTTGTGATGTGGCTTGGGGAGCAGATTAGTGCGTATGGGGTAGGCAATGGTGTTTCGTTGATTATTATGGCGGGGATTATTGCTTCGATGCCTGCGGCGTTGTTTAATTTCTTTACCACAAAGGTGCGCCAGGCGGATCCTACTCAGGTGCCATTGGAGATGACGAAATTGGTGATTATCCTTCTTTTGTTTGTGATTGTTACTGTGGCGGTGGTGATCATGCAGCAGGCCTCTAGGCGCATTCCTATTCAGCAGCAGAAAATGACCAGAGGGAGGAAGGTCTACGGAGGAAGTCGCCATTATATGCCCTTAAAACTTAACCCCGGAGGGGTTTTGCCGGTGATTTTTGCCCAGGCCTTATTGATTCTTCCTACGGCTATTTTGGCGGGTTTGGGTTGGGATACTCTTCGGCGCTATATCAACATGAATAGTCCCGGGTTTTGGTATATCACGATTTACTGTTTTTTGATAGGTTTTTTTACCTATTTTTGGACGTCGCTGATGTTCAATCCAACCGAAATGGCGGATCAGATGAAGGAGCATGGCAGTTTTATCCCCGGAATTCGCCCTGGCAAGAGGACGGCGGATTATTTGGAAAAGGTGATGAACCGGCTCACTTTTGTCGGTTCGATTTATTTGGCTTTGATTGCAATTTTTCCTTTGATTGTGTCCTCTGTGATGGGTGTGAGTTTGTTTTTGGCTGCGTTTTTAGGAGGTACGGGGATATTGATTGTGGTGGGGGTTGCTTTGGACTTAGTGCAAAGGGTGGAGTCGTATCTTCTCCAGCGGCATTATGAGGGATTCATTAGTAGGGATAAACGGGTGGCTGGAAAATAGGAAAAAGCGCACTTTTGGGAAAAATTTGTGTAAAAGTGGCACAGGGATTTATTGAGACGCTATCATTTTGTTTTGCTTTATTGAGGTTTCGATGTGGACGAGAAGGTAAATATTGTTTTTTTAGGTCCTCCGGGAGCGGGTAAGGGGACTCAGGCAGCGGGTATAAGTCGTCGTTTTGCCATTTGTCATATTTCCACGGGCAATCTTTTTCGGCAAGCCGTGGAGGCGCAAACCCCTTTAGGAAGACAGGTCAAGGCATACATGGAGGCCGGGGCTTTGGTGCCCGATGAGCTTGTCATTCAACTGGTCAAGGACCATATCCAGTCCAAGCGCTGTAAGCGTGGATTTCTTTTGGATGGTTTCCCCCGCACCGTATCGCAGGCGCAGGGATTGGAGGCTATCCTTCGGCAACAAGGGGATTGTCTTCGTTGGGTGATTTACTTTGATATTCAGGAAGAAGATCTGGTCCAGCGCTTGCTCCACCGCCGGGTATGTAGCAATGTTTCCTGTCAGCAAACCTACAATCTTCGCACCTTTCCGCCTCAGCAGGAGGGGAAATGCGATCGCTGTCATTCTCCGCTAATTCGGCGCAAGGATGATAACCGGGAGAGCATTTCTACACGCTTCCGGGACTTTGAAAAAAAAACACAGCCCCTCTTGGATTATTATCGGAAAAAGGGAATTTTGGTCCAAATTCCAGCCAATCGTCCTGCCAAGGAGGTAGAGGAAAGGATTGTACGGCTTTTGGAGAATGATAATTTCTAAAATGGATGGTGGCTTAGTTTTTTACAAGATAGAAAAAGGATGAGTGAAGGATATGGCAAAAGAAGAACCTATCCGTTGCAAAGCAATTGTTAAAGAAGCATTGCCCAATGCTATGTTTCGTGTGGAGTTGGAAGACAGTCACCACCAGGTGTTAGCCCATGTTTCGGGAAAGATGCGGATGAATTTTATTCGCATTCTTCCAGGGGATAAAGTGACCATCGAAATGTCTCCTTATGATTTGCAAAAAGGGAGGATTGTCTATCGCCATAGTAAAGACGATTAGGTGGGTGGGGAGGTTTTGATTGGAAATGGATTTTTAAGTTGAAGAGGGAGAGCAAAGATGAAGGTGAAAGCCAGCATAAAAAGGATTTGTGAGAATTGCAAGATTATTAAGCGCAAAGGGATTTTGCGGGTCATTTGCACCAACCCTCGCCACAAGCAGAGGCAGGGGTAGAGGGATTTTCCTACTGTAATGGGAAGTTTCAATGAAGAGTTTAGAGAATTTAAAGGAGTAAACAATGCCACGTATCGCTGGGGTGGATATTCCCAAGGACAAACCGATTATGTATTCGCTGACCTATATCCATGGCATTGGCAAGTATAGCGCTCAAAAAATTTGCGAAGCCTGTGGGATTGATCCCATGGAGCGCGCGAGAGATTTAAGTGAGGAAAAGGTCAGCCGGATCGCTAGTGAAATCGATAAAAATTATATTATCGAGGGGCAGCTGCGGCGTCAAACAGCTCAAAATATTGCGCGTTTGCGAGATATACGCTGCTACCGGGGTTTGCGGCATCGTTTGGGATTGCCTGTGCGTGGCCAGCGCACCAGAACCAATGCTCGCACCCGGAAAGGTCCTCGCAAAACGGTGGCCACTAAGAAATCCATTAAGCAAATGCGCTAGGTTTTTGCGCTCTTGCCTCTTTGGCAGTAGGGTAAATCTAACCAAGGCTCTAGAGATAGTCCGGGTATCGTTTGATTTGGCTCCGGATGGGCCTTAGGATTAAGTTGAGTTCAGTGAGCGTTTTTTGCGAAATATTTTCTAAAAATGAGGAGTGGTTGTATGGCCAAAGCTCGCCAGAAAAAAAAGAAGAAAATCCGAAAAGACATTCCCAAAGGTATTGCCCACATCAAAGCTACCTTTAACAATACCATCATCACCATTACGGACAAAAATGGACAGGTGCTATGTTGGGATTCGGCAGGAACCATTGGCTACAAGGGGAGTAAAAAAAGCACCCCTTACGCTAGCCAACGGGCGGCGGAAAGCTGCGCCCAGAAGGCACAAAAATTTGGTATGAAGGAAGTGGAGGTGCGAGTGAAAGGTCCCGGAGCTGGACGAGAAGCCGCCATCCGCGCCCTTCAAGCGGCCGGCTTGGAAATTAAGTCCATCGCTGATGTCACCCCGCTTCCCCACAACGGCTGCCGTCCTAGGAAGAGAAGACGGGTGTAAGTCGAGCAAATTCACCCCGCGTGGGAAGGTGGATGAAAAAGATCACGAAAACCGTTGTTCTCTCAAAGGGAGCCCTCACAAAAGTGTAAAGCCTCTCTTCTCCCAAAAGCTGAGAAGGGATTATAGCAAGTTTCCAGAAAATGGAGTTTGTTTTGTTGTTTTGGAAGGAAAGGTGCCCTATATGGCTAGATATACAGATGCGGTGTGCCGTCTATGTCGTAGAGAAGGGATGAAGCTTTTTTTAAAAGGCGAGCGTTGCTTTACAAGAAAGTGCGCTTTTGAACGCCGTCCTTCTATCCCCGGTGTTCATCCTTGGAAAAGACAAAAAACCGAATACGGGCGGCGGCTGCGGGAAAAACAAAAAGTTAAACGCTACTACGGGATACTGGATAAGCAGTTTAAAAAGTATTTCCGACAGGCCGAACGGCTTAGAGGAGACACTGGCTTAAATTTGCTTCTGCTGCTGGAGCGCAGATTGGATAACGTGCTTCGCCGTCTGGGATTGGCCGTTTCGGTCGCTCAAGCCCGCCAATTTATCCTTCACCGCCATATTCTTCTCAACAATAGACTAGCCACCAGGCCTTCTATTTTGGTAAAGAAAGGCGACACCATCTCTGTGGCCGAAAAAGAAAAAAGCCAAAATTTGATCAAACAAAATCTGAATGCCAATACAGATCTCGAACCGGCGACTTGGCTTTCCTTCTCCGAAGACACCCTAGAGGGAGTGGTGCTGGAGCTGCCTATTCGAGAGGAAATTCCCATCCAAATCGAAGAGCAACTGATTGTGGAGTTTGCTTCCAAATAACGCCATACCCTATCGATTGAGTTGGCTAGTCAATTTTACTCGCATGAAAAAGTGGCCTTCTTTCTCTAGAGCATGGAGTGTACACGTATCCATCAAAAGGGCAAGCAATGGTGCTCGTCTCTATTTTCTTCTGAGGGGAAGGCCCAAAACTGCGAATGGAGGAAATACTGAATTATGAAAGTAAAATGGAGAAGCTTTGAGCTGCCCAGCCGCTTGGTTTTTGATAAAGAAACCCTTACCAATACCTACGGTAAGTTTAGCATTGAGCCGTTTGAGCGGGGATTTGGTATCACGGTAGGGAACGGATTGCGCCGGGTCCTTCTCTCCTCCATTGAAGGGGCAGCGATCACAAAGGTGAAAATCGAGGGAGTGCAACATGAGTTTAGCAGCATCGAAGGGGTGGTCGAAGACGTCACAGATATCATTTTGAATATCAAACAAATCCTTATCAAGGTCAAGACGGATGAGGAAATTGAATTTTCGCTAAAAGCCAACCAGCAGGGCGAGGTTACCGCAGCGGCGATTGTACCAGATCACCGATTTGAAATCATCAATCCTGACCTCTACATCTGCACGCTGGCGAAGGATATCGAGCTCCGTATGACTCTTTGGGCCAAGCGAGGTCGAGGTTATGCCTCCGCGGAGGAAAATATGCGCTCCGGTGAGCAGGAAATTGGAATTATCCCCGTCGATTCCCTCTTTTCTCCCATCCGGCGCGTCAAATATTTTACAGAAAGCGCCCGGGTGGGAGAAATGACCAACTACGATCGCCTAGTCATGGAAATCTGGACCGATGGCACCTTGCACCCGGAAATGGCCATTGTGGAAGCTGCTAAAATCTTGCGTAAACACCTAAACCCTTTTATCCAATATTCTTACTTGGGCAAACCAATGCACGCTCAAATCCAGGAAGAGGCCAGCGAAGAAGATGCTGCAGAAGAACAAGAAAATATTTTTCCTCCTAGCTCTGAAGAGGAAAAAGACGCTGCCAGTGCCGAGGATCTATGGAAATCTCGCCCCATTGAAGAGCTCGGACTGAGCAAGCGACCACTAAACGCCCTAATCAAAAACGCTATCCTCACGGTAGGGGAATTGTTAGAACTAAAGGAAAGCGAACTTCGAAGTCTCCCACAAATCGGGGAATCTTCGGTGAAAAAAATTCTTCAAGTTCTGGAAAAAAACGGCCTAAGCCTGCAACCGGATTGAGAGGCGTTTGTCCCCGCCCCCGTTTCTTAAGGTCATCCATCGTATTGCAAAGCCAACCCTCTCTCGTTTAGAAAGGTAGTTTTCATGCGTCATAAAAAATTTGGTAGAAAACTAAACCGAACAGGCGCTCATCGCAAAGCCTTGAAGCGAAATCTCGCCATCAACCTTATCGAGCACGAAAGCATACGTACCACTCCCCAAAAGGCCAAGTTTGTACGTCCTTTTGTGGAAAAACTCATCACACTGGCCAAAAAGCCTACCTTGCATAACCGCCGAAGAGTAGCCTCTATGTTGTACAACGCTTGGGTAAAGGACAAGGAGGGGAATAAAATCAAAGTCGTAAATAAGCTGTTTGAACATATTGCCCCGCGCTTTAAAAATAGGGCAGGGGGCTACACCCGGATTGTGCGCCTACCTAAAAATCGTTTGGGAGATAACGCTCCTCAATGCCTGTTTCAGCTAGTAGAAGGGGAAGAAGTGGTGAAGCCAACCCCTAAGACGGTAGAAGCCGGAAAGAAGGAATCTACCAAAGAGGAGAGCGGAAAAAAAGAGGCGACTTCCAAAAGTGATTTTGAAGTGGATGCGTCTTCCAAAAGCGAAGAGGAAAAAGAACAGCAAGAGGCAGAAGAAAAAGGGCAAGAAAAATCCTCTGACAATCAGTGATTTGCTTTTTTCTTTTTTTGGGGGAAGTAGAAATCCACATTATTTACGTCTTCTTCCTAAAAAGGATCTATCGGTGGTGCAATTTTGGTCCTTTCTTTTAAGGAGAGAAAAGAAGAGTTATGAATCTTCAAGAAAAAATCGATATTATCCAAGAGGCTCTGGATGAATATGACCTCGAAGATATTGCTCCTGAAGGGCACCTAGAGGACCTGCACAGACTGCTGCGGGGGGAAAAAATTCCGCGGGAACTTGTGGAGGAGATGTACAAGCGCGTGCGCATTTTAGAAGGCGCTGATGAGGAAGAATTGGAGGAAGAGGATTGGGAAGAGGAAGAGGATTGGGAAGAGGATTGGGAAGAAGAAGAGGAGGAAGAGGATTGGGAAGAGGATTGGGAAGAAGAAGACGATTAAATAGAGCAGTGGTGGTTTGAAAAGCGAAAGTTCCTAGCTTTGCCGTATCAATCTTAATAAAAGGGGATAGAGAGAAGATGAAATCTTCCAGTCCATCTGGTTCAGAAAAAAAACCATCCAAGGGAAAAGACCGAGAGTCTTCGAAAAAAGAGGAGCAGCCTCGGGAACAAACTCAAGAAGAGAAGGACTTGAAAGACGAGAGTTCTTTGCGTCTTCTTGGAGCTCTTTCTGAAAAGGAAATTGACGCCTCCGAGCAAAAAGTCTCTGCCCTCGAGCAAAAAGAAAAAGGAGAGGGGAAATCCACTCCCTCGGCCACGGAAGCACAGCAGGAGCCCACCGCTCCACCGCAGGAAGAGGAGAGGGAATCCACTCTCTCAGCCACTTCTGTCGAAGCATCCACTTCCACTTCTTCAGAGAGGTTGTATTTCTCCCATCGTCTGATTTTTTTTGTGATTCTTCTTGCAGCTAGCTGCATTTTCATAGAACTTCATTTTCTCAACGCTCGGCATCGATGGCGCTGGGACTTAACCCGCTATCAGCGTTTTAGTCTTTCAGAGAAGACCATTAAAATTCTTCAGTCCTTAAAATCCCCTCTAAAATTTATTGTTCTTGTCCCTCAAACTTCGCCTCTAGGGCGCAATCTCAAAGACCTTTTGGAAGAATTTTCCCTCCGTTCCTCCAAGATTTCTATTGAGTACGTGGATCTTTTGCGCAACCCCGCGGTATTCCGAGCCATGAAGGAGAAGTACCGCGGCATCACTCCACGCACAGCCTTGGTGGTGGAGCTTGGGCATAAGAAGAAGTATTTTAGTGAAATAGACTTACGGCAAGGTTGGGGACAAAAGGCACTATTTAAAGGGGAAGAGGCCATTGCTTCAGCGCTGATCTACCTCTCCCAAGAGAAGAAGCCTACGGTTTATTTTACCACAGGACACGGGGAGCGGGAGCTATCCCAAGCTCGCCCTACCTCCCTTTTGGAAGCTGTCTCGGCTTTGGAGCTAAACCACTTTGCGGTGAAAGAGCTTGCTTTGGAAGAAAAAGATATCCCTTCGGATTGCGATATCCTTGCCATTGTTGGTCCTCAGCGTCCGTTTTCCTCCAAAGTGGAGGATAAGATCTTACGCTATCTGCAAAAAGGAGGGCGCCTTTTCCTAACGGTGGAGCCTGGCACCAAAGTGGGGCTATCCCTTCTTCTAAGGCGCTACGGCATTCGCTTGCTGAAAGGAGTACTGGCCGAACCGGAGCTATTTCGCTCTCTAAGCCTGGAGACGACAGAAAAAGATCACACCTATATTATTTGCAAAAATTTCTCTTCCCACCCCATCACCGCACCCTTAAAAGGCCTCGCTACCTCTCACATTTATACCAGGCCGCTGGAGCTAAGCGTCAAGGATGTGAAAAAAGTCACGGCCGATATCCTCCTCAAGACCTCTCCCAAAAGCTATCGCAAAATTTTGAAAGGGTACTTCTGGCAAAAAATAGGCTCGCCCCAAAGCTGGCCCATCGCCATTGCAGCGGTGCGCCAAGAAAAAAATAATCGCTCTTCCCGCTTGGTGGTTTTCGGAGATACAAGTTTCGTGAACAACGGCTACCGTACTCTAAATCGAAGGATTTGGGGCATCCACGCTGACCGGAACCTGGACCTCTTCCTCAACTCTCTTCACTGGCTAGCCGAGCGCTACGAACTGCTCGCCTTGGGCAAAAAACCCCTCGAGGATCGCCGCCTAGACCTGCAACCAAAAGATCTACGCTTGATCTTTATGCTTACTTTTGTTTTCCCGCCTTTACTGGGAATTTTTCTAGGAATTTCCATCTGGAATATCCGACGAAGCTAGGAAACGCACGGTGTGGAAAAATCAAAACGTTCTCATTACTGGAGGCTCACAAGGAATTGGCCTAGCAGTGGCCCAACTCCTAGCCAAACGGCAAGCTCGCCTGTTCCTGGTCGCCCGCCGCAAAGAGCTCCTAGAACAGGCCATCCACTCCCTCCCC
>RFKQ01000108.1 GCA_003694635.1 Planctomycetota bacterium
CATATCCATACCCCCCCCCACCCCTCTCCCAATCTAACCCCGAACTGCCTCCCTCCATCTGCAAAATCGTAGAAAAAATGATGGCTAAACACCCCCAAGATCGCTACCAAAACTTCGACGATATCTTCCAAGAACTCGAACTAGCTAAAATCGAACTCTCCTCCCAAACCACTCCCAACTCCCAAAATTCCCCCTACAAAATCCTAAAACTCGAAAAAACAAAAATAAAACAACTCGAAGAAGAAAATCAAAATCTCCACAATAAACTCTCCCTCTACCTCAAACTCCTCTGGATCAATATCTTCCTACTTTTCCTGTCCCTCCTCACCCTCCTCTACCTCTGGAATAAATAAACTATGTGGATCGATGCACACTGTCATGTCGAACAAATCCCAAACCTCGAAAATGTGCTAAATACCGCCCAGAAGCAAGGAGTCCGAAAAATCGTCGCTGTAAGCGTCGACCAAACCTCTATGCAACAAATTCTGCGCCTCTACCAGCAATTCCCCCAAACCCTCCTACCCGCTCTCGGTATCCACCCCGCCCATATCCTAGAAATGAATCCGGAAGAACTTCAATCTAACCTCAACTTCCTAAAGCAATCTATCCACCAAGCTAAAATGCTCGGAGAAGTCGGACTGGATTATAAATACGCCCGCAACCAAGAACAAAAACAACTCCAACACCAAATCCTTAAACAACAACTACAACTTGC
Source organism: Planctomycetota bacterium (assembly GCA_003694635.1). GTDB lineage: Bacteria > Planctomycetota > J132 > J132 > J132 > J132. The sequence continues at coordinate 716 of RFKQ01000108.1, forward strand.
CCAAAACTACGCCCTACCCCTCAACCTCCACTCCCGATGGGCTCTACGACAAACCATGGAAATCGCTATCCACTATAAACAATACACCGGCTATAATGCCCTACTCCACTGGTTCTGCCAATCCAAAAAATTAATCAAAATCTGCAACAAAAAAAATATCTACGTCTCCGTAGGACCCATCATCCTACACTCCCCTCAAACCATCGAGGTCGTACAATGCATCCAACCTCACCTACTCCTCCTAGAAACCGATAGCCCCGTCCCCTTTCACAACTCCCCCGCTACACCTGACCTCATCCCAAAAATCGGAGAAAAACTCGCTCAAATCTGGAATACCACCACAGAAAAAGTCGAACAACAAATCGAAGAAAATTTCCACAACTTCCTCCACCATCGCTAAAATTTACCGTACAACCCAAAAATATCATCTTCCCATAAAAGTAAGTACGAAAAAATACAAAACCTCCTATCAAGCTTAACTCAAAGACGTTTAAGCTTTTCATTTGCAAGCCTATTACTTTATATCCCCACCCTGGGTGGGGGAAGATAAAAATCCATACCTTCTCCCGTAGTATAAGCCCAAAATAGCTTATACAAAGAAAGTAGGTTTTCTCCCTTCCTATTCGCCCTATTCCGACCCGCCTCCCGAGGGCGAGGGAATAGGAGAAAACCTTATGTAATTTTTTTGTTTCTTTGCAAGAAGTGTGCCAGTTATATTGAATTTTTTTTAAAGTTTACCCTGTTTTTTTTATCTTTCTTTTTTACAAATAGTTATAATTCTATAAAAATTGAGCTGCATGAAACTTACTTTTGGAAAATCTTCAAAACTTGACTTTTTTAGGAAAATGCATTTTTTCATCGCAACCTACTTATTTTATAAGAAGTTAAATGAAAGTCCAAATACTTAAAGTAACCCTGTCTCATTTTGGGACACTTGCCTTTTTCTTTACTTCATTATATTTTCATCTTAAAAAAGTTGTGTGAAAAACAGAATTTAGAAAAAACAGTTGATCGAAAGCCAATTTGATGTAAAATTTCAAATGTGTTATGCCTCTTTTTCTCATACTCCAAATGAAAAGAACGTCGTCAATCAAAATATCTTCCCTTTCCGAAAAAAACTTACCATCCACAGCTAAACGAAAATACCTCCCTCATCCTCGAAATCTTTGAGAAACGAAAATTACCCACCAACCCATGAAAGCAAATATCACTCACTTCTCTTCCCTCCCCTCTCTTCTAATAAGCATAATAGCTTTCGTCGCTACCCTCTATCTGCCAGCATTCCTGCTCCCCCCATCCTTCCACCACGAAAGTACCTCCCAACCACGACCTCCCCGGCATCCATGGATGCAAACAGCCACAGTTAAAGAGATCCTCCAACGCTGCATCCACCTACCCTACCACCGGATCAACGCCTTAAAAGAATTCCGGCGAAGAGGAAAAATAGCTCAAAAAACATTATACACTCTCCTTGCCTCCCCCTCTTCACCCCTCCGTCTTCGCCAAGAAGCGCTCATCTTCCTCCATCAACTCCACTCTCCTCTGACCGAACAAGCCGCCTTGCAATTGCTCTCCACCCGTGTGGATAGAATACGACACTACGCCATCCAACTGCTCGGACAATGGGGAACCAAACCCTCCCTGCAAGCTCTTTTTCAACTTCTAGAACGGCCAAAATCTCTCAGAGAAAAAAAACTAATCCTTGCCAGTATCCACCAAATTGTTCGCGGCAATCTCCTCTCCTTGGACAAATACTCTTCACAAGACCTTAATGCACTTACTCTCTACTGGAAAAACTGGTGGAACACGCACAAAAACCAAACCCTAGAAAAATTTTACTTAGAAATGTTGCACAGCCCGGATGTCCGAACCCAACAACAAGCCGTCCTCCTGCTCTCCAAAATCCCTAACGCTTCAAAACACTTCGCTCAAATCTGGCAAAATCCACAATACCCTATCCCCGTACGGCTCAAAGCACTCAAACAACTAGCAAAACTCGGCTACAACCACGCCAAATCCTACCTCCAGAAAGCCCTCCACCACCCCTCCCCCGAAATCCGCTGCGGGGCTATCCCCCTCTTTGCCCAGCTCGCCCCTCAAAACGCAAACATTTCCCCCCTCATCCAACTCTGCCAAGATCCTAACTGGGAAGTGCGCTACGAAGCTATCCAAGCTCTCCGCAACCGAAAATTCCTCCAAAATCCCCAACCCGCCCTCCTAAAAGCCCTACATGATCCCCATCGACAAGTACGCTACGCCGCCGCCGCCGCCCTCGCCAAATACCAAAACCCCGCCGGCGCGTCCGTTGCCTTACAAGACCTCCATATCCCCCACTACCGCCGACAGAGCATCGTCCTCCTCAGAGAAATCTTTCGACAAAACTTTGGCCTCACCCCCTTCACAACCCCCGATGAACTCGCTCTCATCGCTAAGCGCTGGGAACAATATCTAAAAAATCATTTCCCCCAACTCTTTCCTCACCATCAAAAGGAGTAAAATCTAAACCATGTATATCTCTGTCATCGGTACCGGATACGTAGGACTGGTCAGCGGCACCTGCTTCGCCGAAAGCGGCCACAACGTGGTCAATATCGATGTGGATGAAAACAAAATCCAAATGCTAAAAAAGCTCCAAATCCCTATCTACGAACCAGGGTTAGAAGAATTGGTCAAAAAAAATGTAAAAGAAAAGCGACTAGAATTCACCACCTCCCTGCAAGAGGGAGTGGCCAAATCCGATATCCATTTCATCGCCGTCGGTACACCCAGCAAAGAAGATAATTCCGCCGACCTCTCCTACGTCGAAGAAGCCGCAAAATCCATAGGAAAAGCCCTTACCAAAAAAGGAATTATCGTCCTGAAAAGCACCGTGCCCGTGGGAACAGCTGCAAAAGTAAAAAAAATCCTCCAACAATACGCAAAACATCCCTTTGAAGTGGTCTCAAACCCCGAATTCCTAAAAGAAGGTACCGCTGTAGAGGATTTTATGAAGCCGGATAGAGTGGTGATCGGCACCAGCTGCCCCAAAACCGCCGAAATTATGAAAGAACTCTACGCCCCCTTCGTCCGTACCGGCAACCCTATCTACGTGATGGACAACCAAAGCGCCGAAATCACCAAATACGCCTCCAATGCCTATCTGGCTACCCGGATTTCCTTTATCAATGAAATCGCCCTCCTGTGCGAGAAAGCCGGTGCCAATGTCAATCAAGTGCGCGAAGCTATGGGCGCCGATACCCGCATCGGTAAACGATTCCTCTTCCCCGGCCTAGGCTTCGGCGGCTCCTGTTTCCCCAAAGATGTACGCGCCATTATCCAAACCGCCAAAGAATGCGGCCTGGACTTTAAAATCGTCCAAGCCGCCCTCGAAGTCAACACAAGACAACGCCTAAAATTTGTAGATAAAATCCTACAACACTTTCAACACAATATCCAAAATAAAACCTTCGCCATCTGGGGACTCTCCTTTAAACCCCGTACCGACGATATCCGAGAAGCACCCTCCCTCACCATCATAGAAAAACTACTCCAAAACGGCGCCAAAATCCAAGCCTATGACCCAGAAGCTGTCGAAAATACCAAAAATTACTTCCAAAATAACCTAGACCACATTTCCTTTACCAACTGCCCCTACAAGGCTGCTGAAAACGCCGATGCCCTCCTCCTCATCACCGAATGGAAAGAATTCCATCAACCAGACTTCTCCAAACTGCACTCCCTGCTCAAACAACCCCTAATTTTCGACGGGCGAAATATGTACAACCCCGAAAAAATGAAAGAACGGGGCTTTCAATACTACTGCATTGGAGTCGCCGGCCATTAACATCCATTCAATCAAAAATGTAAAATTCCCTCAAAACCCAAACCGATGGAGAAAATAAACCAACAATGACCAAAAGAACACTCATTAGCGGCGGCGCCGGATTTATTGGCTCCCATCTTTGTGATTTCCTCCTAGAAAAAGGACACCACGTCATCTGTATGGATAACCTCCTCACCGGCAGCATGGAAAATATTCAACACCTGCTAGGACATAAAAACTTTGAATTTATCCACTACGATATCACCCACTATGTCTATGTCCAAGGAAAATTGGACTATATCCTCCACTTTGCCTCCCCCGCCAGCCCTGTGGATTACCTAAAATACCCCATCCAAACCCTAAAAGTCGGCTCCATCGGCACCCAAAACCTCCTCGGACTCGCCAAACAAAAAAACGCCACCTTCCTCCTAGCCTCCACCTCCGAAGTCTACGGCGACCCAGAACAACACCCCCAAAGCGAATCCTACTTCGGCAACGTCAACCCCATCGGCCCACGCTCCGTCTACGACGAAGCAAAACGCTTCGCCGAAGCCCTCGTAATGGCCTACCACCGCCACCATCAACTCAATACCCGCATCGTACGAATCTTCAATACCTACGGTCCACGTATGCGAATCGGAGACGGCAGAGTCATGCCAGCTTTTATCTCTCAAGCTCTCCAAGACCAACCCATCACCGTCTTCGGTGACGGCAGCCAAACCCGAAGCTTCTGCTACGTCTCCGATCTGGTCGAAGGGATCTACCAACTCCTAAACTCCAATGTCCACACCCCTGTTAACCTAGGCAATGACAAGGAAATCACCATCCTAGACTTCGCTAAAGAAGTCATCTCCCTCACCAATAGCCGCTCCACCATCGAATTTCATCCTCTCCCCCAAGACGATCCTAAAATCCGCAAACCAGACCTAACCAAAGCGAAAAAACTACTCCATTGGGAACCAAAAGTAAGTCGAAAAGAAGGACTGGTAAAAACCATTCGCTACTTCCAAGAAAAACTAAAACTGTGAAAATCCTCCATGTGATCACCCGCTCCGATGTGCTCGGAGGCGCCCAAAAACACGTCCACGAACTTGCCCAAGCCCAACAAAAAAACGGCCACCAAGTCCTCGTCCTCTTCGGACAAAAAGGACCACTCGCCCAAGCAATGGCCCAATCCTCCATCCCCCACCGCAGCCTTCAATATCTCGTGCGCCCCATCCACCCCCTCTATGACCCCCTCGCCTTCGCAGAAATCGCCAAATACCTGCGCCAATTCCGTCCCCACCTGCTGTGCTGCCACTCCTCCAAAGCCGGCTGGCTAACAAGATTGGCCGGAAAACTCCACCCTACCCCCACCATATTCACCGCACACGGATGGGCCTTTACAGAAGGGAAACCCCCCCTCCAACGAAAGCTCTACACCACCCTCGAAAAACTAATCGCACCCTTTACCGATTATGTGATCACCGTCTCCAAATATGATAAAAACCTTGCCCTTCAACAAAACCTCCTCCCTACCAATAAAATAAGCGTTGTCCACAACGGCATCCACGACATCCCCCCCTCCTTCCTCGCCAATCCACTCCCCTCTCCACCCAAACTCATTATGGCCGCCCGCTTCGATATCCCCAAAAACCAAGCGGGGCTGCTGTGCGCCCTTGCCAAACTCCAAAACCTACCCTGGACCCTAGAGCTCTGGGGAAGCGGACCACAAAAACCCTACCTACAAAACCTCTCTCAACGCCTCCAACTCCAACCAAAAGTCCAATTCCATAACTGGGCGCACCAGATCGAAAAAATCCTTGCAAACGCCCAAATCTATATCCTCCTCTCTCACTACGAAGGCTTCCCCTACGGCATCCTCGAAGCTATGCGGGCCGGATTGCCAATTCTCGCCTCCCATGTCGGCGGCATCCCCGAAGCGATCACCGATGGAAAAGAAGGATTCCTCATCCCACCTAACCACCCAGAACTCCTCCGAAAACGCCTCCAAGAACTCATCACCTCCCCTACACTGCGCCAAAACCTCGGCCAAAACGCCAGAAAAACCTTCCTCCGTAAATTCCAATTCCACCAAATGTACCAAAAAACTCTCCAAATCTACCAATCCGTTCTCCAAAACCACCTCAAACACAAAATAACCTCCCCCTCAAATCCGTCCAAGAAAACACATCAAAAATCCTAAAATCCCCCCAAAAGGAAATCCCGACCTTGACTTGCAAAATCTTAAAAAATTGCCAAAATAGAAATAGAAACCAATTTTCTGAAATATTGGAGGAACTTCCCGTGAACCTCTCGAAAAATAATCCGACATTCTCTCTACTCCTCACCCTATTCCTTCTGATCCCGTCCCTTGTAAACGGCTCCTGGAAAGAGGAATTTCAAGCCAAATTCTCCTCCCCCAATAGCTGGGAAAAAGAAGAAGCTATCGAACAACTCGATGGAAATCAACTCCCCCAACTCAAACTCCTCCTCTCCCTCCTAAACTCAAAAGAATGGTACATCCGCCAAGCCGCCTGGAAAAAAATCGCACAGATCGAAAACCAGAATGCCCTAAATCTCCTAAAAAAAGAACTCAGAAAACGATCCCGACGACGCTACAAAATCCGAGAAGGTATCGTGATCGCCATCACCCAAAAAAAAGATCGTACCTTCTTGCCTCTGCTTATCCGCCTGCTCAAAGACTCTAGCTGGCAAGTCGTGCGAAGTACCGCCAAAGCCCTCGCCGCAATGCCCGATAAACGCTCCATCTCCCCCCTGATCCAATGCTGGAAAAAACATAAAAAACGACTCCGCGTCTGGGTCTACGTCCGTATCGCCCTGGAAAAAATCACCGGACGATTCCTAGGCAATGACTACAAACGCTGGCAAAATTGGTGGAAACTCCAAAAAAATTCCTTCCAAATTGGACAAAAAAATGATAATTCCACCGCCGAAGAACAAGGCTACAAAACCAAACGACAACAAACCGTCCTGCGCGGCGTTGGCCTAAATTTCGCCACCAGAGGCCGCGGCCGAGCCATATTCGTCCTCCCCGATTACGGCTACAACGAACACTACCTCATGCCCTACCTCGCACCCCTAGAAGCCAACTTTAAACTCTACTACATCAAACTCCCTCCCGTCAGCAGCTTTCAAAACCTCCCCCGCCAAGCCGGACGTGTGGTCTACCCCATCGATCAACTTGTGGACGCCTTCGAAGAACTGCGCATAAAACATAACCAGAAAAAAATCGCTATCCTAGGGCACGGCGTCAGCGCCTGGGTGGCGATGAAATACGCCATCAAATACCCCCAAAGCGTCCGCGCCCTAATCCTTGTCGCCGCCTTCTCCGGCCAAATGGCCTACACCCGCGGCGTGACCGCCGTAGAAAGCAAAGGACGAGAACTCAACGATATCGAAATGGAACACTTCGCCCAGTCCCTGCAAATCCAAATGAACGGCCAACCCAAATACCAAGCGCAATCCATGCAAGAAAGTATGGCGCTGATGCGAAAAGAATGGACCCTACGCTTTGCCGACCAAAGCGACTCCGAACTAGGTGAACTCTTCGAAAAATCCTATAAACCCGACGCAGAAGCTATCGTCCCCCCCTTCGAACTCAGAAAATACCCCGTCTCCTTCCCTATCCCAACCCTCGTTATTCTCGGCAAACACGCCCTCATGACCTCCGCCCAAGACGGCCAAGCCATCGCAAAACACTTCGGCGGCAAATCCAGATGCTTCCTCTTCCCCATCAGCCGACGAATGCCCTTTATCGAAGAAAATCGACGATTCATTCGCTATGTCCGCGCTTTTCTGCGCTAACTCCCCATTTAACAAACCCTCTCATTCGAAAGGTCAAATCTTCTATGCCCTGCTGCCAAAACCAAGGAGGTTGCCCTAAAAAACAAACTCAACAGCTCCGTCTAGAACGCTATAAAGTCAAAGAAATCCTGCGATATCTCCAACCCCTGGCCATAGAAATCGCGAAAATTACAGGACAAAGGCTAGAAACCGTCTATAAAAAGTGCTTCCATGATCAATTTCTGCAAGCTCTCCAATATGAACTGGTCTTGCTCTACCTCCAAAACCAAATTCCCTCCGAAAACGAAATCCACCACATCCTCCAAGAGTTTGAAAAGGATTTTGACTTTGCCCTCCAAGTGCATCTGGGAAAAAAAACTCTCCCCAAAGATCCCTCAAAACCTCAAATCTCTGTCTGCATCGGCCCTAGCTGCGGGCGCAAAGGAGCTTTTGAACTGATCGAAATCGTGGAAAATTATCTTAAACAATCTCCCAAAACCCAAGAAATCCAAATCCAAACCACCCGCTGCTCCAAGCAATGCACCAAAGCCCCCCAAATCACCATCAACCAACAAACTTTTTTTCAAATCTCCACCACCCAACTCCCCGCCCTACTGCAACAGAACCTGAAAATATAAATCATCCCCACACCCAAAAATCAAAGACAAAACAACAGCAAAAACTCTAAAAATCTTTAAGATGAACTTGCTTCCATTACCCACTCGTGCTTAAGAATCTTATCCTTAGAAAACCGCCTCTCCTGAGAAATCTCCTCCAATTTTACCTCCCCTTCCTTCGCCGGGCGAAGAATAAAAATCCGACCATCCTTTAAATAAACAGCTAAAAGTTTGCGACTGTCTCCCTCTTTTAAATCGCTAGCATCTCTGTAAGCCCTTCGACCTATCCCTTTCCGACCTCGATAAGCACCGGTAATCACATCCACCACCATACCCGGAATCAAGGCAAAAACAAAATTACCTAGAAAAAAGCATACCGGCCTGAGCCGCCCCACTCTTTGACGATTTGGACCATGAAGAACAGTGCAACAACCCGGGGCAGAAAAAATCATCCCCACTATAAGGGTCCAAGAAAAAAATTTTTTCCACATACTCGCTTCCTTTCTTTACTACTATTTTAGATAAACGTTGAGCTCACTCTAGCCATCAAGCCTAATCCCACCTAACCTTTGCGTTGGGAGCGTGCTCCGAATTTCTGTCTTCCCCTCCTCCCAGTACGAGAAGAAAAATTCCCCTTTCCTCCCAAATTTCTCTTCCGATTCTTCCCCCTTCCCCCTTTCCTGTCCACTCGCACAACTTGAACAACCGGCGAACGCTTTGAACTAGAAGCCGCTGCATAGAAAATCAACAAAATATGAAGCGGCATCACCAACTCAAACGCAACAATCGCATACCCAAGCCACTTCGAATAATTCCGCCAACGCTTCCGAAGAGCAGGACTCTTTCCCCGATGATCGTACACAAGCCCCACCTTTAAAGCGCGAGGATAATCAAATGATCGCAACTTCTCCCAGTAAGGAAGAAAACAAACCTTTGGCGGATAAAAAATATGCAAACGAACACTCAATTTCTGGTAAAAACTCTGCAAAGAACGATCAAAACCCCTTATCTTGTCTAAATTGCTCAAAAGCTCGTAATACAGCCGATGGCAGCGCCGAGACGTTTGATAATACGATATACGAAGTTTTCTATAATCAGAAGGATATTGACCATGCTGGCGATAATATCTTTGCGCTTGCTCACTCCGTCTCTTCAGATCTTGGTAAAGCCTAAACGATTTTATAAACTCCCTCTCTTGCTTTAAATGCCGAGGATACAGAGAAGCAAATTCCTCCGCTCTATTCCAAAAGTTTTTAGAAATTTTAGGCCAAGTGCGCAACCATTGTTTCACCAAATCTTCCACCGCCTGAAAATCGGAAGTGGAAAATTTAAAATGAAGCTGGCGAGTGAGCAATCTTTGAAATTCCCGCCAAGTTGGGGAAAGTTCTCGGAAAACCATTGCCCGTTCTCGCCAATAAGAATTATACTTTGCTGCTATAGAGCTCCGTCTGCTTTCTGGAACTCTAGAACGTACCTTGCCTAACGCCCTCTCCAATGCATTAGAAGATTTTGACTTCTCCTCCCTCGACCTCTTTGGGGCATAGCGATGTTGGGCAAACTTGTCCCGAGCGTACTTGGTGATGGTTTGGGTTGCGTGTTTGAGCAAACTCTCTCTCTGGTACCCCCTCGCCCATCGACGGCTTAGATCCCTTCTTTCAGAAAATGGGAGCTCCTTCCAACTCCGGTAAAACTTCAAACCTCTTTTGGGATCGTAGCGGTAGAGAAAAAGGATAGAATCTCGAAATGGAGAAAAAACCATCGCCCAAAGCACATCAAAATCCTGGGTGAACATCAAGTAAATTTCTTTATGTTCGCCAAAGCGGGCAATTTTCTGCAAAGAATTCTGAAACTTTTTCTGAACTGCACCGTAATAGCTTTGAAAAACCTTCCGGGGGTAAAAATAATACCGCTTGTTAAAATCCAATACCTTCGGAGCGTATTCTTTTAGAAATCGCTGGCTTACCTTTTGCAAGTCTTGCAAAAATGTATCGGCGGAATCCCCTTCGAGAGTTTGAAGGCTCCGAGAAATGCGCTCATCCAAAATGATATTGGTCGCAATATAACCGCTATACCCCATCTTAAAACTAAGAGTATAGTACAATTTGCCTAAAAAAAGAGTGGAGAAGAGGAGAATAAAAAAAATCGTCCCATTTTTTCCCCGCCGCGAGAGCGATAAACTCGTCGTGGCTAAAGGCACCGCAAATAAATTGCATAAAAAATACACAAACAATAGCTCTAAATACAGCCACGATTGAGTAAAATCTCCACCAAAATACCGATAATAATAAAAATAACTCAAACCACTCCCAAAAAGAACCACCCCCACAATCCAGGAAATCAGTACTCGATACGAAGACAATTCCTTTTTGGCTTCCTCGGGACTCACCACAAAGTAAAGTACACTCGAGAAGGGAAAAAGAATATAAAAAAGCAGAGGCTTGGGCTCATTGGCGCTGTAATATCGCTCCAAACGATTAAAAATCTTGACCGAAGAGCCCAACAAAAAGGCCCTCTCCAGCTTGATTCTATCCCTCTTGGATAGAATGGGCAAAAGGAAAGCACCCAAAAGCAAAATGACCGCTAAGATCAAAAGCTCTACCTTCGCTAACAATACACTAAAAATCACAAAAATGGAGCCTATTCCCGTCACAAATCCCAAGAGAAGCAAAAACTCCACAAACCCCTGTAAAGGACCTTCCTGAGAGTCCCTAGAAACAGGGAAAACCCAACTCCATAAAAGAAAGATAACCTCTTTAAGAAGAAAAAATGGCAAGAAAAAAATCGAAAAACAGCCCATTTGAACTCGAAAAGACGAATGACTCTTCTGCTCGCTCTTGTTCATTGGCCTTACCTTCCTTCTTTCCATAGCCATCACCTCCCTGAGATTTAATCTCTGAAATGCTTCCTAAAATGCCAAATCACTTTTCCTAAAATATAAGGCAGAAATGCCACCGCTGTGTAGTGGCCACACGGCAAGCTCACAAAATCCGCCTCCCTTCCATAAGCGCGATACAGACTTCGGCCACAGCTATAAGGCACAATCATATCAAAAAGACCATTGACAATCAGAAGTCCCTTTCCTCTTCGTCTATCCGCATAGGTGATGGGATCCAGCAAACGCAGCATCCTGTCGATATCTTTTTGAGTAAAATTGCCCCTCTCCAACTTGGAAATCTCCGGCAGTCTGGAAGCGTGAAACTCCACCATTTTTCGGTAATTCCCACCTGCTAGAATGATCGCTCCAGCTCGGAATCTTCTGTCCACCCCATAGCTCAACGCAGCCAAAAATCCCCCTAAACTGATTCCCATAATCCCGAGCTTTTTGGAATCTATCCCCTGGCTTAACAGCCAAGTCGCCGCCAAACGTATGTCCTTTACCGATTGAATCAGGGCCTGCTGAGTGCGTGGTAGATTGCCTGAAACCGTCCAATTCCCCGAGCCCACCCCCTTGGGGGAGCGCTCGTACTGGTACGCCAAAGGCACAAATAGCACATTGATCCCAGAAGAGGCTAACATTGTGCCAATCTGCGCTATTTTCTTGGTTGTCTTGGACTTCCACCAGGACAAAAGAATAACCCCCGCATCGCTCCGCTTCCAAATGGGCTGAAAATACAAGCAAGGAACCAAGTTATTGTTGGCCACCGGCGTCTTGGTGCTGGAAACAAACACAAGCCTGTGCACTTTTACGGGAAGCCAGGATAGCTCCCTTCGATGGGGCTCAAAAACCACCACTTTCGGAGGCCCCTTCACCTCAAACACATCCACCAAAGAATTCGCCAATGCCCCAGAGGTAAAAACGCTCCCGAAAACCCACACCAGCCAAAACCAGCTTGCTTGCTTTCCCATAAAACTTCTCCTTGGTATCAAATTTTTCCGTCCACATTCCGAACTTAAAACAAAAACTCCACCACCGCCCGCGCCGCATTGGCGGATGCATTCGTCCTTTTCTCCAACCCCTCCTTCACCTCCCTCAACTCCCGAACACAGTCCAAACGCCTTTGGCGAGAAGAAATCAATTCCCACGCCGCCGCTTCCACTCTATCCACCTCATCAGAAGAAATCAAAAACTCCGGCACAATCTCTCTCCCCGCCAAAATATTCGGCAGACCAATATGGGAAACCGAGAGAAAATATCGGCAAAACTGTTTCGATATCCAATCCACCCTATACAAAATCACCATGGGCGTCGCAAAATACGTCAGCTCCAAAGTGGCTGTGCCAGAAGTAACAAGGCAAAAATGAGAATGGGCCATAAGATAATGCGCCTTCTCTAACATCACATCCACCTCAAATTCCCCCCCGCGCTGCAAGGACAAAATCAAACGATATATCTCTGGACTGGCCGCTGCAATCAAAAACTGAAGCTTTTCCTCCCTCCGCTTCAGCCGCTCTGCCACCCGAAGCATAAGCGGAAGATTTTGGCGTATCTCCTTCCGACGACTACCCGGAAGCAAACCTATCAAGCGACCTTCCTTCTTCTTTCGCTGAATAAGGGAAGGAACGTCTTTGTGAAAATCCCCTTTTCCTAAAAAATCAATGGTAGGATGGCCTACGTACTCCACTTCTAACCCGGCTCCTCGAAAAAGCTCCTCCTCAAACGGCAAAATCACCAGCATCTTTCGCACCCACCGGGCCATCTTCTTGATCCGCCAAGCCGCCCAAGCCCAAACCTGGGGGCTAATGTAGTAAAAAATCGGGATCCCATAGCGCTGAATCCTCTTCGCTAGCGCCAGATTAAACCCAGGATAGTCGATCAGCACCACCAAATCCGGGCCCTCCCGCCAAAGGTAATGAATGGCCCTGCGAAGCAAATGAACAAACGTCCCCAACTGACCGATCACCTGCGAAATCCCCATCACCGCATACCGAGTCAAATCCTCCAAAAGAAACACCCCCTCCCTCTCCATCCGCGGACCTCCCAAACCACTAAAGCGAACAGATGGCTCCAACCGCCTTATCTGACGAACCAACTGGGCCCCATGATGATCCCCGGATTCCTCCCCTGCCACCAAAAAAATATGCTTTTCCCTCGCCATAATCTTTTTGTATTCCGCAAAAACTCTAAAAACCTCTCAAATTTCCCGCAAAATCCTGCCGGTTTTGGAGAAAAAACGCAAAGTCCAAAATCCATCGCCGTTAAATCCATCGCCGTTTAAAAAATTACAAAAAATAATCCGCCGGATTCTGCGGACGCGGCTCCAATTCCTCCAACTTTTGGGGATTCCTTATCAACTCCTCCATCCACCAATTGGCGTGGTTGTAGAGACAAGTCACCTCTCTACACTCACGGGAAGCATCGAACTTCTCAATAAGCTGAGCCGTCTTTTTCTTCGTAAGCTCAAAATTCTCCTCACTAGCGTAAGCATCCTTGTGTCCAAGGCATCCATGGGACTGATTGCGGTACACCGGGCAGTTGTACATCCCCAAGGGACTAAGCACTTGACGGAAAAACTGCATATGGCAGCTTCTAGGCTGCTGCATATAAGTATGGGCGCTCCTGTTCAACAACACCTTCAGGTTTGTTGTCTTGTAAACCTTAAACGTATCCGTCTCCAAAGCCTTGGCTCTCTCTACCTCAGACTCTATTTTTTGGGCTACCTCTTCAAAGTGTTTTTGCGTCGCCTTTAAGTCCACAATTTCGGCATTGTTGTAATCCGCCCTGGTCAAAAATGGCTTAAAGGCAATGTAGTCAAACTGGTACTTTTTCGCCCGTTCAGCTGCTAGGTAGATCTCATCGATATTGGGAATGATATGGGCGTCGTTGATGCTCGCCCCTTTCCACGTGATGATAAAGGAAAACCCTATCTTAAACCTAGGATTGATCGCCTTAATTTTGGGAACCCACTCGCAGATCTCATCCAGCGTGATCCTTTTGCGAGGCTTGTGCATCGCTTGAAAAACCTCGTCGCTACCAGCATCCAAGGAAAGCCGCACCCAATCCTCCTCTTCCAAATATGGAGCAACCTCCGCAATCCTTTTATTGCCCGCCCCATTGGAAACAATCGCCACCTGCAACCTCCACTCCTTCATCTTCTGGATCACCTCCTGGAACTTCCGATAAAGAGTAGGCTCACCACCCCCAATCACAATCACGGAGCGCAAGCCCTTCTCCACCATAAGCTCCAGTGAACGCAAGAGATTTTCGTGATGATAGTGGATCTTCTGGTTGAGAATGTTCATATCCACACAGTGATCACAAGCATAATTGCAGGCTGTGGTCAAATCAAGATTGATGGAAACAGGCGCATAATCCGGGAGCGCCTCCATTCCCTCCTGTTGCGAACGCCTGCGCGCCTGCCAAAGAACGTATTCCTTGAGACGAGGCAAAATCTCTGGCTGAACCAGTTTGGCCGCAAAATCGTGGATAGGGCTAAGCTCAACGTGCTTTTTTCCCCCCGTGGGGGAAAGCAACTGAAGCTCCTTCTCGTCCGGCTTTGTACTCAAGGGAAATGCTCCTTTCGCAAATAAAAATATTTATTATCAGCCTTTTGCCCAAAGATGCTCTACCTGGAAATAGAGCTTTTCCAATAGCTCCATTCCATTGAGCAGTTTGGTTTGATCTAAAAGTTTTTGAGCTAGATTTGTTAAAAATTCCTGAATATGCAGATCTAACGGATCCGGAAAATCCAAAACTTTCCCATCACTCTCAAAATAAAATTGATATTGAGGAAGCCTAATTTTGCGCATGGCCCAGCGCCCATTGATGCCGTAGCCCGCCGGCCGAGGAGGTTGAGGACTGCGTACAAAAGCACAGCTAACCGCAACTTCCCCGCTAGAATGCCGATAAGAAAAAGATATCACAACATCTACCTCCAGCTCCCGCCACCTAGGGGGGCTAAAAGAAAGCTCTACCCCCGCAATTTCTCCGACCCCCACCAACGCGTAAAGCATGCTGAAAATATGAGGAAAAGACTCCAATACCAACTCCGGGGATATCTCCCTCGGCCCCATCATCATCTCAAAACGACGAAGTTCTTTAGGCCGAGGAAAAAGCTGATAGTAATAAGGAAGAGTCTGAGGCCATTGGGTGATAGTATCTAAATATTTTTGATTGTCTAAAAATTTTTGTATAATTCTTTGGGTGAGCTCTAACCTGTCCCCAACCCCCTCTTCCCACCATAAGGGTTTTTCACATAAGCAGTGCGCCTCCCCCCCCTGAGCCACCAGCTCCAAAGCCTGGCGATGAAAAAGATATGGACTGCAAATGGCCACCACCCCCGGCCGCTCCCGCTCCAACGCCTCCTCCAAATCCACATAACCACGAGCCTGAATTCCATAGCGCCCCCTCAGCTGAGCAAGCGCCGCCTCCACACTGGAGGGGCTAGTGCCCACAATCGCCTCCACCAAGCATCCGGCCCGGTGAAAAGATCGGGCGACGTATTCCCCAATCCCCTGCCTCCGTCGACGAGCGCCGACAACCAAGACCCTTTGAGAATCCCCTCCACCAGCTCCAGAAGAAAAAGAAATGCTCAAAAGCGGCCTTCCTCATTCATCTTTATTAAAAAAACAAACAATATCGGGATAGTATGACAAAATCTTTTTAGCTATCTTCTTCGGCACAAGCCGCACCTCTCCTCTTTCCTCCAGCTCCACAATGGCCAGCTCGCCAGCCTCCAACTTGCCCTCTATCTCCGGGGAGACCCAAATATAACGCACCACACCTTTAGAGTTTACAAAATAAAATTGGCGCCCGCCATCGATATTTTTCAAGCGATGCTGTTGAACCAACTTCACAAGCTCAGGAAAATCTACTTTCCCCAAAGCTGTAGAGGCGGTAGCCGGGGGCGAAGAGGGACTCCCCTGCGCGCTCTCTTTGGTAGTTTTATCCTCCGCTCCCTTGGCGCGAAGGCCCTCTTGCGCTTGATCCGAAGAAGCGCTATCCTCTGCTCGCTTGGCGCGGAGGTTTTTTTTAAGCTGCTTTTTGGTGATCAACTTGGCCTTTAAAAGCTCCTCTTGCCAAGAGCCCATAGGACTTCCTCCTTCTCAATTCTCAGTTGTTTAACAGCCGCGCATAATCCTCAATAGCGTGCCGATTCCCCTTTTGGGACTTGTCCTCTCGCTTGTTCCGCGCAAATAGCGTTACGTAGTGGGTGGACTGGACCGAGAACCCCCCAAAAAAGGAAATGCCCTTCGGACGAAAACGATAGCTTACCGTTGCCTGAGAACGCTTGAGAAACACCTTGTCCAAACCATTTAAAAAGAGCGCAATGGTGCGGTTCATATCCACTCCATTGGGGGACTGGGGACTAAAGCCAGCCTTGCGCAAAGCCTGCTGAATATCGGCCGGGGTGTAGAGGTCCACCTCCCGGGCCGATGCGCGGCTAAACAAACTCATCGAGCCCCCGGGAAAAGGGTAGGTCTTAAAATGTTTGGCCGCCCCACTCCGCCCCCAAAATCCGGGTTTCCATGCCCAATAGCGGGAGGCCTTTTCCGCCGCCTGCTGGGCAAGCCCCAACTGCCCCAAAAAATTCATCCCCACCACCAAAAGGATATAAAGCGGGATAAGAATCACCAGCTCCGCGGTGGCATTGCCCTCCTCCTGCGCAAGCCCCGCTAGTGCCCTCTTCCATTTTTCTCTCATCAGGCCAATTCCTCAATACCAAAATTTTTTGCAACTCTTTTTCATTGACTTTTTTATTTTTTAAGTTAAATTATAAAATAAAATGACGAAAAGGCAACGAAAAAATTCCCCCTTTTTCCCCGCTGAGCCCACTAGAAGCCCACTAGGTCGAGTGAACCAACGAAGCCCTCTCTATGCCTTAGTGTTGAAAACCAAAGGGGTTCGTGTCCAACACCTCTCGCCATCCCGGGAAATGGACGGGGAATACCCAAAGGATGCCCAAAAATACCTCAAGAATGCCAAAAAAATGCCGCAACGTGAAACCAAGACACTTTAAGCTGGATGGAGGCACTGCGCCGCTTAAGTTGCTCCTAGCATCGCTCCTAGAAGATAAGACACCTTGAGCGAGGTGGAGACACCACCCCCGCCGATGAAAAGAGAAAAAAAACATAAAGAGAAAAAAAACATTTTTTAAGCGTTTTCTAACCACTTTTCAACTCCTCTCCCTTAGGATTGCTCCCATGAAATCAATCGCTCTAGGCTTTTTTGGTATTGTGGGCGCATTGCTCCTAGGATTTCTCCCCTTCGCTCAGCTGGAGCAATGGGAAGCCGATGCGGACCTGCGCCTGTGCTGGGGAACAGAACCCAAAAGCTTAGACCCCGCTGTAATCACAGGGACCCTGGAATTTAAATACGTCCGATCCCTGTTCGAAGGGCTCGTGAGCTACGACCCCAAAAACCCCCTCCTCCCTGCCCCCGGCATAGCCTACAAATGGGAGGTCTCCAAAGATAAACTCACCTACACATTCTACCTCCGAGAAAATGCGCGCTGGAGCAACGGAGATCCCCTCACCGCCTATGATTTCGAATACGCCTGGCGACGAATATTAGACCAAAAGGTGGACTGCCGCTACGCCAACGGCATTTTCTATATCTATATCCGCAACGGAGAGGCCTACTACCTCTCCAAACAAGCCGAACGCCTCCTCAAATCACTCATCACCACCTCCCCCCCCGACTCCAAAAAACAAGAATACCTCAACGCCATCGCCAAAGGCGCCACCCAAGCCCATCTCCCCCAACTCCAACAGCTCCTGGAAACAGAAAACAACCCCCATTTCCAAAACCAATACAAACGTATCCTGAAAAACGCCCAACAACGCCCCCCCATCCACTTTGAAGATGTGGGCATCCGTGTCCTAAGCCCCCATAAAATTCAAGTCACCCTCCAAAACCAAACCCCCTATATCCTCGATATCTTCGCCTTTCCTACCTGGTTTCCCGTTCCTCAAAAAGTGGTAGAAAAATACGGAGACGACTGGATTCACCCACAAAATATCGTGGTCAACGGCCCATTTGTCATCAAAAAATGGAAACCCCACTACATGATCATTCTGGAAAAAAACCCCTACTACCACAGCCCCGAAAAGGTCAAACTCCAAAAAGTCGCCTGCTTTATCCTTGACAAACCCATCACCGCTCTCAACTACTACGATACAGGCTATCTGGACTACCTCACCCAATCCGCCATTCCAGCGGATTTAATCGAAAACCTGAAAACCCGACCAGACTTTACCATTTTTCCTACTTTTTCCTGCACCTACCTGCGCTTCAATGTAACCAAACCGCCCTTCAACAACGTCTGGGTGCGCAAAGCCATCGCTATGTCCATCGATAAACGGGAAATTGTGGACGTCCTCCGGGGCGGAGAAACCCCCGCACCCACCCTCGTGCCCCCCTTTGAAGGCTACTCCAAATATCAACCCAAAGGCCTACCCTACGACCCAGAAACAGCACGAAAATACCTAAAAAAAGTCTATCCTGATATCCAAAAATTCCCAAAAGTCGAATTTCTTATGGTCTCCTCCAGCGTCAAAACAAAACAAATCTTCACCGTCATCCGCAACCAACTTAAAAAAAATCTAGGCATCACCATAGAACCCAAAGCCCACGAATGGCAAGTATACCTGGACGCCCTCTCCCGCATCCAATACGAACTCGCCTACGGAGGCTGGATCGGGGATTATATGGACCCCAACACCTTTATCGATATGTTCATCACAAACGGCGGCAATAACCGCACCGGCTGGGGAAATCCCCGCTACGACGCCTGGGTGAAAAAAGCCGCTAGCCTAACCAACAGAGAAGAACGCTTCGCTATCCTAGGGCGCGCGGAAAAAATGCTCCTGGAAGAAGAATGCGTGGTGGTGCCCCTCTACTACCGCACAGATAGCTTCCTCCATAAACCATGGGTCAAAGGAATTGTCCCTAATCTAGGAGAACGCTATCTACTCCAGTTCCTGTGGGTCGATTCCAAAAGAAAGAGCTTGCCATGAAACTGGTCTACTTTTTATTAGGAAGATTGCTAGCCTCCATCGCCGTGGTTTTCTGCGTGATCTCCCTCTCGTTTGTGCTCATTCGACAAATTCCAGGCGACCCCTTTATCAGCGAAAAAGATGCCAACCCCCTCGTGCGGGAAGTCATCCGTGCAAAATACGGACTGGATAAACCTCCCCTCGTGCAGTACTGGAACTTCATCCGCGGAGCTATAGTGCTGGACTTTGGCCCTTCCTATACCTACCGTAGCTGGGACGTGATGGACCTGATTATAATGGGGTTTCCCGTCTCCGCCTTCCTAGGCTTCCTCGCCCTAACCCTAGCCACCTTCCTCGGGGTGTTCGCCGGCGCCCTAGCCGCTGCTAAGCGCAATAGCTGGGCCGACTACCTCACCATGGCCATCGTCGTTTTAGGAATATGCCTGCCAAACTTCTTTGTGGCCCCCCTCCTTGTGATGATCTTCTCCCTCATCCTAATGTGGTTTCCACCCGCCGGATGGGGGGGATTTAGCCAACTCGTCCTGCCGGTCATTGTGCTCTCCCTACCCTACATCGCCTATATCTCCCGCCTAACCCGAGCCGGAATGATCGAAGCTCTCGGGAAAGACTATATCCGCACCGCTAGAGCAAAAGGCCTAAAAGAAAGCAAGGTGATCTTCGAACATGCCCTACGCAACGGAATCGTTCCCGTAATCACCTTTCTGGGCCCAGCGGCCGCAGGAATCCTCACCGGCTCCTTTATCGTGGAAACCATCTTCCATATCCCCGGAATGGGAAAATACTTTGTCTACGCCTTTATCAACAAAGACTATAGCCTAATCCTAGGCGCCATCTTTATCTACTCCCTCCTACTTGTCTTCTTTAACTTCCTCGTGGATATAAGCTACTACTTTATCGATCCACGTACCCGAGAAAACTAGAAAACATAAAATCAAAAATCCCGACCTTCGCAACAAAAATCCTAACCGGATTTCCAATGAAACAAAAAAACCCCCTACCGTTCACCCCAAAACTGCCGAATCGTCCACCAAAATAGGAGAAAGCAAGGGCTCTCCACCACAAGGATAGCCCTTCGCCACAAACCTATGAACAACAATGCCCAACCCCGACCAGTCAAGACCCCTTGGCGCCAAATCTATGACCGCTTCCGCAAAAATCGCCTCGCCATCCTCTGTATCTGGGTATTCCTCGCCCTCGGTATCCTCAGCTTTCTTTTGCCCATCCTCTCCCCCTACGACTATACCCAACCCCAAATGCAAGAGCGCATGCAACCCCCTAGCCTCTCCCACTGGTTCGGCACCGACGCCATCGGCATCGATATGCTCACCAAATCCTTCGCCGGGCTGCGAGTTTCCATTCTAGTGGGCATCTTCGGCTCCCTACTCACCCTCGCCATCGGCCTAATCTACGGCGCTATCTCCGGATACGCCGGGGGAAAAGTCGACCAAATCATGATGCGGACGGTGGATGTGCTCTACGGCCTACCCTACCTCGCCTACGTTATCCTAATCATTTTTGTCTTCAAAGACTACGGCGAACAATGGTTCACCGCCCAAGAAGGCTTCTGGGCCCGATCCAATAAATATATCTGGGAAATCTTCCTTATGACCCTCGCCCTAGGCTCCATCTCCTGGCTAACCATTGCCCGAATCGTGCGGGCGCAAGTGCTCTCCATCAAACAACTCGAATACGTGGAAGCCGCCCGAGCCTTAGGTGCTAGCAACGGCCGCATCCTTCTGCGCCATATCCTCCCCAACCTGATCGGACCTGTTATCGTGTACATTACCCTCACCGCTCCCAACCTAATGCTCTTCGAATCCTTTATCAGCTTCCTAGGCCTAGGTATCCAACCTCCTACGCCTAGCATCGGAAAAATCATCAGCGATGACGCCCTCGCCCAACTCACCGCACAACAACTCCCCTGGTGGCTACTCCTCTTCCCCAGCCTGCTCCTTGCCACCGCCTTGTTCTGTCTAAATATCATCGGAGACGGACTTAGAGACGCCTTTGATGTCAAGTAAAATCCGAGCATCCCAAAAAAAATTCCTCCCACAGAAAAAAAAACTCCAACTTACCACCCTCCTCTGCCTCTTCCTGCTCTCCTGCCAACAAAATCCACCTAATCCTACCCATAACACGGAGACTAAAAACGTGAAAAAATCCACCACCCCTACCCCCAAAGCCCTAGCCACCTTCGGCGGAGGATGCTTCTGGTGCACAGAAGCTATCTTCGAACGCATCCAAGGCGTGGAAAATGTAATCTCCGGATATGCCGGCGGCTCAACCAAAAATCCTACCTACGAACAAGTCTGCTCAGGCAAAACCGGACACGCGGAAGTGGTCCAAATCACCTACAACCCCAACATCATCTCCTACGTAAAACTCCTCGAAATCTTCTGGAAAACCCATGATCCCACCACCCCTAACCAACAAGGCAACGATATCGGCCCCCAATACCGCTCCATCATCCTCTACCACAACGAAAAACAAAAACAACTCGCCCTAGAATTTAAACAAAAATTAGAAGCCGCTAAAATCTGGCCCAAACCCATCGTCACCGAAATCGTCCCCCTCCAACACTTCTACCCCGCCGAAAACTACCACCAAAACTACTATCAACACCACCCAAACCAAGGATACTGCCAATTCGTCATCACCCCCAAAATCAAAAAATTAGAACAAATCTTCGCCCCTTACCTAAAGTAGATTTTCTCGGAGCCTCTTTAGGGGGAACCCTTTTTAGAAAAAAGTGTTTCAGACTTCCAAAAACTTTCCCCTCCCAAAAAACACCTCTTATTTTATCTCACCACCCGCCGCAGAAACTGCCGAAAAAGACGCTGGAACCTAGGAATGTATTTGCGCGCAAAATAGCGCAATACCCGCCTACTGGTAAAGCGTATATCTCTGCGAAGCTCCCTCAGAAGACGGGCAAACTGCACCAAAGGGCGCCTAGGAAATCTTTTAGCAAAACGTTTGGGGAAAACACGGAACTTCTTCGCCAATTTGTGCATATCCTTTCGCATACTTTGGCGCAACTTTTTGGCCGCCAAAAATCGCTTTTTAGGATCCCGGATGCGAAGCAGCTGTTTAAACTTCTTGCGGTACTTTAGACTCAAGCGCTTCCTAGCAAGATAAAAAGCTTTGCGGCGGCACTTTAAGCACATTTTTCCCAGCTTTTTGCACTTTTGGCAGACCTTCTTTCCGACCTTTGAGGGAGACTTTTTTTTCCTTGTAAAGGATGGCTTTTTCGTCTTTGCAGTGTCCGCCTTCTTCGCCTTACTTTTCCCTTTCTTAGCGGAAGCTCTCTTTTTTATCCCCGCTGACGCTTTTCCTCTCTCCTGAGCGGACAACGGAGAGAACCAAGCTAGAGCAAACAAAACCGGCAAAAGGTAAAAAAACTTCTTCATGCTACTCTCCTTTGAAACAACAAACTAAAAAACGAAATAATCCTGAAACCGATCGAAAGACTGTATGTTTGGCAACTTTAGTAAAGAAAAAGGTGCCTTTATTCCAAAAGTTTTCTCGATTTCTTGCAGAAATATTAAGAAGGAAAACCTTGGAAAAATCCTTGCGAAGAAAAAGAAAAATGATAAAATAACATAAAATACTACGTAAATACGTAAATAACTTATCAAAAAAAAATGATAAAGAATTTCTGAAGAATGGCTCTAAAAAAGTTTTTGGCAAGGGGTGGTAGAGGAAAACCTTTTTTTCAAAAAGGGTTTCAGGGCTCAAAAGTTTTGGGAGGTTTGGAACCTTTTTTTGAAAAAGGTTCCGAGTGAGAAAAGTTTTTGGCAAGGGGTGGTGGAAAAGGGTTTCAGGATAAAAGGTTTTTTCCCAGTTCTAAGACCAACATGGCAAATGATAGCGTTTATGGCCAGATAGCGGTCAAAAAAAAATTTCTTACCAAAGAGCAGTTTCAGCAGTGTTATCAGCTCCATCGCAAGCTCAAAGCCATGGGGATACAGGCTAAACCGTTGGGGGAAATTTTGCTAGAGAAGGGGTATCTCACCCCGGAGCAGCACAAGAAGATTCTTGCGTATTTGAAGAAGCAGTCTCAAAAAATCAAAATCCAGGGTTATGAAATTTTAAAGTTGCTTGGCTCCGGAGGGATGGGGGCGGTGTACAAAGCTAGACAGAAAAGTATGGACCGGGTGGTGGCGCTGAAGGTGTTATCTTCTCATTTGGTGGGCGATGAAGAATACATTGCCCGCTTTCAGCAAGAGGCCCATATCATCGCTCAGCTCAATCATCCCAACATTGTGAGCGGTTTCGATGTGGGGCAATCTGGTCCTTACCACTACTTTGCCATGGAGTATATCCGGGGAAAGCCTTTGGGAAAATGGCTAGCGGAGGGTCAGACGCTGCCGGAAGAGCAGGCGGTGGAAATTGGAATTCAGATGGCGCAGGTTTTGGAGCATATTGAAACCAAACAGATCGTCCACTGCGATATCAAACCAAACAACATTTTGCTGACGAAGAAAGGCCAGGTAAAGCTCTGCGACTGGGGTTTGGCCCGGCCCACTCATTCTCAGACAACAGAAGAAGCGAAGGCGATGGGAACTCCCTACTATATTTCCCCGGAACAGGCGGCCACAGAAGAGGTGGATATCCGAAGCGATATCTATTCCCTAGGAGCGACCCTCTACCATTTGGTGGTAGGGGAACCTGTGTTTGATGGCCCGAGTCCTATGGTGGTGATGACCAAGCATTTAACGGAGCCAATTGTGCCCGCTAGAGAGAGAAATCCGACGGTTTCGGAAGAATTCAATGCGGTTTTGATGAAGATGTTGGCGCGCCATAAACAGGATCGATACCAAACCCCAACAGAGCTTCTCAACGATTTCCAGAAACTGAAAGATGGCACCTTTGAATTGCCCTCCCCCCAACGCCTCTTTCCCACCTCTACCTCCAAGCGAGGATCGAAGAAGACAGGGCCCAAAAAATCCTTCCGGAGGCACTTTCCCTCGGGCCTGTCCACAAAACAGTTCCATGAGCGCGTCTCCTTCGCATTCTTCGTCTTCCTTCTCGTCTTCCTTTTTGCCTCCGTCTACTACATCATCTGGGTCGACCACGACAAATACAAAGCGCTGCAAGGCAGCAGTGACCCTCAAAAAGAGAAAGAAGCCTGGCAAATGCTAAAGAAAGCCTCCCATTATCGAGGGATGAACCCCGACGATCTTCTAGGCATCGCCGCTCGCTACAGGGAAGTGATCGAGCGATACCCCAACACAGAGGCGGCAAAGGAAGCGGAGGCAAAATTAAAGAATCTAAAATAGCATTCCAAAACAAGAGCGTGAATCAAAACAATATTTTACGGATTTGTTCTGCGGGAAAATCAACCATGAGCATGCAGACGAAATTGGTTCGGGGATTTTTGATCGCTTTGATGGCCGCTTTTCTCTTTGCTCTAGGCTGGGGTTTCGACTCCTCCAGAATCGCACGCGCCCTAAAGGTCTTCCACTACTACGGCGTGGGCAATACCCTCTACCCTATCCCCGGCTCCAAAGTGGGTGATAGGCAATTGATCTCCTTCAATGGCTACACCTCCGTTTTTCTCCCCTGCAGTATCGCCAAACCTCTGGAGGAAATTTTGCAACATTACCGGAAAAAAATGCAAGATCAAGTGCTCCTCAATCGCAACGATTTCCCTGCCCACTTTGACTATTTCGGCGGGATGGGAGGCGATAGCTACGTCCACAACGGAATGATGGAAGTGCTCACCTCCCACTATGCCATGTGGGGAGCTGTGGACAAACGGGGCAACCACTTGGGCGTGGTGGCCTTTCGGGATCCAACCGCCGCAATTGCTCACTACTACCTCTGTTTTACCAGACGGGGGCAGCGCCAAAAAGCGGGAAAAAATATCCTACCGATTCCCCCTTTTTCCAAACAGATTTTCTTTGTTCAATCCCTAAATCGGCCAGAGGGATTTTTTCTCTACAAGAGCAAGTCTTCTCTAGAGCGGCTTTGCTTGGAATATCGGAAACGGTTGATCCGGCGGGGATGGAAGGAAAAGTCATCGTTTTCCGCCGGCTTAAACCAAGCCGCTAGAGGCTACTTCTTAGCCTTCCGCAAAGGGGATAGGCAAGCCCTTGTGCACTTTTCCAAGTTCTCGAGGCAAGTGGAAATCACAGTGATAATCTACGGAGGTAAAAAATGAAAAATAAAATGGCTCTTTTGCTGGCAGTGATTCTAGGTATCTTCGCCATGTTTGCGGTGCTGCTTACGCTTAAGAAAAAAGAAGCACTTCTAAAACAAGGTGTGATGCCCATACGAGTGGCCTTAGCGGTGGACAATGTTCCGGCGGGAAAAGAGTTAAAACTGGATCACATTCAGTGGGCAGAAGTTCCTAAGGCCATCTATGAAAGCATGGGAGGCGAGCTAATCTCGGGTGAAAAAGAGCTGGAAAAATACCTCGGCAAAAAAGTCTTGCGAGAGATCAAAAGCGGGGAATACCTCTTCCGCTACAAGCTAACCAATCCAGATGAGGTGGAAACCAAGGATTTAAACGATATGGTGAGCAGAGGAATGCGGGCGATCTCCATTGGAGTGGATTTTCCTCAAGGTGTCTCCGGGCTGCTTAAGCCGGGGTATCATGTGGACGTTTTGGCCTCCTTTGAGATTGAAATCAAAGGCTTTGGCAAATATGAAGTTACCGCGACCATTGTCCGAGATCGAGAAATCCTTGCCATCGATAGCTACACACAAGTGGAATCCGAGCTTTCTCCTCGCCGGCGCCGCGCGCTTTCCGAGTACAGTTCGGTCACGCTTATGGTGCGTCCCGAAGAGGCAGAACTGCTTGCCCATGCGCATCAATTTGGCAACCTCCACTTAGCGTTTCGGCGCAAACGAGACAAAATCCGCTCCACTCCAGCGGTGGACGTCTATAGCATCGTAGGCCGCACCAATCTGCGCATCAAACAGCTCGAACAGGTGAAAATGATGCTTCAGCCAAAAACGGAATAGGAGGGAGAAATGGCCTATTTGCTTATCCCCGATCCCCAAAAGGGAAAAGCAAAAAAAATCCCCATCAAAAAGGATCGATTTCAAATTGGAAAAAAAAGCCACAACGACCTGGTCCTAGGGGCTGCGGGTATCTCCAGAGAGCACTGCGTGATTTTCAAGCAAGGCAGCCGATTTCGCATTAAGGACTTAGGCAGCTCCAACGGGACTTTTGTCAATGGCAAAAAAATCCAAGAAACTTCGCTAAAAAACTCTTCTACCATCCGCTTGGGCAGCTTGGAGCTTCTTTTTAAAGAGGAAGAAAACCCGTCCGCACCGTCCGCAGCGACAAGCCAAACCTCTTCGTCCTCCCCTTCTTCTACCGGGACCTCGCCCGCTCCCTCTTCTACCCGCTCCGTGTCCTCTCCTCCTTCTTCTGGGGGAGTGCTCCGGGCGCCTCGTTCCAAGAGCAAATACCGCCCTATCCCCGTGGAGATCAAGCGGAAAATCCACGAAAAGCTGCGGGAAAACCAGCAGATTAAACTGATGGATTTTTCCAAAATCTCCGATGAAGAAGCGCGCAAAACCACCAAAGCGGTGCTAGATCAGATCATTCGCTCCATGGCCAAAGAGATCCCTCCCACCATCAACGCTCGGCAACTCTACAACGAAATCCTTGATGAGGCCCTCTCCCTTGGGCCGTTGGTTCCTCTCTTGGAGGATGACAATATCACCGAAATTATGGTGAATAACTGGAACCAAATCTTCGTGGAAGAGGGCGGAAAGATTGTTCTCTCCCCTCGCCAGTTTACAGACAATGAACAGGTTATCCAGGTAATCCGGCGCATCCTCGCGCCTCTTGGCAGACGCATAGACGAATCCTCTCCTCTTGTGGACGCTAGGTTAAAAGACGGCTCCCGGGTAAATGCGGTCATTCCGCCTCTTGCGGTCTCCGGGCCAACGCTAACCATTCGGAAGTTTCCCAAAGAGCGCCTGACGGTGGAGCACTTAGTGCGGTTTGGGACGCTGACGCCGCCCATGGCGCGCTTTTTGGAAATCTGCGTACGGGAGCGTAAAAACATTGTCATCTCGGGTGGAACCGGCTCCGGGAAAACTACGCTCTTAAATATCATTTCTTCTTTTATCCCCCCCGATAATCGTATTGTGACCATTGAAGACGTCTCCGAACTCAAACTTCCTCAAGAACACGTGGTTCGCTTGGAAAGCCGTCCTCCCAACCTAGAGGGGAAAGGGGCCATTGGCATCCGCCAGCTGGTGATCAACGCCTTGCGAATGCGTCCGGACAGGATTGTGGTAGGGGAATGCCGAGGCGGAGAAGCTCTCGATATGCTGCAGGCCATGAACACTGGCCACGATGGTTCCTTGACCACCCTCCACGCCAATAGTCCTCGGGATGCCCTATCCCGGTTAGAGACCATGGTGCTAATGGCGGGGATGGATCTGCCGGCCAAAGCGATTCGCGAGCAGATTGCTTCGGCGGTGGATATCATTATCCAACAAAGCCGTCTTTCCGACGGAAGCCGCAAGGTGAAATTTATCTCCGAAGTCACGGGGATGGAAGGTCAAACCATCACAATGCAGGATATCTTTGTCTTTGAACAAACCGGCTATGACGCCAATGGTAAGATCTTAGGAAGGCACCGGGCTACGGGCACGATACCGAAATTCATCCACGAGTTGCGCAGAAGAGGGGTTGAGGTGGATATGAGCATTTTTGCTACCTAGCCGGAAAGTAAAGAAAAGGGAGCGGAAACAATGCTTTTGGATATTGCTGTGATTGTAGCTACATTTGTGGGGGTGCTTTCGTTCGTCTTCATCGGCCTGCAAATGTTTTCGAAAAAATGGGAAAGCTATGAGGAAAAATATCTGGAAGAACCAGAGGTTAACCTCCAAGCGGCCCTATTGACCATTCCCCCCCAGCACGTTCTCTATCTTAGCAGCCTATCCGGGATTGTTGGCTACTTTCTCAGCTATGCTCTTCTTTCTTCTTTGATGGGGGCATCCATTTTTGGGGTACTTTTCGGCTTTTTCCCAAAAATTGGTTTAAACCTTTATGTCAAAAATCGCAGCAAGCGCTTTGGTGAACAGCTTGTGGATGCCCTGATTTCTTTGTCCAATAGCTTGCGGGCAGGCCATTCCCTTCCCAAAGCAGTGGATCTTCTCAGCAAGGAAGCGGCGGATCCTATGCGCCAGGAAATGCGGATTGTGGCGCAGGAGATGCGCCTTGGGGAACCTCTCGAAGAGGCCTTAAAGCATTTGCATGCTCGTCTGCCAAACGAGGATTTGGAGTTGGTTATTACCGCTATTTCCATTGCGGGGGAGGTGGGGGGAAACCTCACAGAAATTTTCGACCGCATAGCAGAGACCATCCGGGAGCGTCAGAAGATTGAGGGGAGGATTCAGTCTCTCACCGCTCAGGGCAAGGCCCAAGGGTGGGTGGTGGCCATGTTGCCTGTTCTCCTTGCGTTGGCTGTGAACTACATTGATCCCCAGCTCTTTCGTCCAATGTACACCACAGTAGCGGGTTGGGTTTTGATCGGGGTGGTGATTGTTATGGAATTGATTGGGATGAAGATTATTCAAAAAATTGTCACTATTCGTGTTTGAGTTGTCGTTTGGAGGGAAATTTGGAAAAGGGGTTTTTAGGGGAAAGGGTTTTCCCCTAAATCGAGAGAGTTTTCGGAGGTTTGGAACCTTTTTTTGAAAAAGGTTCCGAGTGGGAAAAGTTTTTGGGAGGGGGTGGTAAGGGGAACACTTTTTTCAAAAAGGGTTTCCCCTACGGAGAAAAGGTTTTTGGGAAGTCTGAAAACCTTTTTTCTAAAAAGGGTTTCAGGAAGAAAAATTTTTGGGAGGGGGTGGTGTTAGTCGTTGAGTTTAAATTTATTTGGGTTGATGCCGAGTTCTTTGAGTTTATGTTGTAGGCTTTGGCGGTGCATATTGAGTTTTTTGGCGGCTTGGGTGATATTTCCTTTACATTCTTTGAGTTTATGTTCGATGAATTGAATTTCGAAGCGTTCTACGATTTGTTTTTTAGCTTCTTTGAAATCGAGGTTATAGTCTACATCAAATTCTTTGAAGGGTGGGGAGGGTTGGTAGTGTAGGATTTCTTCGGGTAGGTCTTTTGGTCCGAATTCTTCGTTTTCGCAGAAGAGGACGCTTTGGAGGAGGTTATATTTAAGTTGTCTGACGTTGCCGGGCCAGTGATATTTGGCGAGTATACGGAAGACCTCGGGGTGGATACGTTTGATTTTTTTGTTATGTTTTGCGGCGTGCATTTCGATAAATTTTTTGGCTAGGAGGGGGATATCTTCTCTTCGTTCTCGCAGGGGGGGGATATGGATTTCGACGACTTTTAGTCGGAAGTAGAGGTCTTCACGGAATTTTCCTTCTTGGACCATTTGTGCGAGGTTTTGGTTGGTGGCGGCGATCACACGGACGTCGACGTTGATGGGAGCGTTTCCGCCTAGTCGTTCGATTTGTTTTTGTTCGAGGACGCGGAGCAATTTTGCTTGGAGGGGGAGGTTCATATCCCCGATTTCATCGAGGAAGATGGTGCCGTTATGGGCGAGTTCAAATTTACCTTTTTTGAGTTGATTTGCGCCGGTGAAGGCGCCTTTTTCGTGTCCGAAGAGTTCGCTTTCGATGAGGTTATCGGGTAGTGCGGCGCAGTTGATAGCGACGAAGGGTCCGTTTTTTCTTTCGGAGAGGCGGTGGATTTCTCGGGTGATCAGTTCTTTGCCGGTGCCATTTTCGCCGGTGATGAGGACGGTGATATCGGTTTTACTGACTTTTTGGATTTTATCGAAGATATTTTTCATGGCTTCGGATTCGCCGATAATTTCGCCGAAACCTTCTTTTTCGAGGAGTTTTTGTTTAAGTTCTTGGTTTTCTTTGGTGAGTTTAATTTTCTCGAGGGCATTTTTGGCGATGAGCCGGAGTTCGTCGAGTTCGGGTGGTTTTCGGACGTAGTCGTAGGCGCCTTCTTTCATGGCACGAACGGCGATTTTTTCGTCGCCGTAGGCGGTGATCATGACCACGAGGGGGGGGGAGTGGATTTGTTGGAGTTTTTCGAGGACTTCGAAGCCGTCCATTTCGGGCATATTGATATCGAGGAAGACTAGGTCGACGGGTTGATTTTGTACGATTTCGAGGACATGTTTTCCGTTTTCGGCTTCGAGGAGTTGATAATTTTCTTTTTGGAAGGCTTTTTTCATGGCGAATCTAGCGGCTTTTTCGTCGTCGGCGATCAGAATTTTGGGAGGGTGGTTCATCGCTGTTTTCTCCTTGTGGCTTGGATAGTTGTGGCTATTAGGCGGTGGGTAGCCAGAGTAAGACGGAGGTACCGTTGGAGGAATTGGGTTGTGGTGGTGGGCTTTTGATTTGGATATAACCGCCGAGGGCTTGTATTCGTTGGCGCACGATAGGCAGTCCTAGGCCGGTGCCTTGTGGTTTGGTGGTGAAGAAAGGTTCGAAGATATTTTTGAGGTGTTTTGGTGGTATACCTTCGCCGTTGTCTTGGATTTCGACGGTGATCGTATTTTTAGAGATACTGGTGCGGAGGTTTTCTTCTTGTTCGAGGGGTAGGGCGGGGTAGTGGCTTTTAATGAGGATATATCCGCCGGATTTGATGGCTTGGATGCTATTTTGGACGAGGTTAGAGAAGATATCTTGGAGGGTGATTCGGTCGCCTCGGACAGGTGGTAGGGAGGGGTCAATTTCTTTTTGGATTTGAATATTTTTTTGTTTTGCTTCATAGTGCATGAGGAGGACGACTTCATCGACGACTTGGTGAAGTAGGCAGTGGGAATCTTTTTCTTGTTGGTTTGGTTTGGCGAAGTCGAGGAGTTGATTGACCACACGGGTGAGTTTATTGACTTCTTGGATGATGAGGGAGAGGTCTTCTTCGCGTGGGTCATTTTCTTCGAGGTCTTCTTTAAGGACTTGGGTGATGATTTTGATGGAGGAGAGTGGGTTTTTGACTTGGTGTGCGACGCTGGCGGAGAGTCGTCCGAGGGCCATAAATTTTTCGTTGCGTAGGAGTTGTCGTTCGAGTTTTACTTTTTCTTCGACGAGGTGCATATTTTGGATTTCGGTGGTAAGTTGGCTGGTGAGTAGTAGGAGCATATCGAGTTCTTCGGTATGGATACGTCGGTTATTGGTTTTTTTGCCGAGGGTAAGTAGGCCGAGGAGTTTTTCTTCGTCGTAGATGGGGAGGATGGTATGGGCGCTGATATTTTCCATTTGGCGCAGGACGTGTTCATCATCGACTTCGAATTGGGTAAGGATTTTGATGCCATGTTCTTGGATATAGTGGAGGATATGGTGGAAGTCTTCGATTTTGAAGGGGAGGGTAGCGGCGGTGATGCGGTAGTGTTGGGAGTCGTTTTTTTCGAAGAAGACGAGGGAGGCGTGTTCGATTTCCATATTTTTTTTTAGGGTTTCGACGATATGTCTCAGGAGGGAGGGGAGATCTTTGACGCGTCCGCCGCGCATTTGTTGGGTAAGTTCTCGGTAGACGCTTTTGTAGAGTTCTCGTTCTTTGAAGAAGAATTTATCGAGCACATCGGCGGTGTGGGTACGGAATGGTCGGAAGGCGAAGACGAGGGCAAGGATGAGGAGGGATTGGAGCATGGAGGTTTCCAGTTCGTAGTGTTGGTTGATATATTGGGTGAGGGTTTGGACGCCGAAGAGGTAGAAGAGGACGATGGTGGTGACCACGAGGGAGTAGATGGTGCTTCGGCGGAGGGTAAAGTCCAGGTAGTTGTATCGGTAGACGTAGTAGGTGAAGAGGATGATGGGGGCGAGGGAGGAGGTGAGGATGAGGTAGTGGGTATAGTTTTGGGAGGGGGAGAGGAGGAGTTGAGCGGTGATGCTGGTGGAGATAAGGAGGAGTAGCCAGCCCATTTTGTGGAACATATTTCGCTCTTCTCGTTCCCAGCCGACGTTGGAGAGTTTGAAGCAGATGAGGCCGGCCATAAGGAGGGAGGAGCTGAGCCAGATTTGGAAGGGGAAGATATAGTCTTTTAAGACGACGTAGTAGGGGGCGGTGTTGTTGAGGAAGAGTTGCCGAATGGCGATGGGGAGGAGGAGTAGGGGGAAGTAGATGAGGTAGATACCGGTTTGGATCCATTGTTGGAGTGTTTTTTGGAAGTTTAGTTCTTTATCGAAGAAGAGGGAGACGAGGGTATGGAGGAGTAGGCTTGGGATGAGGGAGAGGCCGAGCACGGCGAAGATGGAGAAGGAGGAGTTAATGAAGATGAGGTCAGGGTTATCGAGTTGGGCATCGCCGAAGAGGTCATCGAGGAAGTTGGTGGCGAAGTTGCCGAAATTCCAGAGGATGAGTGCGAGGAGTAGGAAGAAGAAGAGTCGTCCGCTGGTGGTTCGGCGTTTTCGGGAGGCCACTTGGACGATAAGGAGAGCGCAGATAAGCAGCCCGGCGAAGAAGCTGATGAGTTCGATGATTTGGTAGGCGTCCATTTTTATTTGGGTTATATGTTTTTCTCAGAGGTATCCGAATTGATTTTTGGTTTATTCCGAGTATAATGAAAAATAAGGGGGAGGGATTTTAGAAAATTCGAATGGAATCTAGTTAGATTTCGTTATTAATGTTATTAATTTAAAATTATACGAAAAAAACGGAGTTTGCAATGATGTAGATAGACTTTAGTGATTTTAAGTTGGGTAGATGAGAGGTAGTAGTGGTTGGTCATCTTACTGATTTGCTGTCCGCGCGTCCAGCTAACTGATGGAGTTTTCAGCTTGTCTGGACTTGGTTTTATGGTGGCGAGAAGGTAAAACTAGCTTTTGTTGGCTGGTAGAGTGAGTTAGAGTTGAGGTGTTGCTATGAGCTGTATTTGTCCTTATTGTGAGAGAGAGCTTGAGCTTTCCGAGGATAGTTCGGTGGTATTATGTCCGGAGTGTGGGAAGGAGATTGATTTTAGTGATGCGGAGACAAAGGTAAACACATCTGCATCGAATGGGGAGACGGAGGGGGAGAATGGGGGGCAGGGGGTATCTTCTACGGATGGGAAGAGGTCTCAGATCATCGGTGGTTATGAGATTTTGGACTTATTGGGTAAAGGTGGGATGGCGGCGGTGTATCGGGCGCGTCAGCTTTCGTTGAATCGGGAAGTAGCGGTGAAGGTATTGCCTAGGAGTTTGGCGCGTCAGGAGGAGTTTGTTCAGCGTTTTAATCGTGAAGCGGAGATGATGGCGAAGTTAATTCACCCCAACATTGTGCAGGTGATTGATCGGGGCGTGGAGGGGGATTTGTATTATTTTGTGATGGAGTTTGTGGATGGCAGGGGTTTGGATGGGGTGCTTCGGGAAGGGCGTTTGACGTTGGAGGAGAAGCTTCAGGTGGTGGTTGAGGTTTGCAAGGGTTTGGCGTACGCGCATGAGCAGGGGATTGTGCATCGGGATATTAAGCCGTCGAATATTTTGGTGAATCGTCGTGGATTGGTGAAGATTGCGGATTTTGGGATAGCGGGGATTTTGCGCAAGGGTGAGGGTGGTGAGGAGGAGGGTTTGACGCGCACGGGTGTAGGGATGGGTACATTGAGGTATATGGCGCCGGAGCAGAAGTGTGATGCGAAGAATGTGGATCATCGGGCGGACATTTATGCGTTGGGGGTGATGATTTATGAGATGTTGACGGGTGAGTATCCGGTGGGTCGGTTTCCGATGCCATCTCAGGTTTGCAAGGGTTTGGACAGTCGTTTGGACATGGTGGTGGATAGGTGTTTGCAGTTTGATCCGCAGAAGCGTTTTGACAATGTTTTGGAGTTAGCGGGGATTTTGGAGGAGGTTTTACGGGATTGGAGTGGGGAGGGGCCCACGCAGGTAGGGCGAATGGGTGGGAGAGAATTGGTCTCTTCGGGGGGGAGGGGAAGGAGTTGGTGGTGGTTGGGTTTGGTTTTGTTGTTGCTGTTAGGAGGGGTGGGAGGTGTAGGTTTTGCATTGGGTTGGGAGAGGGTTTTGGAGGGTTTTGGATTTCGTAAGGGTAGGTCTTCGGGTGAGTTGTGGAAGGCTGAGGAGAAGAGTGGGGCTGTGGATGCTTCTTCGCCGGTGGTGGGTAGGAAGGTAGGTGGAGCCGTTTCTACGGCTCGTGGTTCTTCTGGCGGTGGAGTTGCAGCGGGAGGGGGCAAAGAGGGCGTTTTGGCTTCTAGGAAGGTGGAGGGTGCTACAGGGAAGAGGAGAACAACTTCGTTGGAGGGGAGGAAGGTGGTGAAGAAGGTGGTGAAGAATGGGGATTCTTCCTCGGACTTAGGAAAGAAGGGCGTTCAAACGGAGGGGAGGCGGGGGAGGTTTTTGCGTCTTCTGAAGGAGGCGGAGCGCTATTTGTCTAGGGGGGAGGGGAAGAGGGCGTTGGAGTTATACGAGCGGTTGTGGTTATGGTTTCCGGCTTATCGCAAGGGTTTGGAGAGGGGGAGGAAGTTGGCGCGTTTATGGGTGCGTTTGAGGGAGTATATGCGTTTGGGGCAAGGGCGGGAGAAGGCGAGGGAGTATGGCGAGGCGGAGGGGATGTATCGCAAGGCGTTGGGGTTGGCGAGGAGGATTCGGGAGTTATCAGGTCGTTCTCTTCCTGTGGAGAAGGAGTTGTTGGGGAGGTTGTCTAGGTTGGAGGCTAGGCGGGAGGAGTTTAAGCGTTACTTTTCCAAAGCGGAGGAGTTGCGCATGGCGGGGAAATACAAAGCGGCTTTGGGGTGGTATCGGCGTGCGGGCCGTGTGATAGATGGGCGGGGTAGTTTGCAATGGAGAAAGAGTTTGGAGGGTGTGGGCGAGGCGTTGTGCAAGGCGCAGAAGTTTGGTTTGGCTTTGGAGTTTTACAGGTTATTGGAGAGGAGTTCGGAGGGCGAGGTCAAGAGGAAGTATGGAGAGAAGGTGGAGGAGCTTGGTTTGATTTTGGAGAATTTAAAGAAGGTAGAGGCGGCGCGTTCTGCGTCGTTATCGGAATCTTCTTATAAGCGTCTTACCCAGAAGGCGATTGCTTATGAGAGGCGGGGGGATTTAAAGAAGGCTTTGGAGCTTTATGAGGGGGCGTATCGGCGGACGAAGGACAGGCGGCTTTTGGCGCCTATATCTCGTTTAAAGGAGGTATTGCGGGCGTTTCAGTTGCAGGCTTGGGAGGGGGTGATGCGGGAGTCGGTGCAGGCAGCGGAGAGGTACGAGCGTTTGGGGCAGAATGAGAGGGCCTTGGAGGCTTATCTTAAGGCCTTGCTTTACGCCAAAAAGTTGGGGGACAGGGAAGAGGTCGCCAAGTTGCAGAAGAAGGTTGGTCGTTTGGAGAGGAAGTTAGGCCGTTCTTCGTAGATTAAACGAAAGGGTTTAGAGAGATGTCAGAGGATTCGAGAAGGGATAGGATAGATCGGTTATTTGGAGAGGAGGAGGAACCTTCCTCTTCTTTGGGGGAGAGGCGCGGTAGGGAGGAGGTGGATGGGGTATCATCGGAGATTTCTTTATCTTCTTCGGAGGAGGTTGCCTCTTCGTCTGTGGAGGGAGGTGGGGATATGTCGTCGGGGTTAGTGGAGGGGGGAGGGGATGAGCCTTCTTCCGCTTCTGCGCGG
>RFKQ01000109.1 GCA_003694635.1 Planctomycetota bacterium
ACGTAGGGGGAACACTTTTTTCAAAAAATTTTTCCCCCCTACGTCTAAGAGTTTTTGGAGGTACGGAACCTTTTTTTAAAAAGGTTCCGAGAAGAAAAGTTTTGGAGGTTTTTGTAGGGAGTATGAGGCGGAAGGTTTATCAGAGTATTTTGGCGTATTGTTTTATTTTTCCTTTTTTGATTATATTTATTTTTTTTCTATTGTACCCTATTTTTTATTCGTTTTATTTGAGTTTTCACGAGGTGACGGTTTTTAGTGATTGGTACGATCCGTTTGGGGATATGGAGTTTGTGGGGTTGGCGAATTATTTTTATTTTTTAGGGGATGTGGAGTTTTGGTTTTCGTTGGGGATTACTTTGATTTATGGTTTATTGACGATACCGTTAGGGATTTTTTTATCGTTGGTATTGGCGCTTTTATTGAGCAGCAAGTTGAGGTTTCGGAATTTTTTTCGCAGTGCTTATTTTTTGCCGAATGTTTTGGATTTGCTTGTGGTGGGGATCATTTGGACCTTGATTTTTAGTCCTCATTATGGTTTATTGGATAGGTGGATGGGGAGGGTTGGGATTAGAGTTTTTTCTGATGGGGTGTTATCGGATCCTTGGACATGTTTGCCGGTGATTGCGTTGGCGATGGTATTGAAGGGCTTGGGATTTGGGATGGTATTGTTTTTAGGGGCTATTCAGAATATTCCGTCTACGTTGTATGAGGCGGCGGAGATAGATGGGGCGAATAGTTGGCAGCGTTTTCGTTATATTACGTTGCCGTTGGTGCGGCCGGTGATACTTTTCATGGTGATCACGGGGACGATAGCGAGTTTAACGGCGTTTGCGGAGGTATATGCGATGACTTCCAACACGGGTGGGCCTACGGTGGAGTTTTTGGGGAAGACGGTACGGGCGGCGAATTTAGCTGGTTATTTTCTTTATACTTATTTTGCGGAGGGATTTTACGGTAAGGCGGCGGCTTTTTCCTTTTTATTGTGGGCGGTGGCGATGGTGATTTCGTATGTGAATGTTAGGTTTTTATATCGGGGGGGGAGATGAGCTTGCGTATTTGGTTAAAGCGGATAGTGGTTTATGGTATTCTTTCTTTTGGTGCGTTGGTAGTATTGCTTCCGTTGTTTTGGATGGTTTTGATTGCATTTAAGAGAGGTGGGTATGCGTTGGAGCCTGAGTTATTGCCGCCTTCTTACAGGTTGGTAGCCACGCAGACCTTTTGGCGTCCTAAGGAGGGTAGGGGGTATATTTTTTTTGAATATCGTCCTTCTTCTGAGGATGGAGAGGTTCATCGTGTTTTTGTGCAGGGAAAGTTTTACGATCCTTTTTTGACGGTGAACATTGAGATGAAGTGGTGGTTGGATCGCTGGGTGGCTTATATTCCCAACGTATTGCCGGGCAGGTATGCTTATCGTTTTTTTATCAACGGCTCTCGTCATATTCCCGATCCGCTTAATCCGCCTAGAGAGGGAGAATTTTCTTGGATAGAGGTGGGTGTGGGGAGGAATGTCAACGGGTCGATTAGTCATCCGATCGAGATAGAGGGGGACAGGATTGTTTTTTATTTTGATCGTCGGATTCTTCGAGAGGGTTTCCCGGCGCCTTGTCTTCGGTTGGATCAGAGGGTTTTGGAGTTTTCTCAGGTTGGTTCAAAATTTCGCCTTATGGTACCTTTCCCGGAGGGTAGGGATCGGGTACAGGTTCAGTTGTTGTATCCACTTTCTTTTTGGGAGGGGGTAAAGGAGGTATACACGTTAGAAAATTTTGAGAGGGTTTGGAAGAATTCGGCATTTCCGTTTGGTAGTTTTTTTCTTAATTCGTTCGTAGTAGCTTTTTTTAGTGCTATTTTGACGGTGATTTTATGTACTTTTGCGGGGTATGCTTTTGCCAAAAAGGATTTTTATGGAAAAAAATTTTTATTTGTTCTTTTTCTGAGTTCTATGATGGTGCCGGGGATTATTTTCATGGTACCTCAATTTGCGATAGTCAATCGTTTGGGTTGGATCAACACGTATCAGGGTATGATTGTACCTCATTTGGCGAATGTTTTTGGGTTATATTTGATGCGGGGGTATATTGAGGCGATTCCCCATTCTCTTTTTGAGGCGGCGGAGATAGATGGTGCCAATGAGTGGCAGATTTTTCGTTTTGTTCTGATTCCTTTATGTCTTCCCATGATGGCGACGTTATTTTTGCTTACTTTTGTGGGTCAGTGGAGTAATTTTTTATGGCAGTTGATTGTGAATACTCCGGATTCACCGTATCGGACTTTGCCGGTGGGTTTGGCGTTATTTCGGGGTCAGTATCAGCAGAATTGGGAGCTTTTGATGGCGGGGGCATGTTTTTCGGTTCTTCCCATAGCGATTTTATTTCTTGTGGCACAGCGATTTTTTATAGAGGGGATGACTAGAGGAGCGGTGAAGGGATGAGGTGGTTAATTTTTATTTTTTTGATGCTTTGGTTGCCGTTGTTTTCGTGTTCTAGGCGTTCTTCTTTGGGTTCTTCTCGTGTTCGGTTGGTGATGTGGGTGACTTATCAGGAGGAGGAGTTAGGTTTATTTCGTCAGATTGTCCGTTCGTTTGCTCGGGAGTATCGTCGGCGGAAGGGGTTGGAGGTAGAGGTAGTTCCTCAGCGTGTTCCTTTTCATGATTTGACCACGTACATTCGTTTGGCGGCGATGGCTGGAAAGACGCCGGACATTGCTCGGGTGGACGCTTTAAAGGTTGTGGACATGGCTTACCATAAGGTATTGGTACGCTTGGATGAGCTTTCCAACTTTGACGCTTCCAGTTGGCGGGAGAAGGGGAGGGAATTTTTGCGTGTTCCTTTTATGACGAATGTGGTCAACATACGTGGGGAGGTTCATCTTTATGGTTTGCCGGAGCAGACGACTTGTCTTGCTCTTTTTTGGAACAAGGATCTTTTTGCCAAGGTAGGTTTAGATCCGGAGCGTCCGCCGCGCACGTGGGAGGAGTTGATTGCGTTTGCCAAGAGGTTGACGTACACGGAGCGGAGAGGCGGGGTAGTTCGGCGCTATTATGGTTTTGCCATGCGGAATTCTTTGTGGTGGACGATGCCGTTTTTTGCATGTTTTGGGGCGAAGTTATTTCAGACGGATGGGAGGGGTAGGCGCAGCTCCCTTCTTGGGGATAGGCGTGCTTGTGCGGCTTTTCAGTTGAAGGTAGATTTGTATCGCAAGTATCGGGTGGAGGCGGGGGCGTGGAAATCGGGGGCGATTTCACCCGAGTTAGGATTTCTTTCCAATCGATATGCGATGATTTTGATGGGGCCGTGGGCGACGGAGCGGTTTCGTGCTCGTGGCATTCGTTTTGGGGTAGGGTTGATTCCTAGGATTGGTGTTCGGCGTGCTAGGCAGGCGGGGATTGTGGAGGCGGGTGAGATTCCTCGTTCTGGTACGAACATTGGGGGGAACAATTTGGTGATTTTTAGGTCAAGCCGGCATAAAGAGATTGCGTATGATTTTATTCGCTATTTTACTTCTTACGAGGTTCAGAAGTTATGGTGTTTGAGGTTGAAACAAATTCCGGTTCATCGGAGGGTATATGAGGAGCTTCGTTCCCGGTCGGGGAGTTTAGGGGTTTTTATGCGTCAGATTCGGTATGCGATTTTGCCGCCTTCTATTCCCGGATATGGTCGGCTGGAGGCGGATATAGTAAACCCGGAGATGGAGCTTGCTTTGCAGGGGAAGAAGACGGTTCAGGAAGCGCTTCAGTCGGCGTCAGAGAGGGTTCAGCGGGAGATTTTGGAGCGAATCAATCGCTAGTTGGAGGGGAGGGTTCTTTTTGGTTTTCTTTTTCCTTTTGATTTATTTTGTTCCAGAGCAGCAGGGGACTGAGGGCCACGGTGAGGTAGTAGGTGAATTCCACGAGGTAGCTGTATCGGAGTAGGGGCATAGAGACGAGAGAGACGAGGAGGGAGGCGGAGAGGGCGATGCTTCCTAGGAGGATCAAAAGGAAGGCTTCTTTGTCTTGAAAGGAGGATTTTATCCAACGGAGGAGGGCGAATAGGAAGATAAGGATGGCAAGAATGGGCCAGAGGGAGGTTCGGAAAAGAAAGCTGTTTATCCATTCGTGGAGGGTAAAGGCTCGCTCAAGGAAGCTGGGTTTCGACAAGAATTCCATTTGATAGAACAAGTAGGTTTTCCTTTTGATGTTGTGGAAAAGGAAAGTGAGGTTGGTGGTCAAAATGGTTTTACAGTAGAGCTGAGGGTGTTCTAGGATGGCTAGGGCGGCTACTTTTTTTAGCTCTCCGTAGAGGGCTAGGTTACGGATAGGTAGAAGATTTGTTTGGTAGATGGCATAACCAAAATATTTTTGATAAAGGCTTTGGAATTTTTCTCTATTCCAGGAGTGTTGTAGGATTTGGCGCTCTTTTTCGCTGATACTTCTGTGGACTTTGTGGATAACTTGGTTGATTTTGTTTGGAAATTCCGGTCGTGGGGTTGCGTAGGTGGCGGTAGCTCCAAAGATGGCTAGATTTCCCATTAGAGAAAACGCAAACAGTCCGAAGGTGAGGAGGTTATAGAGGCAGAGTCCTATATAGGTGAGGGTGAAGGGGATCCAGAGGGAGAGGATAGAGGCAAGGCCATATTGATTTTTATAGAGATAGAAGGCGGTTAGGGCTAGGACGGCTCCCCAGGAGAGGGCGGCGGGGCGCAGGAGGGTGGCGTAGGCGAGGAGGAGTGAGGTGAGCAGGAAGTAGCGATGTTTTTTGGTGTAGAGTGCTTTGATCAGGAGGGCAAGGGCGAGTAGGTAGGTGGAGGCGGTGAGGCTTTCTGTTAGGATGGAGAGGTCGTAGAGGAGGTAGGTGTTGCTGCAGCTGAAAGCTGCCATAGCGATGGCGGCGGGGATGGTAAGTTGGGGATAGAGTTTATATATGGTGTAGATTAGAAAGAGGCAGCTTAA
Source organism: Planctomycetota bacterium (assembly GCA_003694635.1). Classification (GTDB taxonomy): domain Bacteria; phylum Planctomycetota; class J132; order J132; family J132; genus J132. The sequence continues at coordinate 4,925 of RFKQ01000109.1, forward strand.
CATAGAGAGGATCATTTGAGCGATGACGACGGCTTTCCAGCTTGGCCATAGTTGGAAGATTGCCCATAGGAATGTGGGGTAGCCGGGAGGTCGGAAGGCGAGGGTAGGCCAAGTGCCTTTTTCCATTTGTTTCCAGATAGCGATATAGGTGTGGGAGTCGGGGAAAAACTTCGGTTTGAAGTAGTAGAGCAGGGGGGTTAGGCGGGTGATGGCGAAGGGGAGAAGAAAAATTAGGGTTGCGATAGCGAGGGGATGTTTTTGGGCCCATTCCAGGAGGAGAATTTTTTGTCCTTGGGATTTTGTGTAAAGATAGAGAAGGATGCAGAGGATGGTCCAATAGACTAGGGTTATTTTTCGTATTTGTTGTACTGTTTCTTTTGGCCATACCCCAAAAAGCCCTTGTTTGGGTTTTGGTTGTTCGGAGATCCAGTAGAGTTGGTTGTTTTTGCGGATGATTTGAAAGTTTTGGAGCTCTTTAGGTGTTTTTGTATGTAGGAAGAGGGCGAAATTGAGCAGACCTATGCCTAGGGCGCTGGAGAGGAGGAGGGCATAGCGGCCATATTTAGTGTTGAGGAAGAGGTTGAGTTTCTGGAAAAGATTTTGATTTGTTTTTTTTTCTGGGCTAGGTTGTTTCTGCTTCATGGAGGGGGGATTCTAGAGTTCTTGGTTGACTTTTTCTATTTAAATTTTATAATTTTTTGTTTTTGTGAGTATTTTGAGTGTGTTTTTTGGTATTTAAATTATAACTGAAGGGAGGGGGAGTGCAATGTTTTTTTATTTTTTTTGGTTCAGGCTTTCTCGGGCGTTGTTTTGAGCGATTGTCTATGAGATGTAAGCGGTATGCATAGCAATACGAAGGAGTGCTTTCCCTCTGCTGCTTCTTTTTCTTTTCAGACGTTGGGTTTGATCACCAAGAATCATCCGGGGTTTTTGCTCAAGAAGATTTTTGCTTTGCCCGGTTTAGAGCGATATTTTTTTTATATTCACCGGGGGGCTTACGCGAATTTAGAAGCTGCCCGGATCAGCATTCCTTCGGGGGTTTCTTACGAGCTTTATTCTTATCGGTATTCTTATCAGATTATTTCTCGTTTGTTATGGTCTTCTTCTAGGTTTTCTCGGCTTGCTCTCTTTCACGTGGGTTATCCGGTCAAAAAATTTCTTATTCAGGCTTATATTTTGGCCAAAATTTTGGACAAGGCGGTGGTTATTTACTATTTGCCGTTTGAGGATTCGGAGCACTTCAAGAGTGTGGTCATTTCCCCTTATGCGTCTTATGGTGGGTTGTTTTTCTGCCTTTTTTCCATTTTTTTGGCGAGTGAGATTTATTTTGACAAATCGGGGGAGATTGGATTGGGGAGAAGTTATTTTCAGGTTTTTTTTGCTTGGTTATTTTATCCTTTCTTACCGCTTGTGAAGAATCCTTCTTTGACGGTGGAGATGGCGCGTCGGGAGATATCGGAGAGGTATGCTGGTCAGGTGTTGGGTGTTTTTTGGGCGTTGGGTCATCCTTTGATTTTAATGTCGGTGTACGTGTTTATATTTACGTTTGTGTTTAAGGTTAAGGTGGGAGGGAGTCGGGAATTTCCGTTGGATTACACGGTTTATCTTTTGAGTGGGATTATTCCTTGGCTGGCGGTTCAGGATGCGATGAATAGGGTTACTTGTGCGGTGGTGGACAATGCCAATTTGGTGAAGCAGTTGATCATTCCTCAGGAGGTATTGCCGGCGAAGGTTATATTTTCGGTTTTATTTACTCAGATGATTTCCACTTGTGTGCTGGTGGGTTATGTTCTTTTGCGTTATGGTTATGTGCACAGTACGTATTGGTTGTTGCCGGTATTATTTTTTTTTGAGTTTATTTTTTTGTTTGGTCTTGGTTTATTTCTTTCGGGAGTTCAGGTATTTTTTCGGGATTTGAAGGATTTGGTGCAGGTATTTACGACGGTGGGGATGTACATTGCTCCGATTTTTTATCTTCCTCAGTGGGTACCGGGGCCTTTTCAGCCCATACTTTTGGCCAATCCTTTTAGTCATTTGATTTGGTGTTTTCAGGATGTATTTTATTATGGGGGGTTTTATCATCCTGTTTCTTGGGGGGTATTTATGGGGATTTCGTTGTTGGCGTTTTATGGTGGGTTTTATGTATTTTCTAGGTTAAAGGTTATGTTTGGGAATGTGTTGTGAGTTTGGTTAGGATTTGAGGGAGTGTGGGGGTGGATTGGGTTTTTGTTTTCGCGAGGTTTTGTTTTTGCGAGGATTTGAGGGAGAATTTTAGGGTTTATGGGTTTGGCTCACAGGGATTTTGCCATTCGCATTCGCAATTTGAGCAAGGTTTTTCGGATTTACAGATCGCCGTTGGATATTCTTCGGGAGTTTTTTACTTCTCGGAGGCTTTGCGAGGAGTTTGTAGCTCTTCAGAATATTAATTTGGAGGTAAAGAAGGGGGAGGTTTGTGGTTTTTTGGGGCGAAATGGGGCGGGCAAGAGCACGCTATTGAAAATTGTGGCGGGGATTTTGGACAGGACTGCGGGGGAGGTGGAGATCAATGGTCGGGTGAGTGCGATTTTGGAGTTAGGGAGTGGTTTTCATCCGGATTACACGGGTAGGGAGAACATTGTGATGGGGGGGATTTGTTTGGGGTTGCGGCGTCGTGAGATTCAGAAAAAGATGGACTGGATCATTGAGTTTAGTGAGTTAGGGGAGTTTATTGACAAGCCATTTAAGACGTATTCTACGGGTATGCAAGCTAGGCTTACGTTTAGCACGGCGATCAGTGTAGAGCCGGAGATTTTGATTATTGATGAGGCTCTTTCTGTGGGGGACATGAAATTTCAGTCAAAGTGTACGGCTAAGATGCAGGAGCTTCGGAGGAAGGGGACCACAATTTTTTTTGTTTCCCACGATATCAACATGATCAATTATCTTTGTGATAGGGCCTTTTTGCTGGAGCGTGGTCGGATTTTGACCGAAGGTTCTCCCAAGCAGGTATCGTTGGCTTATCACGAGTTGCTTTTTGGTCGTTCTCAAGGGGGTGGAGAGGCTAGTGAGGCTGGGGAGGCCTCTGCTGTGGAGGTTCGGGAGAGTTCTGTTTCTTTGAGGGAGAAGGCGTTAGAGTATCTTCGGATTGAAGGCTGTCAGGGGCATGAGCAGGAGAGCCGCTATGGCACGCGGCAGGCGGAGGTAGTGGATTTTGGAATTTTGGATATGGAGGGGAGGCCGACGTTGGTTTTAACCTCGGGGGAGAGGTATATTTTTTATTGTAGGGTGTTATTTTATCAGGATTTGCCGGAGAGTATCATTGGATTTTTTGTTCGCAGTGCCAAGGGTATAGATATTTTTGGTACTTCGACGAAGAAACAGAATATTTCTGTGCCGCCTCAGAAGAGGGGGGCTCTTTTAGAGGCGCGTTTACCGGTGGTGATGTGGCTTGGTCCGGGGAAGTATTTTCTTTCTTTTTCCTCGGCGCGGACGGACAATTTGGCGGAGAAGGATATTTTTTATGACATTCGCAATGATGCGTTGGAGTTTGAGGTGGTGGGGGCGGAGACGATTTTTGAGATTTCTTTGGCCAATCTTGATCCTTCTCAGATTCAGCTCACTCCTTTGGCTCAGTTATGCTCGTAGAGTTAAGGATTTATGCGGAGGTGGTAAAGTAAGCGATGTGTGGTATTTTTGGAGTTGTTGTATCGGATCCTCCGCTTGATTTGGAGGAGGGTGTATTGGAGAAGATGGCTGAGGTTCTTGCTCATCGGGGGCCGGATGCTTGTGGCATTTGGCGGGGTAGGCAGGTGGCTTTGGGGCACACGCGTTTGGCGATTATAGATTTGAGTTCTTCGGCCAATCAGCCGCTTTGCAATGAGGATGGGAGTGTTTGGTTGGTGTACAATGGGGAGATTTACAATTTTTTGGAGCTTAGGGGGGAGTTGATAGAGAAGGGTCATCGGTTTCGTTCTCAGACGGACAGTGAGGTTTTGGTTCATTTGTGGGAGGAGGAGGGGCCGGCTTTGGTGGAGCGTTTGCGGGGGATGTTTGCATTTGCGATTTGGGATGAGGGGGAGGGAGTTCTTTTTTTGGCGAGGGATCGGATGGGTCAGAAGCCGCTTTATTTTGCGTCGTTATCGGATCGATTTGTTTTTGCTTCGGAGGTGAAGTCCATTCTTCAGTTGCCGGATTTTGAGCCGCGTCCTTCTTTGATGGCGATTCATCATTATTTGGTTTACCAGTCTGTGCCTTCGCCGTACAGTGCGTTTGAGGGGGTTGAGCAGCTGCCGCCGGCGCATTGTCTTTTATGGAGAGGGGGTCGTTTTTCTGTGCGTCGGTATTGGAAGCTTTCTTATGGGGATCAGTTTTCCATGGGCACGGAGGGGGAGGTGAGTCGGGTGGAGGAGGAGTTGGTATTTCGTTTAAAAGAGGCGGTGGGGATGCGGTTGGTGAGTGATGTTCCGTTGGGTGCATTTCTTTCGGGGGGGATAGATTCTTCGATGGTGGTAGCTTTGATGGCGGAGTGTATGGATCGTCCGGTGAAGACGTTTTCTATTGGTTTTCATGAGGAGGAGTACGATGAGCTTCGCTATGCGCGGGTGGTTTCGCGAGCCTTTGGGACGGAGCATTATGAGTTGGTGGTCACTCCTCGGGCGCAGGAGATTTTTTCGAGGTTGGTGTGGCATTACAATGAGCCTTTTGCGGATGCCTCGGCGATACCGACGTTTTATGTTTGTCAGTTAGCGAGGGAGCATGTGACGGTGGTCTTGAGTGGGGATGGTGGGGATGAGAATTTTGCGGGTTATGGTCGGTATTTGGGTTTGGAGAGATATTCTTTTTTTCGGAATATGGCGCACAAGTGGAGGTATTGGGGATTTTTTAGGAGTGGGGGGATTTTGTCCAATATTCGTCGTTGGATGCGTTTGAGTCGGACGCATTTGGACTATTATTATAGGATTGCTCATTTTCACGAGCTTTACCAGAGTTCGTTTTACACTTTGGAGTTTTTGTCGCAGCTTCGCCATTATCGGACCATTGATTTTATGTTGGAGAAGTATGCCCATTCTGATGGTAGGACGTTTTTGGATGCTACGTTGGATTTTGATTTTCAGAATTATTTGCCGGACACATTGATGACCAAGACGGACATTGCATCGATGGCGCATTCTTTGGAGGTACGTTCTCCGCTGTTGGATCATGTGTTGATTGAGTTTGTGGCGCGCATTCCATCGGATTGGAAGTTAAGGGAGGGGGTAGGGAAGTACATTTTCAAGAGGGTGGCGGGGAGGTATCTGCCGGGGGAGATCATTCATCGGAGGAAGATGGGTTTTGGGGTTCCTTTGGATCATTGGTTTCGCCACCAGCTTAGGGAGTTTGCTTATGATACGCTGCTTAGTCAGCGTGCGGTGGAGAGGGGGTATTTTCAGCGGAAAGCGGTTGAGGATTTGTTGGACAGGCATCAGCGGGGGGAGGATTGGCAGTATTTGTTATGGAATTTATTGATGTTGGAGTTATGGCATTTGATGTTTGTGGATAGGGTGTTATTGCCGCCTGTGGGGGAGGAAGGCTAGATTTTTTTAGAGTTGTTTTGGGAAGTAGGGAAATGTTTGGACGAAAAGCGGAAATTTCGCCTAGGATTTTTATGTTGTTGCAGCAGTTTTATCCCATTGTGGGGGGGGCGGAGATTCAGGCGCAGCGTCTTGCAACGAAGTTGGTGGAGTGGGGGAATGTGGTATCTGTGATCACCAATCGGCAGAAGGCGGAGTGGCCAGCGAGGGAGGTTTTGGATGGGGTGGAGATAAGGCGAATGGGTTTTCCGCTTCCTTATCGGTTTATGGAGAATTCTCTGCCTTTGTTTGGTTATCTTTTGCGCCACAGGAGGGAATTTGATATTTTGCATTGCCACCAGGCGTTTCACCATGCGGTGGTTTCTATTTTAGCGGCTAAGCTTCTTCGAAAGAGGTGTATTGTTAAAATTGCTTGTGCAGGGCGGTTTGGTGATCTTTATGTGGGGTCCACATTTGCTCATTTTCGCAAGGCCTTATCCATTTTATACTTAGCGGATCGGGTGATTGCCATTAGTTCGCAGGTAAAGGAGGAGTTATTGGAGTTTGGTTTTCCTCCGGAGCGGATATTGTTTATTCCGAATGGGGTAGATGTGGAGTATTTTTCTCGTACGGTTTCGTTTCCTTCTGTGGGGAAATGGGTTTTTCTTCATGCTGGTCGGAGGCATCCCCAAAAGGGGATAGACGTTTTACTAAAGGCAGTTCGCATTTTGCAGAGGAGATTTATGGCGAATTGTTTTGAGGTGCGTTGTTTTGGGCACCACTATCCTGAGTATGATTATCCTCGGTTGGCGAGGCGTTTGGGGGTGGAGTTTAATGTGAGGTTTTTTCCCCCCTCTTCGGATATGCGGGCTCGTTATCAGGAGGCGCATTGTTTGGTTCTTCCTAGTCGTGGTGAGGGGTTATCGAATACGTTATTGGAGGCGATGTCGTTGGAGATGCCTGTGATTACGACGGAGGTAAGTGGGAATTTGGATGTGGTGGTTTCTGGGCAGAATGGGCTTTTGGTTCCTGTGGGGGATCCGGTGGCATTGGCGGAGGCGATGGGGTTTGTGATGAGTTGTTTTTCGGAGGCGAAGTGTTTGGGGAGGCAGGCGCGGGAGACGGTGGAGAGGCGTTTTTCTTTGCGGAGCGTAGCGGAGAGGTACCAAAGTCTTTACAGTGAGCTTTTGGGTTTGCGGAGGGGGGAGGGAGTTAGGCGGAAGGGGGGGGAAGGTTCCCTCTAACAAAGATAGACATACAACTTAGACTTTTGTCCTATCAGGGGCCTCTCCGCTTCCCTTAGTTTAAAAAAAATGTGGGGAGATCAAAAAACTTGGATACGACAAGTGTCTAGACAAATGTCTAATTGTCTAGGGACGGGTTTGGTGGTAGCGATGAATAATTTTGGAGAAGGGGAGTCTTTTTTTTTTCTGTGCGTTGGTGTGTTGGGGAGTTGGCTGAAGGGGCTGAGGGATGAGGATTTTTAGAGGAGGGGAGCTTGGGAGTGAGTTGCTTTTTAGGTTGTGTTTTAATTTGCTCGGAGGTTTGAGGTTGTGAATAGGATTTCGAAGGAGAGCGAGATGGATTTTTCAGGGAATTCTTTGCCTTTTCCGCCTAGGTTATTTGTGTTTTGGCTTACGCAGGGGCTTGGTTCTCGGCTTTTGGAGAGGGCTTTGGAGGTATCGTTTGTTTTGTTTTCTCGGGGTTCGGTTGGGGTAGGGAAGTTATCGCCGGCTTTGGAGAGGTTAACTCGGGGTTTAGAGGGGAGGGAGGTTCGGGTTTATTCCTTGCCGGGAGGTTCTAAATGGGCCAAATTGGGGTATTTTTTTTGGATGTTTTCCCAGTTGCGTGGTTATAAATATTTTGCTGTATTTCTTCCAAATCGGCCGAATACAAAGACGCTATTTAAGATTTTTGTGCTCCATTTATTTTTACAGAATCGGGTATTTCTTTTTTTTCCTTCTGAGGGGGGAGGAGGAGAGGTTGGGGAGCAAGTTTTGGGTTTTTGGCAGGTGGATAGGTTGGATACGGGGGATTTTATGGCTTTATTTTGCAGGCGTATATTGGCGAGGGCGGATAGGCCGGCGAGGCGTATTCGGGATTTGTTCCGTTGGCGGGAGCTTGGGAGGTGTTTTTTAAGATTTGTTGGTTGGATACGTGTGAGTGTATTGTGGCTTCTTTATAAGATTTGTTTTTGGGGGTGCTATAGAGTGAGTTCTTTTTTGTATTCTGTGTCTTCTCTTCCTGGTGATGAGGAAGTTTCTTCTTCATCAGTTTTTGGAGAGGGGGAGCAGGACGATGGGGGAGGTACTTGGGAGTTCGAGGAGGATTTTTCGCAGGCGAGGGTGGATGGGGAGGTGAGGTTGACGCTGAATCAGTTGGAAAGCATTCGGGAGCATTTTTTTTCTTCTTGGTCAGATATGGAATTTCTTTTGGCTACAGCTCGACCCCATTTGGGACTTGGTCTTGCTTTGATGAGTTTGGGGGCTAGGGTTTGCGTTTTGCATCCTCGTCTACCTTTGTGGAGGGAGCCTTTTCATCGGAGTGTGTACGAGGGGCTTCGGGAGAGTTTAGTTCGGGAGGGTGCATTGAGTTTTGTTTGGGATAGGGTATTGGAGGATTTGGATTATTCTGCTTCACTTTTTTCTTGTTGGAATATTTCCCTGGAGGAGGCGAAGAGTTTGCCATCTTCGCACTTTGGTTGGGTGGTATTGGAGGATATTTTGCCGTTTCGTTCTTTGTCTAGGGAGGGATTGAGTGAGCTATTTCGGCTTTGCAGAGCTGGGGCGAGAGGGATTTGTTTTTTGAGTTCTTTGGAGGTAGGGAATGGAGGGGAATTTGTTGGTATGGCAGAGCAGGCTGGATTTCAGGTTGAGTTTGCCGGTGAGTTTTCTTTGGATGGTTTGGGGTATAGGGGGATTTCTTATTTATTTTGGAAGTCTGTGGAGCCTGCGATAGATTGAGTGGAGGTTGTGGGGAGAAGTTTGTGGTTTATTTCGGGGCTGTTTTGGGCAATGGTCTACGGTGAGTGTTGTTTGGGGGATGGGGTTGCTTTGCTCAGTGTGTAGTTCAAGAGAATTCTTAGCCAAGGCTTAGTTGTTTTGGCTTTTTTTTAAAGTTTAGAGGCATTTCTTGGCCCTGAGGCTTGTTTGGGGCAGTTCCCGAGGGATACTTGATTATTTTTCAGTGGGAGATTTTTTGATGTATATGGGGGAGTTCTTTTGGACTAGGCTCTTTGTGGTGGAGTTTTAGGGAGGGATAAAATTTTTCCTTGTATTTGGCCTGCATTTTTTCGCTTCTAGTTGAAAATAAATAGGGTGGCTGATGGGACTTGAACCCACGACCTCCTGGGCCACAACCAGGTGCTCTATCCGGACTGAGCTACAGCCACCACAGACTAATTCCCCGATGAGGTTAAGATTAGATTATACAACAAAACAGGAAAAAGTCAAGAGTTATTTTTCCGATACTTTTGGAACGGTTTTTTTCCCTTTGTAGTAGCTTTTTAGAGATAGTTTTTTGAGGCCAGATGCCCTCATGATCCAAACCGGTGGGAAATTTTGATGAGCCAGTTCTCAATTCAAAGGCTACTCTAGGAAGGTTCTCTTTTAAGGCTCAGAAGGTGCGTCTTAGAAAACCAGAAATAAAATTTGGATCAACTTAGATTAAGAAAGAAAGTCAAAGAACAGGGAGAACCAGTACCTTAAAGCCCTTTACTCGTTTCAATGCTAGTCCAGATGCTATTTTAGAGAGTTTTGAATTTATTTTCGGCCGACTAAACGGTTTTTTGAAGTGATGGTAATTTTTCATGGGCTGTGGTTGGGTGGGGAAACCTTCGTTTTAGGGGGGTATGATTGCAAACGTTATTATTTGGATATCTAAAATAGACATTTGTCTATTCAGCGTCTAGCCAAGGTAGTTTGCTATTTTTGTTTGGAGAAAATTGTCTCATTTAATAAGGGAAAGGTTTAGGAAAGGTTTTTCATCTTTTCATTCTAAAATTTCACCTCTCTTGGAGAGCTTCAAATCCAGCGAAGAAGCTCGCAATATGGTTTATTTAGTATGATGGGGGTGAAATAGTATGGAGAGAAGAGAGGGATACTGAGTTAGGTGTTTTGGTTGTGAGTGGTATTGGAAGTAGAGTATGGGGGAATAGCTGGATTGGTTGCTTTTTAGGAACTGAGGGGGAAGGTGAGTGGGATTGAATAGGATTTGATGTTTAGGGAATCGATTGATTGTTGGGTGGTGAGGTGATAAGAGAGGGGGGGATATTTTTCGCCAAAATTTCCGATAATGTACCTTATGTTGCGCTCAGAAGAAATCAAACAATTTTTTTCAGCCGGTTGCCGGCTTCTATCACTCAAGTTCCCTCTCGATGGTTTTTAAAATTTGATTCCGGCTTCCTTGGAGAAGGGGTAGAGTGGTGTATTTTAAATCGATATTTTCTTTTGTGGAAAAAAAATAGCGGGCTTTTTGGAAATGCTCCTTTGCCGAGGAAGGTTGGGATAGGCATTTGTGGCATATGCCTAAATAAAAATGACTAAGTGCGCATTTTGGCTCGAAGGAGAGGCGTTTTTGTAGATAAGAGACCGCTGAGCTATACTGACATAGCGAATAAAAAGTAAAACCTAGCGATAGATAGACTTCAGGTATTTTTTGAAGTTGTAGAGCTCGCTCGTAAAACTCGATACCTAAGGCAAATTCTTCAAAAAGCACATAAATATCTGCCAAAAGTATATAACCTTTGGGACAGGGAGAACGATGAAGATACTCTAGAAGTTGTTGTTGGGCTTCTTGTAGCTTTTTCTGTTGGATAAGTTGTCGAATCTGAGGGTAATTCGGAGAGGGAGGAGAGGGCAAAATGGAATTTGAAGATTTTGTTTTTTGTCTATTTATCCAAGCTGGGCCAATATCCTGAGCTAATTTATAAGTTTGCAACGAGAGGAGTAAATGGCTAGGCGAGCGGAAACTTTTTGTTTTGCGATAAAAATAGCTTCCTGCAAAGTTTTCCAAGCGGAAATCTAATGCTTTTGTGTCAAAGTGTTCGGAATAGCCTAGAAAAAGGCAGCCATTTTCGGTTAGGCTTTGGTAGAATTTTCGGATTATTTCTATTTTGGTTTTTGGGTGAAAGTAGATAAGGACATTCCTACAAAAGATAAAGTCCCATTTTCCTTTAGGCGGAGGGGGATGGGGTTGGAGGAGATTATGGTAGAGAAATTTCGGCTTTGCGCGGATGGAGGGGAGGATCTGCCAGTATTCACCATCTTTTTGGAAGTACTTATGATATTTTTGGGGAATAAAGCGAATTTTAGGCGAAGAATAACGCCCCTGTTGGGCGATGCCTAGTGCTTCTTGGTGAATATCTGTTCCTAGAATATGGAGATCGGAAATGCGGCTGAAAATCCCTTCTTCTTGCAAATGAAGGAGAATGCTATAGACCTCTTCTCCTGTGGAGCAACCGGCTACCCATATATTGATGGAAGGTTTTTGGGCTATTGATTCTTTTATCAATTTGGCCAAAGCCTGAAAATCTGCCTGATTTCGGTAGAAAAATGTATGGGGAACCACTAGATTTTGAACAAGTTCCTCCCACTCTTTTTGGGAGTTTGGCATAGATTGAATGAGAAACCTTTGGTAGGAAGGCAAGTCTTCTATTGAAAGTTTTTGAAGTCTTGATTTCAAGAAACTTTGAAGGGGGCGCCACCGGCAGCGTTCAATGACAACACCAATTTGGTTCTGGATGAATTCAAGAAATATTGGAAAGCCATCCATAAACTTTGGTTTTGAGTCTGTTGGTGTGTAAATTTATTTATTTTCGCAAAGGCCGCTTTTGACTTCCGTCTACTTGGAGGGTTATAAAATATCAATACTTGGGGAAAAGGCCTCAGATTAACACAGATAAAGATAAAAAATCGATGGAATGAGCGAAATATCGAGCAATGTAGAGAAAAGGATGCTTTTTATTTCCCCAACGGACAAAGCATAAGTTACATTGGGGACTATCTTTTTTCGGAAGAAGTGGGAGAGGTGCGTTTTCCTTTCCGAAGGGCAAATTTGATGGTTTTGGCTTTTTGGGAAATGCGCGGCCAGTTCTGCCACAACAGAAACAGCCAGCCAAAGCCCGGGGTAAGGTAGGGGAGGGTGCGCAAAAAGCGCCGAAAGGCGCCAACATCGCCGCCGTGGTAGCGATGCCATTGGGTTTGGAAGAGATCGGGCCATAGGAAGGGGAGCATCCCTTTGCGCTGTTTCCCCGCTTTCCAGAGCAAATGGGATAAAAATTCCATAAAATGGAAGGGTTTTTGGCCGTATTTTTTCACCCCTCGGTAAAGTTCCACTTGCATAATTCGCTTGAGTTTGTGGGCCAAAAGGCGGAACTCCTCTTCGGAGACCTCTTCGTAGTCGCGGTAGGAAACCATTTCCTTGATGGAAATAGGCTTTTGGTAAATCATATACAGCTTTGCCGGCAGGCCGGCGTAAAACATAAAAGGAAAAAGCGCTGCTAAAATGGTTAAAGGGCCGATGGGAATATAAGGGATCCCGACAGCGTTTGCGGCTTTGTTGACCACATCCAGGCTATAGGCAAAGGGGTTGATATACTCCCCGTTGATGACGCAAATGGGCACGATTTTGGCGTTGTGCTTCAGGGACATCTTCACCACCGAGGTGCTAAATCGCTGGAGCTGGTAGCGTTTATTGAACCCTTTTCCTATGCCTGCGATACCTTCGGGGTAAATGATGACATCGTAGCCTCTGGATAAGAGAGCGTCAAAGTTGTTAAAGGTGGCGTCCACAGCGCCGCCCTTGCGCCACCATCCTGGTAGGAAATAGGGAGCCATTTGGGGCATATGGGAAAGAGCCGGAGCGGCGATAGAGCGAGGAGCCTCCTCAAAGCGCCTCTGTTCCGACTCCCGCAGATGCTGGCCCAGCCCGTACCCAAGCATCATAGCGTCCCACGGAAAGGCCATTCCCGAATGGTTTGCGATAAAAATACGAGGGGGACCTTCTAAACCTCTGCGCGGGGGAATGTTTTCGAGCTGGAGTTGCTCTACGCGAAAATAGTGGCGATATAAAGGCTGAATGCACTCCTCGGCAAGGCTTTCTAAATATTTCTGCTCCGGGGGCTGAAAAATTTGTTCAAAGAGCTCATCCTGCTTTGGAATAAAGGTTTGTTTCTCCATTCCTACTCTTCTGGCTTAACAAAAATGACTGGTAAATTGGTTTCTTGAAATATCTTTTTGGCGGTGTTTCCCAGAAACAACTCCGCTATCCCTAGGTGGCTATGGCATCCCATTAAAATCAGGTCGCAGCTTTCCTCCGCAGCTGTTTTGGCAATCATCTGATGAGGAATCCCGCGGCGGAATAGACGTTGATACTTTACCTCAGCCTCGTCCAACAAAGGAAGGATCTTCTTCCATAAAGGTTCTAATTCCTTTTGGGCAAATTCCATGGCATCCTCTAGAGAAAGAGAGGAGGTTTGTTGGAGATTCTCTATGATCCTAGTCCCGATTACATGCAACAAAACAAACTCTGGAAAAAACGTATAGTGGAGTCGCAATATCGTGTTTACCACCGGCATGGTGGTATCTGAAAAATCAATGGCCGCTAAAACTTTCTGAATTGGCTCCATGTGGATTTTGGTTTCGATACAGTTCGATTGGCTAACCTGGGTTTGTATGATATAATATCAAATTCGCGAATTTGGAGGGGCATAAAAACCCCAACCAAGCCAGTCAGTTTTGTAGGATATAATACCATATTCGAGAACGGTTTTCCAGAAGATTTCAAGGAAAATGTCAAAAAATAATTTCACAAAATGGGAATTCTCTAGAATAGGCAAACTCTAAACGTCTGGAAAAGAAGGTGAAAAAAGATCTCTTAGCTCTGATTTTGTACTCCATCGTCTCCTTTGGATTTTGCCTTCCTCTCTTTCTCCAACCCCAAAATTGGGGAAGAAAAGATTGGGACTATGCCTTTTTCTTGACCGAAGTTCAGCGCAAGACCCTGGTGGATTTCGGCCAAGTTCCCCTCTGGAATCCCTACCATTGTGGAGGTCAGCCGCTTTTGGCAAACCCCCATTCACGATTCTTCTCACCAAGTTTTATCACCGTGCTCCTCTCGGGAACTGTGCTAGGGCTAAAGCTGCAAATTTTTCTCTATCTCACTCTCGGCTCATGGGGTTTTTATTTGCTAGGCAAGCGCCTCCTCTGGGCTGGCCCAGCATTGTGGTTTACTCCCCTAATTTATATGTACAGCGGTTTTTTTATCCTGCGCGTTTGCTATGGACAAATCTCCGTTTTTTCTATGGGGTATCTACCTTATATTTGGTATTTTTTTCTGAAAGCTCGACAAAACCACTTCTACATTTTGCACCTTATGCTGCTCCTTGCGTTTATAATTTTTGATGGAGGGGCGAGTTTCCTTTCGATGGTGTTGGTGATGCTTTTTTTGCAAACCATCTTGCTTTGCAGACAGGAGAGTGAAGTTCGCCCTCTTTTGGGATACGTCGCGCTTTTGATTGGTACATTCTTGATGGCCGGGGTGAAAATCTTGCCTATGTTTGAAGCGCTGAGGTATAGCCATCCCTTGGACGTGCTTTCTCTGAAAGATAGAATACCTTTCTCAACGCTCCCTGCAATCTTCTTTGCAAGAAATCAAGCGGATTTGCTCTATTTCCCCAAACACACTCAATCCCTTCTTCACTATGGTTGGCAGGAGTACGCCCTCTATTTTTCTCCCCTGTCGTTGATTTTTTTCTCCTTAGGTCTTTGGAAGCAATATTCTAAAACCAAATACCCGCTCTTTCTATTGATTTTAGCTTTTTTATTCTCCCTAGGAAACTTTATCGACTACTCCCCTTGGCAGTTGCTCAAGGCCTTTCCCTATGTGGGAAATTTCTTTTCCTTGCCCTCCCGCTGGCTAGGGATTGTTCTATTCTATTTCTGTATGATTGTAGGTTGGGGCGGTACCTGGGTCTATACCCATCGAAGTCAGATGTGGAAAAAAGGAACAATCCTCCTCTATATCCTTATTTTCTCCGACCTATGTCTTGTGAACGGAAAGGCACTCTGGAATTGTTTTCCCATTCCCCCTCTCTCGCCCTCTTCTACTCCAACGATCTTTAAACAGGTGAATATGCTCTCTTCCCTTTCCCTCTGCCCCAACAAACTGGTCATACCATCCCCGCCTCCAAGCCTTTTGGATCATTTCCAACACCACTACCCTCAGCTTCTTCATGGAGGTGAAATCCACCTCCCTAACCGAGAGATCCCGCGAATCTATGATGATATCTTAAACCATTTCCACATTTCTCTTCCCTATGGAGCCAATAGCTCTATGTATCCTGCGCTTTTGCGCAACTGCGGAACCCTCAACGGGCTGGGGATCCTCTATTTGAAAAAAGCGAAAATCCCGGCCCTATCCCAAGCTCTAGAGGTGTATTCCCCACACTTTTGGAATTTGCCCCTGCCCTATACGTTTTCTCCCAATGCGCTCCAGCTCTATCCTATCTGGCCAGCTCCATTGTTTATCGTGGTCAATCAAAACCACCAGAAGGGGTGGAAACTCCGCCCTTCTATCGGGGCAAAAATCAACCCTACATCCGATGGGCGAATAGGGGTTTATCTCCAAAAAGAAACGGAGAGCTTGGAAATTTTTTACTTTCCCCATTCCTTTGCTATAGGGGGATTCCTAACGGCCTCTGCGCTCTATTTTTACCTTTTTATACTCTCGTGGATAAGAGTAAAGGCACTATTGAGAAGAAGACACCTAAAAGAAAAATATGAAAAAGCAACTACGAATGGATTGTAAATATTATATTGGGGAAAAACCGTGCGTTTTTGGCAATGACTGCCCCTCTTGCCTCTCTTATTACCCTATCCAAAAAAGAATTTTGATCATTAAGCTCGCCGCCTTGGGCGACGTTCTGCGGACCACAGCCATCTTGAAAGGCTTAAGAAAACGGTATCCTGCTAGCGAAATCGTCTGGATCACACGCCCAAACGCCCAACCTCTTCTCAAACTTGTCGCAGGTGTGGATAAGGTCTATTCCCTGAGCGAAGAAAGTATCCTCACCCTTAGCACAGAACGATTTGATTTCGTGTACAATTTTGATAAGGAAGAGGTGGCTCTATCGTTGGCCGTGCAAGTGAGTGCTGGCCGAAAATTTGGTTTTTCTAAAAACCTTTTTGGTCGCCTGGATATCTTCAATTCCTCTTCCCAGTACGCCCAAAGGCTTGGAGTGGATGACCAACTCAAATTTCACAACAACACAAAATCCTACGTCGAAATTATCTACGAAATGGCAGAATTGCCCTACTATGGCGAAAAATACGATCTAACTGTTCCGCACAAAAATCTTTTTACTATCCAACGCCTTTTGGAGAAGCACAATGTTTTTGAAAATGATTTTGTTGTCGGCATAAACACCGGGGCCGGGGATAAATTCCAAACCAAGTTGTATTCTCCCCACGCAATGGTAGAATTGTGCAAAATTATCTTGGAAAAAACTTCGGCAAAAGTCCTCCTGATTGGGGGAGAAAAAGAAGAAAGATACAACCAACAGCTCGCTCGCCAAATCGCGTCCCAACGGGTGGTTGCCCCTCCTAGCTTAGCCATCCCTGACTTTTGTGCGCTGGTGCAGCGGTGCAATATACTGGTTAGCGCAGATAGTTTTGCCATGCACGTAGGAGTGGCGGTAGGTACGTATGTGGTGGCCTTCTTTGGGCCAACTGTGGCCTCGGAGGTAAGCTTCTTTGGAAAAGGGGAAAAAATCATTGCCACGGCCCCCTGCGCCCCCTGCTATTTGCAAAAATGCAAATGGCCCGTTTCCTGTATCCAGGCCATTCCGCCCCAGCGGATATGGCAGGCTGTCGAGAAGGGAATGGGAGAGCCAACCCTGAGAAAAAGCAAATCCCAACGCTAGGCGAAAAGTCCCCCATCGGCTTGAATAACGCTACCTGTGATATAGCTAGCCCATGAGCTGGCCAAAAATAAGCAAATCGAAGCGATTTCCTTCGGACGTCCTAGCCGACGAAGGGGAATATTGGCTAGAATGCGCTCTTTTTGCTGGGGGGAAAGCTGCTGGATCATCTCTGTTTCAATAAAGCCCGGAGCGACAATATTCACTCGAATGTTCCGGCTCCCCAACTCCTTGGCCAAGGACTTTCCCAAGCCAATCAGGCCGGCTTTGCTAGCGGCATAGTTGCTCTGGCCAGCATTCCCTCTTAGCCCTACCACGGAGCTAATGTAGAGAATCGAGCCTTCTCGCTGGCGTATCATAACTTTGGAAACGCTTCTGGTTAGCCAAAAAGCGCTGTTGAGATTGGTGTCCAGCACGTCTTGCCATGCCTGGTCTTGCATGCGTGCGATTAGTCCGTCGCGGGTGATCCCCGCGTTGTGTACCAGTACATGGATAGCGCCAAAATCCTCTCGAATTCGCTCTATGGTCCTTTCCACCTCAACTTTTTGGCGAACATCCGTTGGATAGGGAAAGCATTTCTGAGAGGCTTGGGTGCGAAGCCCCTCGCAAACTCGCTGGAGCCCCTCTTCGCTGCGGCTAATCAACGCCAAACTTGCACCGGCTTCTGCAAATGCACGAGCGATTTCCAAACCAATCCCCCGGGAAGCGCCTGTGATGACTACGGTTTTACTCTCAAATCCTATTCGATCCACACCTGAATGATTTTGCATCAATGTTCCTATGGCTCCTTTAACTTTTCCAACACCTCTAAATGATTGATAGAAACGACCTTTACATTGCGATCAATTTGGCGCATTAGGCCTTTTAAAACTGTGCCCGGACCAATTTCATAAGCGGCCCCCATACCTTCGCTTATCAAAAGCTTCATAGAATCATACCAGCGTACCGGGGCCACCACTTGCTCTATCAAAGCCTCCCGAATCTCCTGAGGGGTTTTGAGAAAGATGGCTCGGCTGTTGGAAACAAACGGAATTTTTGGCGCTTCCATGGCCGCCTTTTCCAGATAAGGAGCCAATTTCTCTTTGGCCGGGGCCATCACGGGGCTGTGATAAGCTCCAGCTACTTTCAAAGGGATAAGCCGCCGGGCCCCGGCTTTTTGGCAGAGCTCCATCGCGTAGTCCAAGGCCTTATCCTCGCCAGAGAGGACAAACTGAGTGGGAGAATTGTAATTGGCCACCTGTAAAATTCCTTTTTGGGATGCCTGATGAGCAATTTCCTCCACCGCTTCCCGCTGCAAGCCGATCACGGAAAGCATGCCGCTTCTGGTCTGATCACAGGCCTCTTGCATAAAGCGCGCCCGTAAGATCACCAGCTCTAACGCTTCCTCAAACTCCATGCAACCCGCATAAACCAACGCGGTATACTCTCCAAGGGAAAGGCCGGCGGTGAAATCCCCATGGCTTTTTTCTTGCAGCGCCTGCAAAAGGAGAAAACTCACCGTCAAAATGGCCGGTTGGCTTACCCGGGTCTGGTTCAATCGCTCGGAAGGCCCATCCAACATAATTCTGGTTATATTTTCCCCCGCTTTGCGATCCAATCGATCAAAATAGGGACGATATTTTTCGCATTCCCATAAATCTTTTCCCATCCCCACCACCTGGGCGCCCTGCCCTGCAAATAAAAATGCGATTTTTGTCATTTTTTTTCTTTTCCCTGCGGTTTTGTGAAAATTGAACTAACCCTCCACCAAGGCGGCTTTCCATAAAGTGCATAGAAAAAGCTCTTTTCTTTTCTGGAAGGATACTTTTCTCGTTTTCTGAAGAACTTCCTCAAAAATGGCAATAGTATACCAGTGGATAAAGAGGAGGTCAAGCCTCTTTCCAAAGGACAGGTGGTCAGATGGGAAAAACATAGAAATTTTTGTACAAATGATCTCCTCCCGCAGTGGAAAAGGAAAGAAGTGAAAACCTTTGGAGGGGTTTCAAATCCTTGGAAAGGCAAGCTCTAAAAATTCTAAAAACTCGTCAGTAGCTCAAGATCCCTCTTGGCTGTCAGAAAAGCGAAAAAAAAGGGGAAAACCTAAAGGGGAGGTTTTCCCCGGATTGGCTATACAGTTTCGAAGAGAAGAGGGAAAACCTGGAGAGAGGTTTTCCCTCCGGGCGCGCTATGCCGTCATGGGTTGGAGGGGTTTTAGAGAAATTTTGTCATCTTCCACATCGATTTGCACTTTGTCCTGCTCTTTGATTTTCCCCTCAATAATAGCAAGAGCGAGTTGGTCCAGGATTAGGTTCTGGATGAGGCGCTTAAGCGGCCTGGCGCCAAATTGGGGATCGTAGCCTTTTTTGGCTAGAAACTGGTAGAGCTTTTCGGTAAATTCCAGTTGGATTTCCTTCTTTTTTAGCCTCTCGGCTACCTTTTGGAGCTGAAGTTGGACGATCTGCTCGATTTCTTCAGGTTTGAGATGATCGAAGATAAGGATATCGTCCACTCGGTTGAGAAATTCTGGGCGGAAGAATTGCCGGAGCACTTTTTGGACCTCTTCTTGCTGTCTTTCTGGATTGGAAGCAAACTCTCGAATTTGCTCGCTAGCAAGGTTGGAGGTCATGATAATGATGGTGTTTTTAAAGTTAACCCTCCGCCCCTTGGAGTCGGTGAGATGGCCTTCATCGAGAATTTGGAGAAGCAAGTGGAAGACATCCCGGTGGGCCTTTTCGATTTCATCGAACAGCACCACACTGTAGGGATGGCGCCGAATGCTTTCGGTAAGCTGGCCACCTTCCTCGTGTCCAACGTAGCCGGGAGGCGAGCCGATGAGTCGGGAGACAGAGTGCTTTTCCATATACTCGCTCATATCGATGCGCACAAGGAACTTTTCATCGTTAAAGAGAAATTCGGCCAAGGCTTTGGCTAACTCGGTTTTTCCTACACCTGTAGGGCCAAGGAAGATGAAGGAGCCAATGGGGCGTTCCTCTTCCTGGATACCGGCCCGGCTTCGCCGCACGGCGTTGGAAACAGCTCGAATGGCCCTTTTTTGGCCAACCACTCGCTTGGCAAGTTCTTCTTCCATATGGGCGAGTTTTTGGCTTTCTTCTGAGAGGATTTTTTGAACAGGAATTTTTGTCCATCTTGAAATAATTTGGGCGATATCCTCCTCCGTGACCTCTTCTTTGAGAAGTTGGAATTCGCCCTGAATTTTTTCCATTTCTTTTTGTACTTCTTCTAATTCCTTTTGTCTTTTCGGAATCTCTCCATACCGGATTTCCGCCACACGCTCCAAATTTCCCTCACGCTCTTTTTGCGCCGCTTCCTCTTTAAGGTCATCGATTTCCTTGTTCAGCTGTTTGATGCGATCGATAAAGCGCTTCTCCGCTTTCCATTGAAGTTCGTACTCTTTGGCCTCTTCCTGGAGGTTGGCTAGTTCCTTTTCCAGCTCTTGGAGACGAACTTTCGAGGCATCATCCTTTTCCTTTCGCAGGGCCTCTCGCTCGATCTCAAGCTGGCGAATCTTGCGATGAAGACGGTCAATGATCGTTGGTTTGCTATCGATTTCGATGCGCAATAGGGAGGCCGCTTCGTCCATTAAATCGATGGCTTTGTCTGGCAAATAGCGATCGGAAATATAGCGATCGGAAAGGACCACTGCCGCTACGAGCGCGCTGTCTCGGATGCGAACGCCGTGATGAACCTCGTATTTTTCTTTGATACCTCGCAAAATCGAAATGGCATCCTTGATAGAAGGCTCTTCCACCATCACAGGTTGAAAGCGCCTCTCTAGGGCAGGGTCCTTTTCGATGTGTTGGCGAAATTCTTTTAGCGTCGTGGCACCGATGGCGTGGATTGTTCCTCTGGCTAGTGCGGGCTTGAGCATGTTTCCCGCGTCCATAGCACCCTCGGCCGCGCCAGCTCCCACAAGGGTATGTAGCTCATCGATAAAGAGAATAATTTGACCATCGGAAGCCTCGATTTCTTGCACCACCGCCTTCAATCGTTCTTCAAATTCGCCCCGGTACTTGCTTCCGGCAATCATAGCTCCCAAATCTAGAGCGAGAACCCTTTTATTTAAAAGAGGGTCCGGAACGTCTCTATCCACGATTTTTTTTGCAAGACCTTCCACAATAGCCGTTTTCCCGGTTCCTGGCTCTCCCACCAGCACCGGGTTGTTTTTGGTTCGCCTAGAGAGAATTTGGGTGATGCGGCGAATTTCCTCATCTCGTCCGATCACCGGGTCGATTTTTCCCTGTCTCGCCAACGCTGTTAAGTCCCGGGTGTATTTTTCCAAGACCTCGTATTTGTTTTCAGGATCCGGGTCCACCACCCGCTGGTTGCCCCGGATGGAAACCAAAGTGGCGAGGACCACATCTTTGTTGATCTCGAGAATATTTTGGACTTCTTTGAGTTCGAGTAGGCTCAAAAGGAGGTGCTCGGTGCTAACGTATTCATCTTTTAGATTTTTCGCCTCTTTTTCTGCGTTTTCCAGAGCGGATTGCGCTTCTTGGGTAAGGTAAACCCCGTCTATACGGGAGACCTGAGGGAGGGTTGACAATTTTTGCTGGATTTTATGTTGGATTTCTGAGATATTCCGTCCAACTCTTTGCAAAATACGCTCCACAACTCCGTTCTTTTGTTGAACAAGAGCCAGTAAAATGTGAAGGTGGCCAACGGCTTGGTGTTTTTGTTGTTTGGAAATTTGGATAGCTTGCTGGATAGCTTCACTAGCTTTTGTGGTGTATTTGTTAAAGTCCATATTAAACTCCTTTCTTTAGATTTGGGCAAAAGGTTGTCTTTTGTTTTTTTTTGATTAGCAAAAATTGTGCCAAAACAGAGAGGCCTCTAAAGAACTGCAATTCCCCCAAAGTAATCTTTCCTTACCTCTATTTTTTTGCTGTCAAATTGGCAGTTATTTGCGAAAAAGTTTCCAAATACAGCTGCTTTTTCTAATATAAAACTGTCAGATTGGCAGAAAAGAATTCCCTTTTCTCCTTGCAAATCCATACAAAACTCATAAAATAAACAAAATAAACCTAAATCTTTTAAAATCCCAAATCATCTCTTTAAAATTAATTCTTTCTGCAAGCCCTCGTAGCCATCGTGTCCACATAACCTAAACCTAAATATATTCGCGAAAGGCCAACCATGTCTAACTCCCATCCTCCTACCTTCTACCTAGCCTCCCACTCTCCCCAACGCATCCGCCTGCTAAAAGAAGCCGGCTACGCCTTCGCCCTCGCTCATCACCACGCTAAAGAACCACCTCCTCAACCAGGGGAAAATCCTTGCAGCTATGCCATACGTATGGCTACCTTAAAAGCATCTAACGCCGCTAAATCCCTCCCTCCAAATGCCTTCGTCCTAGCCGCCGATACAGTGGTTAGCTGCAACAACAAAATCCTCGGCAAACCTAAAAATCAAGAGGAAGCCTTCGAAATGCTCCGTTTCCTCCGAGGCCAAACTCAGAAGGTTATCACTGGACTCTGCCTCTACCAGACCCCGAACTACCTCCTCTGCCAAAAAAGTGTAGTCAGCCAAGTCAAAATGTCCCCCCTCTCCGATAAAGAGATTAAGCAATATCTGGCTCATACTCCCTCTATTGACCGAGCCGGTGCCTGCGATATCGAAGATCAAAACTTCGTCCAACTTATAACCGGTAGCTATAGCAATGTGATCGGCCTACCCTTGGAAGAGTTCTCTCACCTCTATCAACTCTATATCGCTCCAAAGCATCAACCAATTCAATAGGTAAAACCTACTCTCTTTTTTTAAGAAAAAACGACATGAGTGAAAAAAGTTTTGTAGTTTTCCGGATTCATCGCAGGCCTGAGATGAGTGATATGCTGTTTTTAAAGACTCCCCCACCCTGGGTGGGGGGAGTTATAGGAGAAAACAACTCTCCCATCTCCCTTCTCCCTTTGGTGGGGTAGAAGGCAGTCTGCCAAGGTGAGGAATAAGAGGGTTTTCCCCTTCCGATTTCGCCCCGTTCCGACCCGCCTCCCGAGGGGGAGAGGAGAGGGGAAAACCCAGATATGGAAAGTGATTATCGTTTAAGCAAAAAGTGTACCTATTCAAGAAAAAATAGGATTTTTATAATAAGATTTACGCTTTGCTTTTTATATCTTGTTTTTTAGCAATGGGTTATACATAAAAAAAGTGTGCGCTAATTTTGAAAAAGTTTTTGCATTGAGTTGCTAAACTGGTCAAATTCTTTAAAGTAACCCTGTCCCATTTTGAGACACTTCGGAAAAAGCAGCTGTTTTGTCTTCTCTTTTTATAAAACTATTTTAGACTAGGAGATGGTTCGATGGAGCAGAAGAAAGAATCGGCGCCAACGAAATCTGGCAAGAAAATCTGGATGCTTCTTATTTTATTTCTATTTCTAGGAGGGGGTGGGGTGGTATTCCGGAATCCATCTTGGTTTGGATTAAGTCGGAATGAAATGAGAGAAATTATGCAAAAGGCGCGGCAAACGGTACGAGAAAATATCAAGAAGCTATCCTCTTTGAAGCAAACCAAAGAGACTTCGCGCTCTTCTTCTGACCGGCGGCAAACGTCTTCTTCCACAGAGGCCCTTTCCGCGGCTACTTCGCCATCTGCTTCCAAGAAAGCTTTTGCTGCTTCTAAAAAGCGTTCTTCTTCTCGTACTTCTGAGGATATAGATACTGGTAGCCGCGCCTCGGCGGATATGAATGCTGGTAATACGAATGTGGTTT
Organism: Planctomycetota bacterium; assembly: GCA_003694635.1. Lineage (GTDB taxonomy): Bacteria > Planctomycetota > J132 > J132 > J132 > J132. The sequence continues at coordinate 28,075 of RFKQ01000109.1, forward strand.
TTATCCGGGGCTATCGACTTCACGTTTTATTGGCCACTACTAGGCTAAAGCGTCAAGAAGGCTTCAGTGTTTATTCTCAATTAGGCCCTAACGAGGGAATGCTTTACATTTATCCTAGTGAACGAAGGTTGGTGTTCCAAATTGGAGGGGTAAAATTTCCGTTGAGTGTGGCTTTTTTAGATGCGGAAGGTAGGATTGTGAAGATTGCGGATATGCCTGTAGGATCGGAGGAAAAGCATGCAACTCCTCCTGGTCAACCCGCCAAGTATGCGTTGGAGGTTCATTTGGGTTGGTTTCAGAGCAGGGGGATACGGGTAGGTGATGTGGTGCAGGGGTTGGAGAAGCTTTCCATATCCAAAGTTGAGAAGGAGAAAATGGACTAATTTCATAGAGGAGGGGGGAGTATTGAGGCGTAAGCAGATGGCCAGGCCTTCTTCATTATCCACCTGTCTACCCCTCTTCCTGATATTGAGGCATAAGCAAGATGGCCAAGCCCGTTTTACGAGCGGTTTTTTTGGATATTGATGACACTCTCTACGCTTCCACTCAGTTTGCTCAAGCGGCTAGGCGTAGTGGTCTTCAGGCCATGCTTGATTTGGGGTTGAAGGGGGATTTGGAAGTTCTTTATCAGGAGTTGCTTGAGGTGGTGGCTGAGTTTTCGTCCAATGATGGGCACCATTACGATAAGCTTTTGTTGCGTCTTCCTTCTGAGAGTTTTGCGGGCATTAATCCGGCTTTGTTGGTAGCTTCTGCGGTGGTGGCGTATCACAGAACCAAGGCGGATGGTTTGAGGGTTTTTGATGGGGTTTATCCCTGTTTGCGATATCTGCGTCGGTATGGGGTTTTAATTGGAATTATTTCTTCCGGGCGCACGATTAAGCAGGCGGAGAAGTTGGTGCGTCTTGGGGTGTTGCCTTATCTTCATCCGGAGGGAGTTTTTATTTCTGAGCAGATTGGCATTGATAAGCCGAATCCAAAAATTTTTGAAAAGGTTTTAAAGCGATTCCGGCTTTCTCCTGGAGAGGTTATGTATATTGGAGATCATCCTCAAAAGGACATTTTGCCCGCTCATAGATTGGGGATTTGCACGGTATGGATGTTGCAAGGCAGTCGTTATCGAGGCCAGAGGGGGGTGCCGGCGATGTATATTTTGGAGAACTATACTCAGCTTTTAGAGGTTTTTCAACAGGATTTTGAGCTTTGTTCTTATGATGGATTTCTCCGAAGCGATGACGATTGAGTTGCAAGGCAGTCGTTATCGAGATCAGAAGGGGGTGGTGGCGATGTATATTTTGGAAAACTATACTCAGCTTTTAGAGGTCTTTCAGCAGGATTTTGAGCTTTGTTCTTATGATGGATTTCTCCGAAGTGATGACGATTGAATTGTCGATTTTGATTCCTCTTTGTAATGAGGAAGAGAGCGTTTTTCTTTTGGTAGAGGATTTAAGCCATCACTTGCCGAAGGGCCTTAGTTGCGAGGTTATTTTCATCGATGATGGAAGCACAGATAGAACGTGGGAGTTGCTTTGCCGTGCTACCAAGGGGAGGGGGTGGTGGCGTTTGCTTCGTTTGCGCAGGAACTTCGGTAAGGGGGCAGCGTTATGGGCGGGGATAGAG
>RFKQ01000011.1 GCA_003694635.1 Planctomycetota bacterium
AAAGCTCAAAAAAATCTCTCTCTGCCTTCTGCAAAAATCCAAAAAGGCGCAGCTGATCCTCCCGCACATACAACCACACATACATCAATATCTTCTCCCCCAACCCCGGCAAACGTGTAAACGTTCCCTCCGAAATCCATACCCAATACCCCACCCCCCCCACCTGTAAAACACAATACGAAGAACATTTCTCCACCAACACTCCCTCAAGATGATGGTACATTCCGCACCTCTCCCCTCTAACCCTTACCGTCCTGCTGTTTCTGATGAGAAGGCACCACCAACACCGGCACTTCACTGCGCCGAACTACTCGCTCCGTCACGCTCCCCGGCGCCGACTGCAAGTGGGCCGTCCAGCCCTGCGTCGCCATGCAAATTAAATCCACCTGATGGCGCTGGGCCCTCTCTAAAATTGCCGAAACCGCATGGCCTGAACAAATCTCAAACCTAGCCCTCACCCCTTCCAAATCCCTCTCCACCAACTCCTGCAAACGATTCTGAGCATGTTGGTGCAAGGCCTTTACATAATCCTCCATCACCTCCAACAAATCCTTCGGCAATCCCCCCCGCCAAACAGGCTCCTCCACAAACAATAAAATCACCTCTCCACCAGAAAGTTCCGCCAAACGACGGGCCTGCTCTATGCCTAAGAGCGAAGATTCTGAAAAATCCGTAGGAACTAAAATTTTTTTCATCAAACCCTCCAAATTTTCCTAACCTATAAAAAAAATAAAAAGTAAAAAAAATAAAAAGGAGAGGAAGGATGTCTTGTAAGCCGGATTCTGTACCTGATTACCTCGAAATAATCAGGCGATGGCCATTTATCTCTCACCTGGCGTTGCCACCAGATTTTTGCAGCCTACCCGAGAGTCGATAGCGAAGCGGGCCACCTCTGCTCTCCTATTTGGCCTTGCTCCGGATGGGGTTTGCCCTGCCTGAGGTGTCACCACCTCAGCGGTGAGCTCTTACCTCACCTTTTCACCCTTACCAGATCTACGCCTGGCGGTATGTTTTCTGTGGCACTTTCCCTAGGATCTCTCCCGGTGGGCATTACCCACCATCCTGCCCTGTGGAGTCCGGACTTTCCTCAAGCAGAAATTTTCTCTGCCTGCGGCCATCCCAACATCCCTCTCTCCATATATTTCTAAATCTTCCTCCCCTCCTAACCCTCTCCCCAACATGACCCTCATCACTCCTTCACTGCAAACGATCCCGGCGAAATACCTCCGTGGCCGGTTCCTTGTCCCGATAAAAAAACTCCGTATCCTCCCCCTCCGAAACCGCCTCAAAAGACGCCAAAACCACCGTAATGTTGTCCTTTCCACCCCTTGCGTTCGCACAACCCACAAGGCGCTTGGCAATCCCCTCCAAGTCTCCACCTCCACCCCACTCCAATACTCCTCGAATCTCCCCATCCTCCACCAAATCCGTAAGTCCATCTGTGCAAAGCAAATACAAATCTCCTAAACAAATTGGCTCAATGTAAATGTCCATTTCCACCTTCGGCCTAGCCCCCAACGCCCGAGTCACAAAACGAGCATTCTTCGAACGCAACCTCTCCGCCTCCGCTTCCGTGATCTGATTGGCCTCCAACCACCTGTTCAATACCGTGTGATCCTGCGTAAGCTGGCGCAAATGACCATCCCGATAAAGATAACCACGGCTGTCCCCCACATTGGCTAAAATGGCATACCCCTGAAAAAAATACGACATCACCAACGTACTCCCCATGCGCTTTCCACCCTCCCCCTCCACCTTAAACGCCGAATAAATGTTCCGGTTTGCATACTGCGCCGCCTGCTGAATCTCCAACTGAACCCGGTTCACCCTCTCCACCAAACCCTCCTCCAACGAAAAACTCATCGGAAAAATATTCTGCCGAAAATACTCCCGTATCCCCTCCACCACCATCCTCGAGGCCACTTCACCAAAACTGTGCCCCCCCATCCCATCCGCCACAATGCATAAACCCTCCAGCTCCGAACAATAAAAAGCGTCCTCGTTTAAACTCCTCTTGCGACCAATGTCCGAAAAACCATAAAATTTACGCCGATAACGCAACGCTTACCAACCCTCCTAACAGCCTACGTTCCACCATCAACGCCAAGGCTTCGGTAGCGCACAATATCCCCATAAACTCACATGAGGAGCCCCACCGTACCGATCCCCCACCCGACTTACGTCCCAGTTCTCCGAACGTGGTGTTGTGATCCAAAGAAAATTTAAATACGGATTCGCCAACACCTCCCCAATCACCGGTATCACCAACTCAAAATCATGGCGCACCGACGCCCGCACCTCACCCCTGCCCAATAAACTCCCCACCGATGACGTGGTAATGTACACCTGAGTCTTCCGCTCCGCATTCCCATAACCCGCCAAACGACCCCAGCCCGCCAACTGAGGCCCTCCCCCTCCACCCGAACGGCGAGAAAACGCCACCGTCGAACACGCTAATACCGCTGCCTTCTTCGCATCTTCCCCCACCAGCGCCGCCCGGGCCGCACAAAACGCCGCATACTCCGTGATTTGCTTGCCAATAAAAAGCAAACAAATCTGAATAATGCCCAACGTAAATAACAACTGCACCGGAAATACCAACACAAACTCCACCATCGCCTGTCCATCTTCCCGTCTCATAACCCTAGCTCCAATATTTTGAAGAAATTCCAAACCTCCACAAACTTTTTCAGCTCCCCCCAACCCTTCCCAAAAATCACCCATCTACCCCTCCACCTCTCCAGCCGAACCGCTCCGCTCCTCCACAGATAACTCCTCCAACTCCCGCTGAAGAGAAACAAACTTCCTGTGCAACGACTCCACCTCATTCCCTTTCTTCTGAAGCTCCTCCAAACGCCTCCGCCATGAACGACACCGATCCTCTAAAAAATTCTCGATAAAACTACTCTGCACCTTCGTGGAAATATACCCTCTCCACTCTCCTCTCAACGCATGCACCACCTCATCCAACTTCCTCTGCAACCGCATGCGCTTAAAATAAAACCAATTCGTTCCTCCCCAAATTCCACCACCACCTAAGAATACCATCCCCAACAGCCCGCTGACCACATTGCCACCCAATACGCTCATCAGCCCCGAAATAAACGCAATCCCACCCAACGCCCAACCCACGCACGCTACCATAATCGCCCTAGGCAACGGCTCCGTCAACGGCCCCAGATCCTCCAGCGGCAAACCACGCTGGCTAAGCCGCTTGGAAAATTCCAATAACTTCTCCCTCAACGCACCCAAAACCTCCGAAACCTCCCCCAACCGCTCCACTAAACTCTCCTCCCGCAAAAGCAATTGAAATTCCCGCTCAAAATGGCCAAATAAATGTCCCAACTCCTCCTGCAACTTGGCACCAAATGCCTCCATCTCCGTGCGAAGGTCCGATTTAAACGACGACAACAACTGCTCCGATGCTCCACGAAACATCAAGGACGGGAATTGCCCCAGGTGAAACGTCTTCTTCACCTGTCTCTCCAAATGTCCCTGAAGTTGGCTAAACCGCTGAAAAAGAGGATGCGAAGCCACAAAATTCCCCTCCTCTCGCGCCGAAATCCCCCAAAAACTCCCCACAAACTCCCCCAACCGCTCCACCGAGCGCAAAACCCCCTCCTGCGCATTTAACTCCACCCTCAACGCCTCTCCAGCCCTCCGCAAAACCGCTGCCCCCGTCTGCAAAGCCGATTTTAGCTTGATCTGGTGTAAAATTTCCTGCAACTGACGGTTGATATAATCCTCCAGCTCGAAGATCCCCGAGCGCTCCAACAAACCCCGATCCCCCCGATATACCCCCTCCTTCACCATCTGTGCTGATACACAATAAACGGGAAACCCCCGACCTAAAAACTCCTCGCTCTTCCTGCGAATATCCTCCAATACCCGCTCAATCGCCCTCTCATCAATACTCCCATCCAAGCATTTCTTGGTGTCAATCTTGTTTAAAATAAAAACAATCTCCCGCTTCCAATTCTCGTGAATTAAACGCAAAAACTCCTTCTCCGTCACCGTAAAAGGCTGATCCACGCTAAACATGAAAAAAATCATATCCGCCCGCGGTATGAACGAACGCGTGATCTCATCGTGCATCTCCTCCGTCGAGTCCGTACCCGGCGTGTCCACAATCTCCATGTGCAGCTCCCTCAGCCGCCGATTGGGCAACTCCTGCTCCACAATGTACTCCCCAATCGTCCGTGTGGTGGGAGTCTCCCCCCACTTTAAAATGTGAATCTTCGAGGTGGTGGGTGTAGCATCCTCCGGACAAAGAATCTCTAACGAACGCTCCCAATCCTCCTTCTCCTCCTCCCTCTTGAAATACTCCCGCTGAAACAATACATTGATCATGCTCGACTTACCTGTGTTAAACCCACCCACAAATACCAGCGTAAAAAGCCTCTGCTCCAAACGATGGGCAATCTCCTCCACCGTCGACCTCTCCTCAAAATCCACCTCCTCAAAATCCAATACCTCCCCCAACCGCGCAAAAGACTGGCATACCCTCTCGTAAATCTTTTGATATCTCTGGGGAATTTCTATCGGCAAATCGTCTCCCTCCCGCCTAAATGCAATAAATCTCTACCCAAAATCACCTCTTCTATATCCTAATTAAAAAACACCTCAACACAAATCCCCCTCCAATTCTCCTTTTTCTCCACCACCACTTCCCCCTCTATTCTAGTTTCTCTCCCTCAAAAGGTCAAGACATTTTTTGCATAATTTGCCCCTATCACTTAACCAACTAAAATGTTTACCACCAACCAGGCCATAGAGTAGATCCGGGAGGAGGTTATTGTTCCTATACCTTAACTAAATGTTTGCCATCAACCCTAGCATTCTATGGAAAAAACAATTTTTAGGATTTTTTTTCTCTGGAAAGCAACTGCCAACAATTTTGATGCTTCTTCTCACTTCTACCACGAGCTTTTTCCACTACATAGACCAGCCTTGAGTGTACATCTTACAAGCCAACTTTTCTGGCATTTCTGTATTTCCCTTAAAATAAAATTTGCCAGGTTTGGCTGCTTCCCTCCCCCTTGTCCTATTATGCTTTCTATAATCTGCCACCTACAAACTCCGTCAACTCAATTTCGTAGCCATTAGGATCTACAATGTATACAGAGCGAGATTTTTCCCACTTCACTACCCCATAGGGCATGGGTACCCCCATTTTCTCACAGATTTCCACTACTTGGTCAAAATTTTTTACGTGGATGCCAAAATGGTCTATCCCCCTCCGATCTCCTGCTCCCTCTGTTTCATATAGACAGAGTTTGATGTGCTCGTTGCCCACAATCATAGAGTTGTGTTTGGGGCGTTGATTTTTTTTTACCTCAAAATCGAAGAGCTTACAGTAAAATTTCACACTCTCCTCCAAGGAGTGAACCGCCATGTTTATGTGGTCTAGTTGTAGCGCTTGAATCATATCATCTCCCTTTTAATCCTAAAATCCTAACGTGTAAAAAGTCCATGTTTTTAGAGGCAATTGTGGCTCTTCTATAGAAACCCTTACAAAGGTTAAAAAAAGTTATCCTCCTCATAAAAAAAGTTTTTCATTTCTCGAAAAAAAGGAGGATAAAAATGAAAAAAATAAAGAAACAACTATATTATTTTGAATAAATTGGCACTAAATTTAGCCAACCAGGTATTACCCTTCTACAGCTTTAAGTATTCTAGGAAAGTTTATATCTTTGTCAACTAGAATAGATTCTTTACTATATCCCATTTGTCTCGAATACTCTCATAACTTGAGTCTAAGAAAGGGAACTCTAGATTATTTCTTTAACACTTGATAAAGTAATCTAAATTTTAACTTTTTTTGATACCCCATTAATTTTTAATACCCCACCCAAGGGTGGGGATGTCTGAAAAAATCCTTTTAAAAAATACTTCCCCTTATACCGGATAAGTGGTAGTCTTATACGGATCAATCTGAATGAGTAAAAAAAGGGGGTTTTCTCCCTCCTTTTCTCCCTGTTCCGACCCGCCTCCCGAAGGGAGAGCGAACAGGAGAAAACCCGAAATGTGAACGATTAGATCTGTTTAGCAAGAATTGTTCCACTTTTTATTTTTATTCAAGATATTCTTGATTAGAGTCTTTCAGCTAGTTGCGTATCTTATTTTATTAAAAGAAGATACGATTTTTAAAAAATTAAAAACTTTTTTCGCTTTTGCACCCCTAAATTGGTCAAAATCTTTCAAGTAACCCTGTCCCATTTTGGGACACTGAGAAAAATTACGGCTTCGTTTCCAAATCTTTAAATCTAAAAACGAAGGAATTCCGATTCAGTATCGAATAAACAAAATCAGTATCGACGAATAAACAAAATAAGAAAAGATACCGACGAAAGTCGGTATCTTTTTCTTGTCAGTCAAAAAGGTTAGGGGGACAAATCGCTATGTTTCGGAGGGCTTGTCTGCCTTTTTATCTTCCTTCCAAAAAATATTCGGCGAAATGGTTAAAGCAGCTCCTCGGGCAAAAATTTTAGGGCAAGCTTTGGGGGGAAACCTAGGGAAGTCTACAGCTAAGTTCCCTCTCTGCGCTCCTCTCTCCAAGATGGCAAAAAAGGTGCGAGTGGTTTGGCCTGAGCCAACGGCCCGTAGAAATTTCAGGTGATACCGCCCTGCGGGCAAGGTTGATTTGCTTGTATACGCGTAGGTCCCCAACCAAAGATTTCCGAGATATAAATGAAAGCTTTTTCCTTGCACCATCGCCTGCACAGGACCTGGAATAATCTTGAGGCGCTGAGACACTTTTAGCGCTCCTCTAGCCACTTCCGGATTCCAGTGTTGGAGCATTGCAAGAGAAATTTGAAATCTACGCTCCAACTTTCCCAAAGTATCACCTTTCTGGATATGATACATATGAGAACGGTCCCAGGGAATGGGTGAAAAAAGTATCTTATTAACGCATTCTTGAAAAAGTGGCTCAAAGTTGCTCCTCCAGCGGGGATATTTTTGCATGTATTGGACCAAAAGTCGGTGGGCCGTGAGATAGTCAAAATTGGCGACGTGCTCTTTAATTTGCTGGAGAAGTTTAGCCAATTTCGCTTTTGCCAGTTTTTTAGACTTTGGAGCTTTGGCAGGCTCCGCTTTCTGTTTTTTAAGAACTTTGGCAGGAGAGGAACTTTTCTTTTGGCTTTGATTTGTCCAAACCTCTTCTTCTTTTGTTATATTTTCTGTTTTTTCCGGACTTTTTGGAAAGAGCCAATAAACAAACAGAACGAGGAAAAGGCTCCCCCCTATCCAAAAAAATTTTTTGGCCTTTTGCATATTCTCTTGCTCCTCAACTAGGAATAGAAACAGAATTCTTTGTAAGAAAAACTTCTAAAAAAAATAGAACATAGGCGAGAAAAAGCAAGAAAATTTTTTCTATGATTCCTTTTGTGAACATTTCTCTCTCTAATTCGGAGAGTTAAAATTTAAATTTTTAGCTTGATATTTTTACCAGAATTTGGAAAATCTAAATATAAAGAGTAGGAGAAAGTTTGAATTACGTACGTTTATTAAGGTGGTAAAGCTGTGTTTAAAGTAGACTTTCAAGAGATTGATCTAGGAACCGGCAGCCAGGCTCTTGTTGCTACCATCCAAGGTGCTGTGGATACCCAAACCGTAGGTAAGCTAGAAAAGACCATTACGCAAAAGTTTCAAGAGGGGCACAAATTCCAGCTTTTGGACTTTGCTCAGGTAAAATACATCAACTCCACTGGCATGGGGACCTTGGTGAAGGTGAGTGATATTTTCCAGCAACAAGGAGGGCACTGTGTTTTAATCAATGTCAACCCAAAAGTAAAAGAGCTCTTTAGCATGTTGGGTTTGCTCTCTGTTCTCAAAATTTACGATTCCTTGGAAGAAGGGTTAAGCTACCTCACCGGCATGGCAGGCGCTAGCATCCCGCAGCCGGAGGTATCCGTTGCTCCCAAATCCTCCGCTCCCGCTGCGAAAGCCAAACCAGCATTTCTAGCCTCCGCTGTTTCGTCTGCTTCTACGCCTTCACGGCCTTCGCCAGGCCCGGCGAAGCCATCCTCGCCCGGCCCTCCTCTATCCCTGGAGAATCTGAAACCAGAGTCAAAAAAACTAGACGATGGCTTAGAACTTGAAATCCTTCCTCAAAAGCTCTCCGATGGAGGCAATGCCTATCTTATCCGAATCAAAGGCGCTTTGGATACTCGGACGATTTTGCCCTTTGAAAAAGAAATCAAACGCTTAGTTCAACTCTCCAACCGCATTATGCTGGACTTTAGTGAAGTCAAGTACATCAACTCCACTGGAATGGGAACCTTGGTCAAACTAGGGGATGAAATCCGCGCCGGTGGAGGAGAAGTGGTTCTCCTCCAGCTCAACCAGAAGATCCATGAACTTCTAGGCATGCTTGGCCTGCTCGCAGTGCTCAAAATCGCCAAGGACGAGACGGCTGCCAAAGAACAACTTGTGGCCGCAGCTTCCAGCTCTCCACCTTCCCCCTCTCCAAAGCCAACTCCCCCCTCAGCTCCGAAAACAGAATCGCCTTCCCCAGCCCCGCCAAAAGAGGTTCCCGTCTTAAAGGGAGCTAAAAACATTCAATTCAGCGTTGAAGCTCTACCACTCTCTCCTCAACACAGGGCTTTGCTCATCGGCGTCCAAGGTGCCCTGGATGCCTCCACCATCCGGATTTTTGAACAAGCCATCACAGACCTGCACCAAAAAGGTGATCTCTACCAAATCCTCGATTTTTCCGAAGTCAAATACATCAACTCCACCGGCATGGGGACGCTGGTGAAATTAGGCGATAATCTCCGGGCCTCCAAAGGCGATCTTATCCTTATTCATGTCAATGAAAAGGTCAAAGAACTCTTTAATATGCTAGGCCTACTGCCTGTGATCAAAATTAAGTCTACAGAAGAAGAAGCGATTTCCCTCTTCCAAGAACTCCTAGGCCTTGAGAAGAAAGCAGGTAGTTCCTCCTCCTCTTCTTCGCCTACCTCCGCAGACTCAACTCCAATGCTACCCGGCCAATCCGCTCCCACAGGTGGGACGGAAGCAACTATGGAATTTTCCCTTGAAGAGAAAAGAATGCAACTGATCCAAGAGGGAAATGATTTTGAGAAAAAAGGCCTCTATAAGGAAGCGATCGAAAAGTGGTCGGAAGCTATGGCACTCGCCGAATTTAAAACAGGGTTGAAAAACAAAATCGAACGGGCGAAAGCAAAATTAGCCGAGCGGGCTTCCTCTCCAGATTCCTTGAAACCAGCGCCGTCCCCCTCTGCTGCTGAGGATGATCTGGATGCGGAAATGCAAGAACTAAGCCGTGAAATCGCTCACACCTCTCCCACTCCCACTCCAACCACCCCAAAATCTGAGCCAATCCATTCTGTAGACGATATGGACAACTCCATTTTTGGAGAGGAGCCTACAACCCCCTCTCCGTTGGATAGCGCCACCGCATTCAATATTGATGATGATATCTTCTCTGATAGGCCCGCCTCTACACCTCCGGCTTCCACGCCGCCGGCATCTAGCCCGCCGCCGACGGGTTTGGAGGGTTTGGAGACCATGGCGATTTCCCCGGACGAAATTGCCGCGGCCTCTGCGCCGCCGGCTTCCACACCGCCGGCATCTAGCCCGCCGCCGACGGGTTTGGAGGGTTTGGAGACCATGGCGATTTCCCCGGACG
>RFKQ01000110.1 GCA_003694635.1 Planctomycetota bacterium
GGTTTGAAGGATGGAGTATCCTGCTTCGAGGAGGAGTTTTTTTCCGCTGTGTGGGGAGAAGAGGTGGAGGTGGGGGTAGTGGTGGCCTTCGAAGGGGAAGTAGCCGGCGGCGAAGCCTAGGCGTCGCAGGAGGTGGAATTCGTTGGGTAGGGAGGCGATGAGTTTGCCGTTTGGGGTGAGCCATGATTTGATTTTCTGAAGGAGGTTTTGAGGTTGGGGGAGGTGTTCGAGGAATTCTAGGGCAAGGATGGTGGGGAATTTTTCCTGCCATTCTAGGGAGAAGACGTCCTTTTCGATTACTTTGAGGCCTCGGTTTCTAGCTTGTTGAGCGGCCACGGAGGAGAGTTCCACGCCTACCACTTCGAATCCTTTTTGTTTCAGGTATTCTCCGACTACGCCGCAGCCGCAGCCTAGGTCTAGGATTTTTTTATCCTGGTTAGGCTCGAGGAGTTGCACCACCGCTTGGGCGCGTTCTAGGCTTCTTGCGTGGCGGAGGGGGAGTTGGGTGGTTTGCCAGAATTGGTCATAGAAGTCTTGCATCTTTGCGTTGGGTTTATTGGATTTTGTAGACAAATCGATAGATTTGTCCTTGCCGGTAGACTTCCACCATAAAGAGTTTTTCGTTTTTTAGGGCGTTGTAGATCGCGCGTCCTTGGGAGACGCTGGAGACGGGCATGCCGTTGACTTTTAGGATGACGTCGCCTTGTCGGAAGCCGAGGCGGTGGATGATGGTATTTTTTTTGATCCAGGTGATGATGGGGCGGATACCTTGGGGGGTTTGGATAAATCGGCTTCCGGCTTGTTTGGCGAGGGTCATAACTTCTTGGAAGGAGGAGGCGTATTTGAGTTTAAATTCTTCGGAGATTTGCCATACTCGGGTATTGGGATAGATGCCTACGGTGGAGGGGTCTTCTTGGATATAGTTTCCCCAGGGGGCTTGGGATGGTTTGGGGGAGTTTTTTTGAGTGGCGTGGAGGCGGGCCATTTTTTTCCGTTGTTTTTGGAGGCGTAGGTAGTGTTCTCGTTGTTTGCGCAGTTTTTCTCTTTCTTGTGGGGAGAGGAATTTTTCGAAGGCTTCCCAGGCGATTTCTTCTTTTTCTTTTTGGGACATTCTTTGGAAAATCTGGACATCTTTTTCGGAAAAGTAGCTTTTTTTGCCTACCACAAATTGGCTTCCTAACATAGTTAGGAAGCCGAGGGAGGCCAGTAGCAGCACCAGTTTTTCCAGTTTTTCCAGCATATTTTTGCCCTTTTTTAGGTGGAGAGTGGATTAGGGGTCCCGTCGTGCGGATCGCTCTTGCATCCAGTAGGGGTAGAGGCGTGGTGGGGCGCTGATTTTGTCCAGAGTTTCCATTTCTTCGGGAGTGAGTTCCCATTTTAGGGAGGCTAGGTTATCTTCGAGTTGTTCTTGGCTCCGGGCTCCGATGATGACGGAGGTGATACCGGGTTTTTGTCGGATATAGTTTAGGGCCACTTGAGCGATGGAGACGTTGCGTTCTTTGGCGATTTTTTCGAGGGCTTCCACGATTTTATAGCCTCGGTTTTCGTCAAATTTTAGGAATCTTCCTTGGGCTGCGCTTCTGCGTGTTCCTTGGGGGGCGGGTTGTCCTTTGCGGTATTTTCCTGTGAGGAATCCCCCGGCCAGTGGGCTCCATGGTAGCACGCCAAGGCCTTGGTCTAGGCAGAGGGGGATGAGTTCATATTCCAGTTCTCTAGCTACGAGGGAGTAGTAGGCTTGGAGGGTGATGAATTTTTCCAGTCCTAGTTGTTGGGAGGTAGCTAAGGCTTTCATGAGTTGCCAGGCGGTGAAGTTGGAGCATCCGAGGTAGAGTACTTTTCCTTGTCGCACGAGGTCATCGAGGGCTCTTAGGGTTTCTTCTAGGGGGGTATGGGGGTCGAAGAGGTGGACTTGGTAGAGGTCAATGTAGTCGGTATTGAGGCGTTTGAGGCTTTCTTCGCAGGCGCGCAGGATATTCCAACGGGTTAAGCCTACTCGGTTGGGGTTATTTCCCATTTGGAAGCGGCATTTGGTGGCCACGATGACCTCGGTGCGTTTGGAGCCTAGGGCTTTGCCTAGGATGCGTTCGGAGTCGCCTTCGGAGTAGATATCGGCGGTATCGAAGAAGTTGATGCCGGCATCCAGGCAGGTGGCGATCATTTGGTCGGCTTCTTTTTGGTCTAGGTTTCCTACGTGTTTCCATCGTTCTGAGTGTCCGAAGGTCATGGTACCGAAGCATAGGGAGGAGACTTTTAGTCCGGTATTGGCTAGGAATCGCATCATAGTTTTTGTTCCTTTCTTTGAAAGAGATAGAGGATTTCGTTTAGGTGAACGGCGATGAGGATAGGGGGGAGGAGGGCTAGGCTGGCGAGGACATCGGCGATAAAGTGTTGTTTTGTGGTTAGGGTACTGATGGAGACGGCGATTCCCCAGAGGAGGAGAGGGATTGCGGTTCGTAGGTATCCGTGGCAGCATAGCAGGGTTGCGCCTAGGAGGGAGAAGAGGACATGTTGGGATGGCCAGGCGTTGGTGCCGTAGTTATCGGCTTTGCGGATAGGGTTCATGATATGGGTGGTAAAGATATCTTGGCTGGGGGGAGGGTAGTGGTCAAATTTGGTGGGGATGAGGACGAAGATGCTGAGGCTGATGATGGAGGTGAGGAAGTAGGCTTTTAGCATTTTAGAGAATAGTTTTTGGTTTGGAGAGAGGAGGAGGGGGAGTGCCATGAGGGGGTAGAAGGAAATGTAGAGGAGGGCTGTCCAGGGAAGGTAGGGGATAGATTGGTCGTAGGGGGTGTAGTCCAGGTGGTAGAATTCAAAGAGGGGGTAGGCGCTTGTTAGAAGATATCCCAATCCGTTGAAGGCCATAAAGATGGCTGTCCAGAGCAGTTTTTTTCTCAGGAGGGGGGGATTTTTTCCGCATTTTTCTTGGGTAGCCATGGAGGATTTCCTTTTTGGAAAAAGGCGTAAAGTTGGAGTTTTCCTATCAGGAGAGGTTGATTTTCTCATATTTTCCTTGGGTTGTCATGAGAGGGTGCCTTTTGGAAAAAGGCGTAAAGTTGGAGTTTTCCTATTGAAAAAAAATTTTTTTTACTTATAATTGAGGAAAGTTTGATTATAGCAACTGGATGTGCTAGAGCAAGTGGTTTTTCGGTTGGGGGGGGGGAGAGAGGGATGGTTTTTGGGGAGGAATGGGAAAATTGAGTTTGTTTTTGATTTTTTTTGATTTGTGGAAGCATCTATAGAGTGGGGGAGATATTCCATTTTGGGAAGGGGAAGAGAGGTGGTGGGTAGCTTCCAGTCCAAAGAAGTCTTAGGATTTTTTTTATCAGAAACGTTCTGATTTTATCGATTTATCAATTATAACTTAAAATTTACGAGAATGCACAGGGTTGGGTAGGAAAATTTGGTTAAAAATTTGAATTTTTACTAATTTTGGTTTGTAGGCGAGAGGTTGGTTTTTGAGGTTTTTGTGGATGTGTTATGGATTTTATAGATTTGAGGAAGAGAGGTAGAAGGCTATGGATGGAGCAGAGATCCTTCGCTTAGTGGATGTCATCCATAGAGACAAGGAGATAGAGAAAGAGATTATTTTTACTGGGATAGAGCAGGCGTTGGCATCGGCGGCCAAGAAGAAATATGGGAGCGGGGAGGAGTTGGAGATTTCGATTGATCGGGACACGGGGGAGATTCGCGCTACTTATCAAGGGGAGTCGATTGACACCAAGGAGTTTGGTCGTTTAGCGGCGCTTACCGCCAAGCAGATCATTGTCCAGAAGATTCGGGAGGCGGAGCGGGATGTGGTGTATCGGGAGTATATTCATCGCATAGGCGAGTTAGTCACCGGCACCTTGCGCCGGTTGGAGAAGCGGGTGGGGTTTGTGGTGAGTTTTGACAAGGTGGAGGGGCTTTTGCGCAAGCAGGATCAGATCCCGGGTGAGCCCTTGCGGGTGAATGATACGGTGAAGGCGGTGATTATTGATGTGAAAAAGATTGGCCAGCGCACTAGGATTTTGCTCTCTCGCAACGATCCCGATATCATTCGCCGTTTGTTTGAGTTGGAGGTTCCCGAGATTGCGGACAAGACGGTGGAGATCAAGAGCGTGGCTCGCAAGCCGGGCCAGCGCACCAAGATAGCTGTTTCTTCCAGCGATCCCAAGGTGGATTGTCTAGGTGCTTGTGTCGGATTAAGGGGGTCTCGGATTAAGGGGATTGTGGAGGAGCTCAACGGCGAGAAGATCGATATTGTGCGTTGGAATCAGTCCCCGGAGGTGTTTATTAAAAACGCTTTGAAACCGGCGGAAACTCTTTATATTGAGTTGCTTTATGATGTGCAAAAGGCCTATGTCAAGGTGGATCGCAGCCAGCTCTCTCTTGCGATTGGGAGGAAGGGGCAGAATGTGCGGTTGGTTTCTCAGTTGACGGGTTGGGATATTGATATTTATTCTGAAAAAGAGGAAGGTGAGCCGGAGGAGGATTTGGATGAAGAAAAACTGGAGTTGGAAGGGGTCAAGGAGCGGCTTCTTTCTGAGGAAGATGAGGATGCTGAGCAGGATCAGGAGAAGCGGGAGTTGGAGAAGTTGAAGAGAAATTTTGTGAACAACGACTTTGAGCCATCGGATGCGAATTCTTCTCAATGAGAGGGAGTGGTGGA
>RFKQ01000111.1 GCA_003694635.1 Planctomycetota bacterium
GAGCGGGGGAGGAAATGAGAGTAGAGCGCTAGATTGGAATAGCGAATTGCATAAGGAGTAGAAGAATGACAGGCCAAAAAGGCGTAAACTTATTGTATCCGTTGATCATTGCTGTGGTGGTAGCTGGAGCAGCTCTTTTTATGGCGGTGCAGTTTAATTCGGATATTGCTCGTTATAAGGAGGATGCGGAGCAGGCTAGGATTGCTTTGAAGAAGGAGAAGGAGGACAAAAAGAGCTATATTCAGGAGAAGCAACGGCTGACCGAATTTATCACGGGAAGCCGGTCGGTGGAGACGGTGGACATTGCCAAGCTGCGGGAGAGCACTATCAAGGTAGCCAATGAGGAGGCGGCGGATTTGGTGTATTACACGAGAAAGGGGGATCGCCAGTGGAGCACGCTGACGGAGATTTATCCGGATCTTTTTGCGGAGATAAAGGAGCTGCAGAAAAAGCTAGCCAAGCTTAGAAGTCAGCTAAAGGCGGAGAAGTTAAACCATCAGGCAGATGTAAAGGCACTGGAGGAAAAACTCAAGAGCGCCAAGGAGGAGCTGGCTACAGTTACAGACGAAAAGAATGCCGAAATTCGCAGCATTACCGAGAAGTTGCAGGAGGCAGAAAGCGAGCGGGAGCGATATCGAAACGATTATGAAGCGGCGGTGAGGGCCAAAGAGGTGGAGGTGGGCAACTACAAAACCATTATCATTCCCCACTTGGAAAACCGTATTTTGGATTTAGAGCAGGTGATTCAGCGCCTAAAGGAGACCATTCGCCAGCGAAAGACCATCCAAGATTTGGAGCCGGATGGAGAGATCATTGTCACAGATCAATCCCTAGGTTATGCGTGGGTAAATTTGGGGCGAGTGCATGGTTTGCGCAAGGGCCTTATCTTTAAAGTATTCCAAAATATCAAGGGAGGAAGGAGAAATTTCAAGGGGAAGATTGAGATCATTTCGGTAGAGGAGAAGATGGCCCAGGCGCGCATCATTGAGCAAATCTACCGCAACGATCCCATCATCAAAGGGGACTATATCATTTCGCCGATTTTTGACAAAAACCAGAAGAAGTATTTTGTGTTTGCGGGGCAGCGTCCAAGCAATCGTTTGTACGACACCGCTACGTACAAGCGTCTTTTAGAGGAGCGCAATCAGGTGGTGGAAAACGAGGTTTCCAATCGGACGGATTTTGTGGTTTTGCTGGACAAATTTAAGCTTTCCGAGGAGTATAAAGAGGCAAAGAATTTCCCCTGGATTATCTTTTTACGGGAGCAGGATTTGCTGGAATATCTCGGGAAATAGGCACATTCGTTCTTGTGCTAAACTTTTCAAGGGATTGCAGAAGTTGTTTCTGTAATCCCTTTTTCTATAAAATCCACGATGTTTAGGAAAGCCTAAAAAGCAAGGATTTGTGGTAGGTAAAAAAATTGAATTTGGAGACGAAGAAAAAGGCGAAGTTAAACTGGCACAGGGTATGTTTCGGGGATAGGTTCAGGTGGTGGCGGGTGGGATGTTTGGTTTTGCTTCTCTTTGGGCTATCTTATCTCTACGGCAGCTATTGGGATAGGTGGTCTCCGCCGCCCTCCAAATGGAGGGGGAGAGGAGAGTCAAAGGTGGCGCTATTCTATGCGAAAGTCCTAAAAGTGATCGGGGTAGAGGCTGTGATAGTACGTAGCTGGGGAGAGGAGGTCCGCTTGCATTTTCCCGGGCATGGTTTATCGGTGGGGGATTTCGTTAGTGTTTCTGGGGTTTATCGCGGCGGAAAGATTTGGGTTGAGAAGAGTTTGTCTCATCCTCTATACTCTTACAAGCGCTGGGTGTCTTTGGTGGTGGTATTGGGTTGGGGAAGTTTTCATTTCCTCAGGCGCCGTAGCGGGAATGGGAAGAAGAAGGGGGAATAGAAATTTTTTCTTGACAATGGAGGGGGGATAAATTATGATGAAAAACTTAATTTCATAGATAGGAAAGAACGAAAGGATCATTCGGATGGAATGGTGGACGTTCCAGAGGGTATATGAGCAAGTAGGGGAGAGGGAGTTGTGGAAGAGAGTTGGGTGGTGGTGCATTTTATTTTTTAGTTTTTGTACGCTTGGATATGGAGAGGGGATTTGTCCATCTTGCCAGAAAGATTTTTCTTCTTATTCGGGGTATCGATTTTGTCCGTATGACGGCAAGGCTTTGAAAAATATTTGCCCTCGATGCCAAAGGATGTTGGATTTGGAATGGAGATTTTGTCCCTACGATGGCAGTGAAATTTCGAGAGGGGGGGAGAAGGAAAAGGGCGCCCTTCCCTTGGGCAGTTTAAAGAGAGTGGGGAGTGGGAAGAAGAGCTCTTCCAGCAAGGCGTCCGTGGAAATTGGTGCGAAGAAGGCGGAAGGAAAAGTCGTTAAGAGGGTGAGAGAAGGGGCAGTATCACCGAGAAAACTGGCGCCGGTGGCATTGGTGAAGTTGTTTATACGTTCGTTGATGAGCAATAACAGGCAGATGGCCGCTAGGTTAGTGGATTGGGATCGGTTTTATGAATCTTACGTTCAGGAGTATAAGAAGAGGAAGCGAGAGGATTTTTCGGCTCAGGAGTGGGAGCGGTCAAAGAGTGACTTTCGCAAGAAGCTTTTGGAGCTTTTATTTTCCCCTCGTTATGTGGGGATTTTGAAAAAGTTTCCCATTCGGTATTTGCTTAAAGTTACAGAGAAAAAGGAGTTCTTTATCTACGCTTGGACAAAGATAAACGGCAAAAAATGGCAGATTTCTTTTGGATTAGATCGTGTGGGGGGAGAGTATCGCATTATTTTTATTAAATAATTTAAATTGTGTACTCTGCTCACAAAAATGGTGATTTGAATCGTAGAAGAAGTTGTATTTTTTGCGAGGTTTGTTTTTTCAAGTTTAGAAAAGGTGATTTCCATGAAAGAAAATCTAGAGACTTTAGTGGCTAAGATGAAAAGCAGTGTAAAAAAAGAACGAATGAAGGCATTGGAGAAGTTGGAAAATGCAAATTGTTGTGAAAAGATATCTCCCCAAGTTAAAATAGAAGTAGGATTTTATCTGGCGAATCACTTTTTTATGCGAGGGGTGCGGGAGCGGGAGCGGATTGCAAAATTTTTGGATGCCTGGTTTAGCAATGAGCCCCATTCTAAGCTTTCGCAGCGTTTATTGAGTTTGATTATGGAGGAGACCAATGAGAACATTCGCAACAACTTGATGGCGGCAGCGATCAACACCATGCCCCCGGAGCGATTAATCCAACATCTTCAGATTCCGACGAAGGATCGCCTCTGTCAGGATTACGAGCTTTTGATGCTTGTGGAGGCGATAGAGCGGCGTTTGAAGGATGACTCTTTCACAGAAAAACAGATAGATGAATTGATAGAAGCTCTCAAGGTGGCTCAGATGTACATTCTACCTCATATTAGTAAGCCGTTTTTATGGCATTTGGAAAATATTTTAGAGCGGGCAAAACTATTAAAATTGAAAATCATGAGGGGGAGTTATTTTTAGGGAAAGGAAGAGGGGGGAATTTTATGATTTTTCTTGACAATATTTTTTTTCTATGGTAATATGAAAATAGGGAAGGGAGAATCTAAGGTATTAAGAGGGATATAGGAAAGTAGAAAAAGAAAAGGGAGAGGAAGATGTGTGAACTTCATGGCGAATTTATTATTTTTCATTAATTTTGGCCACTTAAATTTTTAAATTTTACAAAAATCAACATAAAATCATAATGCAAGATGATGCAATCCTTTTCGTCAAACAAGCTAAACTACTCATTATTCCTTCGCTGAATAAGCTAAAAGAACAAGAGAGCTTAGAATTGTTATTGGCTAAACGAGGCAAAAGGATAAGAAAATATACATTCCTTTGCTTTGTGTATGGCTGGAAGGGCTAGAAAAAGCAACAAAAGGGTAAAGCAAGAGATATCCATGAGAAAAAAAGGTCTATTCTGAAATAAATTATGGAGATAAGCCTTTAGGGAAAGGAAAGACCTTTGGGATTATTTGATCGATTTAGAGCTAAGAAAGAGATTCAGAAGGCTAGGGAGATGGCAAAAGCCAATCCCACTCCCAAAACCACGGCTTACTTTGCAGATAAACTCATTGAGTTTAAAGAATACGACAACGCTCTTGCTGTTTTAGAGATGGGAGCCAAGGCTTTTCCAAACTCTGAACTTCTTCAGAGTAAGTACAAAAAGCTAAAAAGACTAAAATACCAAAACGAAATCAAGGCGTTAAAAGAGCAAATTGAGAAGAACCAAGATCGGGTGGCATATGCGAAACTAGCGGATATTTACGTTAAAATCGGCGAGGAAGATCGGGCCATTGAGATTTGTCAGGCGGGATGTGAAAAGTTTCCCGATTACGAAGGCAACCATCTGATTTTAGGGAAGCTTCGTTGGGAGCGGTTTCGGCGGAATATCCAAGTAAGGGATGGGGTGAAGGCCGTGGAGCATTTTGAGTATGTGGCCCAGATCAATCCTAAGAATTATAAGGTGCTCTACCAGCTAGCAAGGATTTATGTGGAGCTAGGGTATCCGCAAAAAGCTATCGAAAAGCTACAAGTGATTCTACAACACCACCCCGAGGATGAAAATTGCCAGCGTTTACTCCGCAGAGCCAAACTACTTCCCCCCTCTTCAGAGACGGATTTGGAGTATTTGTTCCAAGATTTGGTCAACAAACGCCCAGAAGTTCTCAAAAAACAAGGAAGCGCCGGCGCCATCATCGAGCGCCTATTAAAGGACAAAGCTAGTTTGCAAAAAAAACTAGGGGAATTTGTCAAGAAACCAGGTTTATTGGCATTGGCGATTTTCAACAGCGAAGGCGAATTAAAGTTATCCCATATCACCGATCCGAAATTAAAAGAAACAATCCACACTTTTTTACCAAGAATGATCAAGCCCACCCAAAACTGCAGTCTTAGGATGGATATTGGTAGCCTGCAAGACGCAAAAGTAAAAGGGAAAAAGGGTTGGATATGGATCAAAGCCTTTGGGGGCGGAGTATTTGTATTTATGTTCACCAGCCAAGCAAAAAGCAGACAAGTCGAATCTTTTTTGGATAACTTCTTTGAATATGAGATTTATCGCTAGTTTGGTAAAACTCAAAAATTCCAACAGATCTGTATCGAAAACCTAGCTGCCAACGAGCGATGAAATTCACTTCATCACTTAAGACCCGGAGAGTAGGTTTAAAAAAGGAAGCGCTATGCAAGAAATCCTAACAGAGCTAAACAAAGACCCCGGCATCAAAGGGAGCATGATCGTCACAGAAGATGGCTTAACCGTTCAAGAAGAATTGGGACCTACCCTGGATAAAGATACAGTCTCCGCTCTTTCAGCGAGCGTGATTTTATCCACCAAGCGCCTGTATGAAGAAATTGGGTGGGGAAGCTTCAATCAATTTGTCCTCACAGCAAGTCATGGGCGTATGGTTTTCTATGACCTAGATGGGCCTTTCTTGGTGGTGGTTACGGATATGAATATTAAACTGGATCAAATTTTTATTGAAATCGCTAGCGCTGCAAATAAAATTCAAAAAAAGCGCCAAATCAGAGATTGAGATCCTGCCTTCTGGCAAAGATGCCTAACATTTGACAGAGGATGAAGGAGAAGTTTTCATGGTACAGATCAATTTCGCACTAAAAGAAGTCAACTGCAAAATAGTATATTACGGACCAGGTATGAGTGGAAAAACCACCAACCTAGAGGTAATACATAAAAAAGCACCCTCATCCAAAACAGGAGAACTGACTTCCATTGCCACGGAAGGGGACCGTACGCTGTTTTTTGACTTTATGCCTCTGGATTTAGGCAAAGTGGCAGGAATGAATACCAAATTCCAACTCTATACCGTTCCCGGACAAGTGTACTACAACGCCACCAGAAAGTTGGTGCTCCAAGGAGTGGATGGCATCGTCTTTGTCGCCGATTCCCAAGAAGGGAAAATGGCAGAAAATATCGAATCCTTCCAAAACCTAGAACAAAACCTCCGAGAACATGGAATGGATTTAAGAACTATCCCCCTCGTCATCCAGTACAACAAACGCGATCTCCCTAACGTTATGCCCATCGAATTAATGCAAGAAAAAATCAATATCTACAACGTTCCCTATGTAGAAGCGTCCGCCATTACAGGGCAAGGAGTATTCCCTACCCTAAAAAAGCTCTCAGCGCTTGTGTTGGAAAGTCTGAACAAACAGCACGGCTCCGGCCATTTAGCCACGGCTGGCTCTAAACGAAGAAAACTGGCAGGCCCCACCCCCTCCAGCGCCGCCTTGCCCACCGCTCCCC
>RFKQ01000112.1 GCA_003694635.1 Planctomycetota bacterium
ACCCCCTCCCCAAAAACCTCCATTACCCGCCCCATCCCCGTATGAAGACGCAACCCCCTCCCATCACTTACCGCTATCCCAGCACTCTCCTGACCCCGGTGCTGAAGAGCATACAGCCCAGCGTAAGTTAAATACGCCGCCCCCTTCGCACCAAAAATCCCAAATACTCCACACTTCTCCCGCACCCCTCACCCCCCCTCCCCGAGCTCCAACTTCCGACTCAAAGCCTCTATCGATTCCTCCAACTCCCCATACACCTCCACACCCCTCGCCCGCAAAAGCTCCCTCCCCTCCAACTCCCTATTCCCCATCATGCGAACCACCAAGGGCAACTCCAGACCAAACTCCTCCACAAACCGCACCATCCCCTCCGCCAACCAATCGCAGCGATTTAACCCCGCTAAAATATTCACAAATAACCCCCGAACCCGAGGATTTTCCAATAAAAATTGAAACGCCTTGTAAATTCCCTCCCCATCCATCTGCGCCGTGTCCAAAAAATTCGCCGGACGCAACCCTCGCCTCTGAAACATATCCAAAATCGCCATCGTAATCCCCGCCCCACTCGATAAAATCCCTATCTCTCCCCCCAACTCCAAATAAGTCCAACCATGCCGCCTAGCACGCTCCTCCAAAGAATCCCTATCCACCCGCTCCTGCCGCAACCTCTCTAGCTCCTCTTGGCGAAATAAACTGTCCTCATTGACATTGAGAACCCCATCCAACGCCATAACTCCACCATCCACCGTGCGAACCAACGGATTGATCTCCACCAACTCCCCATCCAACTGCCGAAAAATCTGCAACATTCTCTCCAATACTACCCAAACCCCCTCCCCTAAACTCCCCTCCACCCTCCGCCGATACGCCTCAGAAGGACGCTGAGAAAGATACATTTCCTCCCGATGCAACAAACTCCCCCCCTCCAATACCAAACGCTCCACCTCAACACCCCCCTCCTCACCCGCAAGAAGTACCACCTTCGCCTCCGAATAATTCACCAACACCGCCACGTACAGCTCCTGAACAAACTCCACCCGCTCCTCCACCCATATCCGCTTCACCTCCTCCCCGTGAATTTCTCTGCCAAACAACTCCTCCGCCACCCTCTCCACCTCCCCCTCACTCGAGGCAAATAAAATCCCACCTACCTTTCCACGTCCCTTCACCTCCAACTGAGGCTTTAAAACCACCGGCAAACCTAGCCTCCGGAATACCTCCACACAACCCTCCGCCGATGTGGCAAGCCCCCCCCTCGGCACCGCAATACCATGTCTGAAAAAAATCTCTTTGGCCTGATACTCATAAAGCTTAAACATAACAAATCCAAAAGCTCCCCAACCTAATAGCTTACAACTTTTTTATTATACCCCAACTTCCCAAAAACCGCAAGCGATACCCTAGCCTCCAAAACAATTTCCTAAAATCAAAATATAAATCCACCATCATCAACCTAAACCCTAACCCCCTACTGGGAGCTTTTGGCTTCTATATAACGAACACAGCGCTGAATATCGGAACGGTGAACGTAAGGAATAGCCAGCTTGTGCAGGTTTTTCCCCATATCCAAATAAATAGCCTCCCCAAAAGAAAGTAGCTCTGCCCCATCCCGCTCCAACACAATCCGAGACTCTATCCTACTGCTGAGCGCAAACGAAAGACAACCACCACAAAAAGATTTGATCGTCGGAGTGATCACATCCAACGAAGGACGATGGGCAGCCAAAATAAGATAGATTTTTGAACCCTCTCCCTCGTCTCTTAAAAAGCGCAAAAAATTCTCCAACTCCCGCCCAGCCATCACCATGGCCTCGCACAAATCCTCTACCACAACCACCCAAGGAACAATATTGTCTGATTTTTTTTGAGCGAATAATCCCCGACGACGCTCCGCTTCCCGCTCAAGATTCTGCCATAGGCTCCTCAAGCTCTCCCCCTCACAAACCGGAGATAACGCAAGGTGAGGAAGAGAGTGGTATTCCTGTAAACGCCTCTTCGGGTCTGCCAAAATCATCCTAAACTGAGAAGACGAACGATAAAATAACAAAGAAATCATAAGATTGTGCAAATACTGAGTAATGGCTCGAGAAGAAGAACCTGCTACCAAAAAACCTTGCATTTGAGCCAGATCCACTTTTATCTCCTCCCCTGAATCGGTTGTACCCAAAAGCAAAGGTATCTCCATCCCCTCTACCTTCCCGTCCAACAGCCGACGTAGATGGATTTGCCCCGAAGAGGTAGGGGAAACTTCCAAACAAACGCTCCCCCGCTCCTGTGAAGTAATCCGAACAGAAACATCGCTTAAACTATGAGCAATCCCTCCACAAAGGCGACGAAGATCCTTAGGATCGGAAGCTGAAACCCTATACTGAAGCCTATGGTCCGAAAGGCTTAAACACTGCAACGTCGCCTCCATGTGATGCTTTTGAAAAAAATTTTTTAACGCTCCTTCCACATCTCTCGAAAGCTCCACAGCCAAAGCCCCCCTTTCGCTCTCCAACAACTCAAGAGGCAACTGAAAACTCCCTAAAGGCTGCTCTCTCTCCTCCTCGTCTTCCCCCTCCACCTCCAGGGCCAAAGGATAGATCCACCTCCACACACACCCCCCCAGCGAAAGCACAAAAAATCCAACCAACCCAACATATCCCCCCAACGTCCCTCGGAGAGGCATTTGATGCCACAAAAAAACACCATACTTCCCCCCCGCTACCATCCCGGTACTAAAACGCGGCCAACCCAAATGAGCCTCCCACATGGCCACAGAAAGCAAAACCCCCACCCACGCCAGCGGAGAAAAGTAAATCTTCCCCTCCACAAACATCCCAATCCCAAACACAATCGCCCCGATCACAAACAAAAAACTAGCTGCACTCCCCAACCAACTCAAAAGAAGATAAGCCACCCTCGCTCCCAACAATCCAGCGGGATTATGAATATACCGAAAACTAGGATAAATCTCCGAAGGATAATCCCGAAGCTCAAATCCCACCAGCGAAATAAAACCCAACACCCCCACTCCAAAAAGAAAAAATCCAATCCACTCTAGAACCACCTGCAAAAGGTTTTTTGAAATAAAGCTCTTTCTCTTTTCCATCTCTACCACCTACTTGAAGTTTTGCTCCAAAACCCTCTTGGAGGATTATTTCCTCCCAACACTCCTTGCTACACACCCCCCCTTGGTCTGAACTCCACCATACCCTCCCCAAAATATCCTCCAAAATCTCTTCATTTCTTGATTTAGCTACTGTATAATCGTAAAACACCTCGAAAAACTTGACCACAAAAACAAAAGAATTCTAAAAGCTGAGTTTTCGCGCTTTTTGTTTTTTTTTTCATTGGATTTTCTTCGCAAATCCAGTAAAATAATTTTATGAAAACTTTTAAACACTAGTAGTTTTTTAAAAGATTACGAAAAGCCACTCTGCCTGCAACACAGGCCTAACCTTCATAAAATTGATTTTTAAATTTCTTTCCAAGCCGGGAGCCAATCATGGGAGAACAAAGCTCAAAAGGGAATGCCCCCAACACCTTTCAAAACAAATCTTCTCCACTTTCGGAAAAAAAAGAAAAAAAATCCACGCCACTATCCAACGGATCCTTTGCGCAAAAAGGATTTCTCTCCCCCTCCTCTCTAAGCCCTGCGGAAGCTGTCCATCTTCTGCGCAACCCCGCCCTTTACCAATCCTATAACGCCCACCTGCTCCAAAGAACCATCCTCACCCTCCAGCGCTCCTACGGCAACCAATACACCCAAACCCTCCTAAAACAGTGGACTCCCCAACACTCCTCTCCATCTTCTCTCCATCGCCAAACCCCTCCCCCAAACCCTTCCCCTGAAGATTTAGAAGCAATGGAAAAAGAAGGGGCCTCCCTGCCCAAAGAAACCGAAAAAAAACAGAAAAAGAAAAACGAAAAAAAGAAGAAATCCGACCAAAAAGACCAAAAAGGTAAACCCGGCGGAAGCTCCGGAAACAGCGGAAACAATGGCTCAGAAAGCGAGGGCTCAGAAAGCGGGGATAACTCCTCTCCCAGCGGTGGTGCTGACAATCAAAAAGGTGCCTCCGGCAAAAACACTAAACCAAACAACGCCAAAAAAGCAGGCGCTTCCGGCGGGGATCAGCCCAAAACTAAAGCTAAAGTCACCCTCAAACGGGCTAAGCCCTCCCCAAAAGTCACCCTCAAACGGGCCAAGCCCTCCCCCGCTGCCTCCCGCATCCAACCCCTCCCTCTTCTAGCTCGCAAAGAATCCGCCACCCCCCACGATGCTCCCCAAAAAGATTCCACTTCCCCACAAAGCGACCAGAAAAATCAAAACGCAGACGCAGAAAACACCACCACCATCCGCCTGCCCTCTATCCTAGGCGGAGGGCAAATCTCTCTCGCCCAAGGGGAAATGAGCTACTCCCTAAAACGTAAAATCTCCCTCGCCAACGGTCGAATCGTTTTGCGAAACCCTAACCTCACCATACGACAGGAAAAAAACGCCTACGCCTTCGAAGGAGAAGCCACCCTCGAAGTGGATGCCGGGATTGCCTCCGGACGCGCCTCCCGGGCTTCCTTTCACGTCAACTCCCGGGGCGATGACCTCTCCGGAAGTATCTCCACATTGAGCCTCTATCTATTCGGGAAAAAACTCACCCTAAAAAAAGTGGAATTTGACAAAAATCAACTCTCCACCAAACAAGCCTCCCTACAACTCCCCAACTTTATCGGCGGAGGAGAAGCCACCGTCGGTACCTTCAAAATCAACCAAGATGGCTTTCAACCCCCCTCCACCATCCGCCTCAATCAAGAAAAAATCGTTGTCTCCAACGCTTTCTCTATCTCCAACCCTCGCCTGAGCTTTCGCCTTCTGAAAGAAGGTTTTAAAATCGAAGGCGCCGGTACCGTCTCGATGGACTTTCCCCATATCCAAGCCAAAAGCACCCAATCCCTAAAAGTCGCCTACTACTCCGCCGACGATAAAATCAGCGGAACCATCAAAGAGCTCCAGATCACCCTTCTGGAAAGACGCATCCAAATGGATAACGTCAAATTCGATAACGCGGAGCTCAAAGGACTTAGCGCCGAAAAAGCCACTATGACGCTGCCCAAATCCCTCGGAGAAGCCAGTGTCTCCCTAAACAACGTCTCCATCACCAGCGCAGGGTTCCAATGCGGCGGCGTTACCCTCGCAGGGGTGAACATCGTCGTCCAAAATATCCTCTCGCTCAACCTCAGCGAGGGTACGTTTACCTTCTTGGAAGGCGGCCATTATAGCTTCTCTGCCCAGGGCCAACTCTCCCTACAAAACCTCTCCAACGTCGAAGGAAGCGGAAGCTTCCATATCACCTATAACTCCGCCGAGGATAAAGTCGATGGCACCATCTCCACCGCAGAATTAAAAGCCCTAGGCCAAAAGGTGGAACTCACCAACGCCACCTTCGACAACTACGACAAAAAAGGCATCCAAACAGAAAAAGCCGCCCTTACCCTACCGGAATCTCTAGGCTCACCTAAGCTTACGCTAAACCAAGTGAAAATCACGCAAGAAGAAGGCTTTAGCTGCGAAAGCGTCACCGCTGAAAACATCAAGCTCAAAGTGGCGGAAGTCCTCTCCATCCAAGTCGACAAAGCCACCGTGGAAGTGAGCAAAACCAAGTTTACCATCAGCGAAGCCACAGGAACCCTAAGCGTCAACCTCCCCCAAGTGCAGGTCTCCACCTCTCAGCTCGTGTTTAGCTACGATTCCAGCAACAACCACGTCAAAGGCAAAGTGGAAAGTGCCTCCGTCTCCGCCTATGGACAAACCTTCGTAATCCAAGGCGCCTCCTTTGATAACTATAGCCAAAAAGGACTCAAAGCCAAAACCGCTACGATGACCCTCCCCCAAATGCTCGGCGGAGGCAAAGTCACCGTCAAACACCTCTCCATCACCCAAAAAGAAGGCTTCCACTTCTCCTCCGCTGAACTAAAAGGCCTGCAAATCAACGTCGCTCAAGTCCTACAACTCAAGCTCTCCAAAGCCAAACTCAAATGGCTAGAACAAGGATTCCAACTCAGCGGAAGCGCCTCCGCCTCCATCCACACAAACGGCGTCTCCGGCAAAGCGACCAACGCTAGCTTTGAATACGATACCACCAACCAGCAGCTGAAAGGCAAAATCACCTCCCTCTCCCTCCAAGCCTTCAAGCAAAAAATTACCCTCAAAAACGCCGCTTTTGACAACTTTGAGAAAAAAGGCGTCTGGGTGGAAAAAGCCACCATGACCCTACCTGACCTCCTCGGGGGCGGAAAAGCTACCCTGACCAATGTGTCTCTCACCCAAGAGAAAGGCTTCTATTTCGAGCAACTCGATCTCACCGGCCTCGAAATACGCATCGCCAACGCCGTCAAAATCTCCAAACTCAACGCCAAAGTCCAATGGCTAAAAGACGGCTTCTCCCTCTCGGGAACAGGAAACCTATCCGTCATTGTCCCCAATGTCAACGGCAGCGCAGAAAATATCTCCTTCTCCTACAATACAACCAACGATCAATTCAGCGGCAGCTTCCAAAACCTAGAACTCAACCTCTTTGGCAAAACCATCCAACTCACCACCGTGACTTTTGATAACTACCAACTCAACGGAATAAGTGCCGCTTCGGGAAGCATGGAACTGCCCGCCCTCCTAGGCGGCGGAAAAGCCACCCTCACAAACGCCAAACTTACCGCCAATGAAGGCTTTAGCTGCGAATCCATCCAGTTCGATAATACCAAAATCCAAATCGCACAAATCCTCACCGTTGATGTCAGCTCATCCAATATCACCTTTGAAAAAGGACAGTTCAAAATCAACGCCACCGCCTCACTCCAACTCAACGCCGGCTCTATCCAAGGCTCTGCCTCTGAAGCTACCTTTGGCTATGACTCCAGCAACAACCAAATCCAAGGCAGTGCCAAATCCCTCGTGGTCAACGCATTTCAGACAACCATCACCCTCACCAATGCCCAGTTCGACAACTTCAACAGAAATGGGGTATATGTGGAAACCGCTTCAATGGCCCTACCCGCCTTGCTAGGAGGCGGAAGCATCACCCTCAACCAAGTCTCCATTGGACAAAATGGATTTCAATGCTCCGGGGTGGACCTCAAAGGCCAAACCATCAAATTGGGAAGCGTCCTTCTTATCGAAAGCCAACAGCTCTCTATTGAATTTCCCGAAGAAAATAAATACACCATCAAAGGAAGCGGTAAAATTACCCTAGCCACAAGCTTTGCAAAAGGTAGCGCTACCCTCACCTCTTTTGAGTTCAACTCCGAGGGTAAAGTCCTCGGAACAGTGGCCAAAGCGGACTTAAGCCTTGGCACCTCTCAACTTCACTTAGAAAGCGCTGAACTAAGGGATCTGGGCGAGGTAAAAGAACTCTTTATCGGCGCCGCTAGCGTGGATTTACCCGAACTGCTAGGGGGAAAACAAGCCGGTAGCATCGGTGTCCAAAACCTCTGGATTCGCTCCAATGGCGAATTTGGATTAGGCGGAGCTTTCACCACCCTCAAAGATATCCATATCGGCTCCCTAGCCACCTTCCCTACCCTCACGGTTAGCATCTCTAAAGACGAGCAAGGACTACTCTTCGGACTAAAGGGTAGCCTCAAATTGAATACCAAAAATCTCAACATAGAACCCGTGGAATTCGATGCCACCATCAACCCTTCCCAAGGAATTCTTACCCTCAAAAGTTTGGCGCTAAAAACAGAACTCGGCACCTTTAAACTCCAAAACGCTAGCATCAGCAAAGAAGGCTTTAGCGCCCAAAAAGGCGAAATCGAACTCAACGTCAACAAAGGCGTCGAAAAAGCCGCCCAACTTCTCGGCGCTGGCGATCTGTTGGAAACAGTGTCCAAAAAGCTTCCCATCAAACTCAAAGCCAGCCTTCTGGTGGAGGTGTTTGGCATCTCTATCACCAAAGATTTGAATTTCTCCGTCGAATCCCATAAAGTGCACCTGCCGAAAATCACAGGCCTTAGTTTTAATCTTTTTGGCCAAACTGTGGATATCGATCTGGCCAAGGGCCTGGATGCCACCATCCCCTTCCCTACGATCCACATTCCCAAAGAACCCATCGATATCAGCACCAAGATCACCTTCCCCCTCCTCTTTGGTTTGGCCGGGGCCTATGTTCAGCCAAGATTGCGCGCCAGCTTATCCCTCGGCGGCAGCGTAGGCGTAGGCATACACCGGGCCCAAGGTGGAGAGGGCGGCACTCCCAAATGGAACTACAACCTCAACCTCAATCTCTTTGCCCAAGGCAACCTAAGCGGAAGGCTAGAGCTAGGCGCCTACCTCGGGGTGAAATACCTCAATGTAAGCGCCGGAGGCTTTGTCCAAGTCGCGATTAAGCCTCGCATAGATCTCGTTGGGAAAGCCCAGAACATTTCCTTTGATACCGCCAAGGGGACCTGGGACGGAGAACTCACCCTTGGACTAAAGGCCACCTCTCCGGTAGAGGGAAGCGTGGGGCTGACCGTTGGCTACGAAATATGGAAGTGGGATGGCAGCTGGGATTGGCCGTTTGGTACGTGGGAATTGGCCAACTTCCTCTACGAAATCGAAGGCAAAGCCAAGGCTGGGGGAGGAGGAATGCGCAAAACCAAAGAGGTAGGGCCGGAGTTTAAAATCAACAAACGCCTCTTTAGCCAAATTGAACAGCGCTTGAAGAAGTCCATCGAAGATATGGTACCCGGCTGGCTGAGTTGGATACTGCCGTGGTAGAGAAAGTGCTGGCAAAGGGCGAGAAAGAAATCGTTGATAAGCACAGATTTCTGAGCAAGAGCTTTCGCTTTGGGAAAGTGTAAACACCTTGAAAGCGAAAATATAAACTCCTTTAATGCTTGACTCTTTTCATGTACTTTCGCCTTTTCGCCAGCAAAGGGGGGGATAGGCTATAAGCCGTAGTAGAGGTTTGTGTGTATGGAACCAATGGGCAGGCAAGTATGGCGAAAGTTTATGAATACAGGCATAAACAAACGGGAATGGAGTTCGTGCTTATCCCCGGTGGCTCTTTTTGGATGGGGAGTGCATTGGATGAGAGAGACAGAAGCAGAGACGAAGGACCTCAGAGGCGGGTTTTTCTTAAACCTTTTTTGATGGGGAAATATCCAGTCACCCGAAGTGTGTGGAAAAGAGTAATGAGAACTCAGTCTTGGCATTGGCGAGGCGATGAGGAGGATTATCCTGCTACCCATGTAAGCTGGGAAGATGCAATGAAGTTTTGCCGTAAAACGAATTTATCTTTGCCCTCGGAGGCTCAGTGGGAATACGCTGCTCGAGGGGGAACATGCACAAGGTTTTATTGGGGAGAAGATTCAGCAGCCAAAAAAATAGAAAAATATGCCTGGTGCCGTCTTAACAACTTTGAGCGTGGCCATACAATAGGTCCGGAGAGTGTAGGAAAAAAATTGCCCAATGCTTTTGGTCTGTATGACATGAGTGGGAATGTTTGGGAGTGGTGTTTGGATTGGTATCACGAGAGTTATGACAAAAGCCTTCCTAGAGATGGAACGGCTCATTTCAAAAGGTGCTTTAGGTGTACGGAATATCGAGTTTGCCGAGGAGGCTCATGGTTCAATCAAGAGAGAAATTGCCGTTCGGCCAATCGGTTTAGACGAAGGCCGGAGGCAAAAGAAGACACCCTTGGCTTTCGAGTGGTTTGGCCTTTGGGATAGACGGATCGGGTGGATCTAGCTGAGAGGAAAGCTTATTTTTGCCAGAGGCGAGAGGGGACTAGGGCGATTCAGGAGCCGGAGCGCTCAAAATTCAAAGCCTTGCGTCTTCGGCGCAAAGGCGCATTCACCAGCTAAGAAGTGGTAGGGGATTTTATCCGACTTTCAAATTTTGGGGGAAACGGAAAATTTTTCCGCAACCTTTTGCCCTTTTGCGTGTTCAAGAGGGCGAGTGCTAAATTTGGTTAAACCTTTCAGGGATTTCTCTTGCTGTTTTGGAGTTTATATTTTTGTTTTTTTAGGAAAGGAGTTTTTGGTTATGCTTCCCATTTGGTTTTCTGTGGGATTGAGTTTCCTTTTTCCTCTATCCCCCAATCCTTCCTTGTTATCGGCGTCTCAAGTTACTTGGCAGGTGTGGAGCTTTTCTTCCACCTCGACCATTTCCACTCATCCTCGCAGAAGAGGGCGCAAGCTAAGAAGATTCAGGAGATTTTTGGCCAAGCAAGCCATCCGTCGCCTTGCTCGACGCGTGCTTACTCGCCGCATTCGCAAGGTACGGAGGCGCTATCTGCGGCGCCAGCTTCTGCGCCATTTTCTGCGAGCTTGGCTGCAGAGGCGGATTTGGGCGCATCCCTTTCGCCCCCAGCTTCTCAGGCGCTGCTTAAAATTCAAATTGGGTAGAAAAATCCGCCGCGCTCGAAGGTTTTATGTGCTACGGCAGGGGATCAAGCACCTTTTGAGGATGAAGATCACCCAAAAAATTCGCCGGGCTAGGCGGCGATTTCTGCGGATGTTATGGCGCGGGTAAGCCAAGAGGATTCTAGTCAACAAAAACTCTAGCTTGCGTTAGGGAGAGAGGTTAGAAGAGTAGAGTTTTGTCTCCTTTTTCACAGGTGTCTACAAAATCGCCCAATCCCCAAGATCCTCCGCTGGTTGGGGGGATTGGGTTTTTTAATTATTTTAGTTTCCTGATGAATTTGATTGTTGAAGTTGTTTGCGAAGTTGCTTGATTTCTTGCGTTGCAGACAGTAGTTGCAGTATTGTTGTGTGTTTTCGAAGGAGAAAACGCATTTTTGTTCGCAAAGCATTCCATTTTTTCTTGGGTTTATTCTTGCCAAAAAGTGCACCTTGTCCCCAAACTTTTTCCACCAACTCTTTCGCTACGCTAGCCGTTTGATCCGATTTTAAGGGGGTGTAGAGGGATAACAATTTCTTAAGATGGGAAATTTTTTTCCTTTTATTCCCTTGGATATTTACCTTGTGATAAAAAAGTCTCTTAAAACTTTTCCAATATATTTGCTGGGCAAATTCATAGAAAGGTAGATAAAACACAATATTATGGCTTTCAAAGAGACCTAAAGGGCCAACCTCCACGTTTTTCTGTAAGAAAAAGGCTTGATAAAATTTTGGCAAACTTCTTTGTATAAGCGCTACGGTTTTTATATATTTATCATGCAATCTTTTGATATGTGCGTTCTTTTTTTTGCTTAAAAGTTTTTGAAAAGTTAACTCACTTTTTTTGTTTACAATGTATTCAGAAAGTTTTTTCCCAAGATCAGGGAGCTTTCGAAAAAAAACCTTAGGACCTAGAGACATAGCTGCGATAAAGCGAATATATTTTTCAAAGTCCTCCTGATCTTGCATAAAGTAAATGTTTTTACCTTCTAGCTTAAAAACAAGGTATTTTTCCAAAAAAATTCCTACAATTTCGGCCCATAGTCCATTCGAGACTAGATAGTTTCTAACTTGTTTTTTCCACTGATTCCGATTTTTCATTAGCTCTTTTACTGTAGAAATTAGGCTGCTGCTTGCAGTGGAAAAAGGCAAAAGCAAAAATTTATTTTGGTTTAGCCATGTCATTCGTACATCAAAATTTCCTTGATAAAATTTGTCCACTTTTACTTTGCCAAACCCTTTTGTTTTCCTAATGGCTTGATGAAAATATTTCTTGGTGGGATGAAAATATTTTAATTTTTTGATCGTTTTCCTTTTTTTCTTTTTACCTTTTTTCTTACCAGCTGGAACTCTTTTTTCCTCAGAGAGCTCCAAGCCATAAAGGTCATATAAATTTCTAAAGGAAGTCACATCTGAAAGAAAGGAGGGAAAGGGTATACCAAACAAGCTAGGAGTGGATAGCTTAGGAAGAGTGTTTATAGCGTCCCTTCTATCCTCGGCCTTACCTAACTTATATTGTCTAATTTGAAGCTCTTTTAGAACCTGCTCAAGAAGTCTTCTAGTTGCTGAAATCAAACGCAAAGCAATGTTTCTATTAGGTTTTGCCAGTAATAAGCTTTTGTGTTGAGAAGCAAAATTTCGAAAGGATTGTGTGTTGCGTAACTTTTCAATAAATTCTTCGGTTAGCCGGCCATTATGATAAATACGCAGATTCAATTCGCCTTGAAAACGGTCTTGAAAGCTTTCCATAACATTTGTTTGTCTTTTTATCATCCATTGGATTAGGTGTACAATCCTCTCGCTCAAAGCAACCACCGAAGAGGCCGCTGAGCTAGTAGGATTGGCTTGGATCTGAGTTCTAAATTCTGGATTTTTCACAGATATCTTTTTCAGAAATCTATAAATAGAGGAATGAGGGAAAGTGAATGGTACAAATTCATTGTTTTTGATGAGATTATCTACTATTATTTGGCCATTTTTGAGAGTTAGAACACCCTGAAAACTAAAAAGAGTTGTTAGTTCATTTTTGGCGAGTTTGTTTATTGTTTTATTGGGAAAGAAATGTTCAAGTAATCTATCCTGCAGTGCGAGCAGGAAGTCCTCTACACGCTGAAGATGTATATAATTTTTCGGGATATTTCCATATGCTTCAAACCCATCGGGGGTGACGGTTAGCTGCAATTGTTGGTAGATTTCCTGAGCACTATGGCGTTTAGATCCAGTACGGGGAGGAGCGGATGGGGAGGAAGTGGTGGGCTTTTCCTTTCTTTCAAGAGAGAGTTGGGGGGCAGAAAATTTAAAAGAAGAGGGTGTAGACAAATGGGGATTTTGTAAAAGAATTTTTCGAATAGCCTGATTTCCTATAGTCCGATGAAGAGTCATAATAGCTCGATGAAAGGCTCCCTCTCCATCGGCCTTGGCTTGTTGTAAATACTGGGCAAAATTCGGGTAAATGGGTGGAATGTTCGAAAGCCTTGGTGAGGGATTGTTTTCTTTGGAATAGGACGAATGATGATTGGATGAGGGGCGACGTATTTTTTCTTTGCTCACAGTTTTCTCCTCTCTTACTCCAACTTTTTTGAAGAGGTATTTTATATTCTACTCTTTTTAAGACTGCTCTGCCGCTGGCAATTTTGAGAGAAAATTTCTTAAAAACCAGAAAGTCTCTAGCTTTCCTATTCAGGACGGTTTTGGTTAGAGAATGTTAGCTCCACAAAAAAGCGGAGTTGGAGGAACAGACCGGAGTTTTGGAGGGAATGAGGGGGAGAGGTAAAGGCTTCTAGGAGGGATTGATAATACCATTTTTGGTCTGCTTTTGGGGCGTTGAATTTGGTCCACACCTTTTGGCCAAGCTCCATTTGTTCGGCCCAGATATCTTTTAGGTTGCAGAGTTTATCTGCGCAGGCAAGGAGTTTTTGGGGATAGGTGGCGGTTTTGATTTTTGCGATAGTTTCTTCTTTTCGCTGACGCCAGGTAAGTTTTTTATCTAAAGGTTGTGTTGAGGGGGAGAGTTTGGCGGATTCTGTGGCAAAGCGCACCAATTCCGCGACTTCTTCACCAAAGTTTTCCTTGATTTCCTCTAGAGTGGTGGAGGTATCTTCCACGGTATCGTGGAGCAGTCCTGCCACCACCACTTCTTTTGGGGCACCGTATTTCATGAGTGTAGCGGCCACATCCATAGGGTGGGCGATATAGGGGCAGGGGGTATTGTGGGAAGGGAGGGTTTTTCGCAGTTGGTTTTGGTGGGCCTTATTGGCGAATTGATATGCTTTTTCTAGCCATTGCATGGAGATTTCCTTTGTTATTTGCGTTCATATTCTTTGATTTTTTCTTCGAGAGGGCGGATATACTCGTAGGACATGCGGGAGTATTTATGTTCCTTGGGCAGGAATTCGTAGAGGAGTTTAAAGATAATGAGGGCTTTTTTCCAGGCATAGAGGTCGAATTTTAATTGAATATGCCTAGCTTTTTCAAAGATTTCCACATCTTTTTCCCTACGTTGGATTTCTTTTTGG
Organism: Planctomycetota bacterium; assembly: GCA_003694635.1. Taxonomy (GTDB): domain Bacteria; phylum Planctomycetota; class J132; order J132; family J132; genus J132. The sequence goes on from RFKQ01000112.1 coordinate 13,875, forward strand.
ATGCGTTTTAGGTATTTTTGATGGATTTTTACGAGGTAGGGTTTGGTTTTATCGTAGTATTTGACTTTTTTGAAAAACTCTAAGGCGCCTAGATAGTTGCCTTTTCGAAAGAAGTTTACACCTTTGTCGAACCAGACTTTGATGCGCTGATCGAGTTTGGCTTCGATTTTAGGGATTTCCTCCAGGGCGCGGTAGTGGTAGCTTTGGTCGAGGTCTTTTTCTTCGTTGGTGAGCTCAATCAGTTTTTGGTAGGTTTCGATGGCTTTTCCCCATTGGGAGAGGTAGTAGGCGCGCTGGGCTTCTTTCCAAAGTTGGTGGACTTGGGCGATATAATCTTTTTTGTCCTCGACGGTCCGGATAAACACTTGGATAGCTTCTCGGAAGGAAGGGTTTTTTCGCTGCTCTTGCTCGAGGATGCGTTGGATTTGATTTAGGAGTTCGATGGCTTTGGTGGGTTTTCCCTTTTCGTAGAAGCGGAGGGCCTTTTTGTAGAGGAGGGCGGTTTTGGCGTGCACGATAATGGCGGCGGCGCCGGTTTTCCCTTGCCAGTAGCGGCTTTTGGGGTGCACTTTTCGGGCATTTTGTTCGGCGAGGGGATAGTCTTTACGTTCGTAGGCATCCCGGGCTTTTTTATAGAAGGTGAGGGAGATTTTTTCCCGTTCAAGTTGGCGGATTCTACGTTTGATTTTGGAGATATAGGCTTGATCGCCTTTGCCGTAGAGAGAGAGGAGGTTGCGGTAGATTTGGATGGCTTTGGCATAATCCTTGACTAGGTGTTTGCTATAGTCCTTATCTAGGAAGGCGATAAGGTTTTCCGCTTTTCGCTCGTATTTTTTCCGAACCAGGTTTAGGATATTTTCTCGTTCGATAAAATCCCATGCGGGTCGGTAGTAAACGCTTTCCGAGGAGATGGAGGTAAACTTTTGGTAGGCGGCTTCATACTTTTGATTGCTGAAGAGGAATTGGGCTTCTTGGAAGAGTTCGTGGGCTTTTCTATCGGAGGAAATGCGCTCCATTAGGTGCTCCACAGGTTTGTAAAATCGCTGATAATCCTTTTTTTTCGCAATTTTTTCCAGCCGTGTTAGGTGGGATTCCAGCTCATTCCATTTTTTGAATACGCTAAAGATATCGTCTTGAAACTCATTCCAGAGGACGCAGACCTCATAGAGGTGATCCAGGGCGGCAGATTTGGGAAATTTTTTTTTGAGTTTCTTAAAGTGCTTTAGGGCGGCTTTCCATTTTTCTCTCTCAAGCAATTGCAGGCCCTGATAGATTCCCTTTTCTAGTTTTTGAGCGAGGGTTGTAGCACTGGAGGAGTTGGTGGACTTCTGTGTTTTCGGCCCGGACTCTGGTATCATCAAAGCGACGAGGAGGAGAAAGCCCACCCCGGTAGCGAGGAGGAGAATCTTTTTTTGTGGAGGTTTGCGGGTTTCTTCTTCCGACGTATCTGCTTTGACGAGTTTGAGGAAAACCTCGATGGTGATAGAGCCGATTTGAATGATATCGCCTTGGGCTAGGTAGTGGGTTTCGATTGGTTTTTGATTGACGTAGGTTCCGTTGCGGCTGCCGAGGTCGCGGATTTCCCACATTCCTTCTTCGGTGGGATGGATTTCTGCGTGGAAGCGGGAGACGCCTGGATAGGGGAGAGGGATATCGTTGTCTTCTTTCGAGCCTAGGGAGAAGCTTCGGTTTGCATCTAGATGGATTTTCTGAAGCACTTTCCGTTTATTTTTTATCTTCAGGGTCAGACGGGGGATATGTCCTCCGATTTTTACACGATCAGTTTCATCTTCTTCGTTGGGGGCGAGTTCTTTTACGAAGAAGAGTTTAAATTTTCCTAGCTCGATCACATCTTTATCGGAGAGGAAGTTCTCTCGGACTTTTCGTCCGTTGAGATAAGTTCCATTGGAGGAGCCTAGGTCTCGGATGATAACGTCGTTGTTTTTGACGATGCATTGGAGATGTTTTTTGGAGATATTGGAGTCGGGGATAATCAGGTCGCCTTGGGTTCTACCAACGATAAAATTATTTTTGGTAAACTTATATTCATATTTTTGCCCATCGAGTTCGTAGATAAATTTCATATCCTTTTCCTTGTCGAAGTAGGGCTTTATTTAGAGTTTATTTAGTGCTCGTTTGGCTTTTTTTAGGTAGGGATGTTGAGGGGGGAGGAAGTGGATGAGGAGTCGATAAATCCCTTTGGCTAATTTTTTAAGTTTTAGGGTTTGGTTGGGATTGCGTTTTGCGTATTTTAAGAAGATTTGTGCTTGTTGGAAAAGGGATTTAGCTAAGGCTTGGATTTTTTTCTGAATTTTTTTGCGGTATTGACCGCTATCGTCGTTGGAAACAGCTAAATCGAAGGCGTCAAAGGCTGCAGGATAATCTTGTTTTTGCAGGGCTCTTTCCCCGGCTCGGAATTGTTTGCGCACAAAGGCGCTGCTTGAAAAGCTTTTACCTAGTCGTTGGTATTGGCTTTTGGCGGTTTGGTAGTAATAGTTTTTTTGAGGTGAGTTATATTTGCGCTCCAAATCTATGATTTTTTTATAATACTTTCTAGCCAAAGCGGGGTTATTTTGGCGGCAGGATCGGGCCAGTTTCATCCATTGAAGAACGGTTTGGATGCGGCGCCTGAGGTAGAGAGCTTCCATACCGGGGATTTCTTCTAAGATTTCGAGAGCTTCTTCGCCTTCCCCTTCTCTGTACTTAGAGAGGGCGGTGCCCAATTTATCCAGATTTTCAATATCTTTTTGAATATATCTTGCCTTTTCTGCGTAGTAAGAGTCGGAAGGGATCCGACGGAGGTATTTTCGAGCTTGGGCGAATTTGGATTTTTGGTACATATTGTAGGCTTCTTCGTAGTTTTTTTTCGCTTGCATTTCCTTGCGGCATTCTTCGATGAGGGATTTGATCTCCGTTGTAAGTCCTGGGTTTTCTTTTACGTATTCTAGGGCTTGTTTATAGCATCTCCAGGCTTTTGTCCAGTTGGGATCGACGCTATTGCTATAGGCTTTGGCTAGAGTGATATATTTTTTGGAGATTTTTTCTTCGAGGAGAATGCGCTGGTTGCGGCTTTTTTTGTTGAGGGTAAGGGAATTTTTTTCCAGGTGAGCAAAGATTTTATGAGCGTCTTCCAACCTAGAGAGCTCGATAGAATCGGAGAGTTTTAGAGCTTTTTGGTAGAGGGAATAGAATTTTTTTTCCCGTTTCACCAGTTCGATTTTTTCTTCGATAAACTCGAGGGAGTCTTGATTTTCCCCAATCAGATTTTTTAGTTTCTCCAATCTCTTTTTTAGCAGGTCCCATTTTTTAAAGTCGAGGATATCCAGTTGATTGAGTTGGATAGAGATTTGATGTAGGAGGGAAAAGGCTTCTTGGGAGGGATATTTCAGGGAGACTTTTTTAAAATATTCGGCAGCTTTTGGGTATTGTTCGTTTTTAAGGTAGTGGATACCTTTTAGAATAAGTTTTGAGATTTTAGGATTTTTTATTTTCTGATGGGGTTGGGAGGTGTCTTGCCCTGAGAAGAGGGAAAAGAGGATGAGGGAGAGTAGAAACAGTCCCCCGGCAATAATGGGGATTTTTAGCTTGGGATCTAGGGCCATAAAGCGTTGGAGAAGTTTTTTTTCCTGAGGGATTTCAAAACGGATAAAAATATCGCCAATTTGGATTTGATCTCCCACCTCCAATCGATGGGGTTCTTCGATTTTTTGGCCATTGACAAAGGTGCCATTGGTGCTATCTAAATCTTTGATCCACCATTGGTTGTCTTCGAAATAGATTTCAGAGTGAAAACGGGAGATTCCTTTTCCTTTGATAACAATATCGTTGCCACTTTTGTATCCGATGGTGATATTCTCAAAGCCCAAAGGAAAATTACGAACCCCCTCTTCATCTTCGATGACCAGAAAGGGGCGCAGGGCGGCGGATTCGGCCTGTTCGTCTTCGGCGCCTAGGATTTGTTCGATTTCTTCCTCATCGATCTTATCCTCGTAGGTAGTAAAAATCATTTTGGTCTGGCCAATTTGAATAATATCGCCATCCTCAAGCACCACTTCTTTGATGCGCTGTCCATTGAGCAGGGTGCCGTTGGAGGAACCTAGATCTTTGATAATAGCTTCTTTTTGTTCTTTATCGTAGTAGATATGAACATGTTCTTTAGACACAGTGGTATCGAAGAGCACCAGATCGCATTTGGGTCCGCGGCCAATAGAGATTTTTTTGCTTCTTAGAAAATAGTCATGGTAGCGATCACCTTCTTTGTAAATCAGTCTCACTGCTTTCCTCTTTCCTCTATAAAATTTAGAAAATCGCTTTTAAAAACTGTGGTAGAGCCAAAAGGAAATTTTTCCATCATTGCTTATGAAGTGTCCCAGCGGAGGTATACGTTAGGCTTTGGAGGGTAGGGATGAAATTGCAAGATAGTTTGGGTGAGGCACGTATTTATTTTAGAGTGATTCTCCGCAACCTAGCAAAGTTTTATGAAGACTTGGAAAAGACTACATATTTTTAGGTAGATATTTGCGATAGATTTCATATCGCTTATATTCCACTGTATTTTTATCCATAAAGAGCTTGAGAATCTGGGACAGCCGTCGGAGCATTAGGGCTTTTTTCTTTCTTCTATAGGCTTCTTTAAACTCGCTGTCCCACTTTTTGAACATTCGCTCTTTTGCTTCTTTGGCGAGGCGCAATTTTTTTTCCAGCTGGTTTTCAATGTTTTCTCGCTCTAGGTTAAAGCCTTCCTCTTTTTTATAGGATTGAATAATCCAGAGAGCTTTTTGGTACAATCGAATGGCCTTGACATAGTTTTCTTCTCTTCCACGTCTGTCTCGGTTATCCCAGAGTTCATCGGCTTCTTCGATGTATTGATTTTGAAGTTTTTTCCGGGCTCGCAGATCGTATGGACTTATTTTTTTCATAAACTCTTTTTTTGGGTCTTTCTCTGGTGGAGCTTCTTTGATGGTAAAGATATACTTTTCTGTGCTCCCGTCTTGGTAGAGAAGTTTTAGGGTATATTTTCCTTCTTTATGGGGATTGAGAATAAAGATGGTGGGGTTAAAGCGCGGGGGAAGGAGGGCTTGTTCGATGGTGATGAGTTCGTTGTCTACGACGATAAAGCCGTTGCTTTTTTTTCCATATGGTTTGACGACGGGGTTATTGGAGGGGTATTTCACCTCAATGTAATCGACGGTGTTTGCGGTGAGTTCTTTTTTCTTAACCCGGACAGCCGGCTTGCTCTCTTGCATAAGGAAGATGACGATGATGGCCAGAAAGATTCCTAGCACACCTACGCCAACGTAGACAAAGGATTCGAGTTTCTTTTCCTGTTTTTTCTTAGCTAGAAGTCGCTCTACGTTGAAGCTATCTGTGGCATCTGGATCGATGTAGTATTCGTCTTCATCTTCCGCTTCTTCTTCCTCTACGTCTTCGGAGGCGATGGAGATGGAGGCTGCGCTTGCGATTTTTCCTTTCCGGGGGCGTTTGCGGGAGAGGGGGGAGGTGAGAAGAGCGGTTTGATCGGGGTTTTCGCTTTCTTTTTCCTCATCTGTTTCGGGGATGATTTCCACGATATCGGTACCATCCTCGTCGTCTTCATCGTGCTCGGCGGCGGGGATAGATACGATATCGGTGCCGTCTTCGTCGTCTTTGGCGGTGGAGATGGGAACGATATCGGTGCCGTCTTCGTCGTCTTTGGCGGTGGAGATGGGAACGATATCGGTGCCGTCTTCGTCGTCTTTGGCGGGAGGGCGGCGGATTTCTTTTGATTTTACAGAGGCGAGTTGTTGGATGGTTTTTGTATTCATTTTTCTTTGGCGAGCCGAGAGGGATTGCTTGGCTTTAATTCTGGCCGAGAGGGACATTTTCGAGGGAGGAGGTTCGATTGCGTCGGTTCCATCTTCTTTAGGTGTAGTGGAGAGGATATCGGTACCTTCGTCATGGAAGGTGGTAGTTTTAGAGGAAGATGTGGGTTGGCGGGGAGGAGCTTTTTTTGGCGTAGAGGAGAGGAGGTGGGAGAGGGAGCCTGTGAATTTTTTTTGATTTTCTTTTGGAGATGGTTGGGGAGATGGTGTAGGGGGAGTTTGTTCCATCCGCATAATTTCGTTTAGATCGACCACAGCGGTACCTTCGGTTTCGTCCTCATCTTGGTGATGGAGGGGGGGGGAGGTGGTTTGTGAAATGGGAGGAGCGGAAATTGTGTGGTGGTGCAAAGGAGGAGACGGAGGGAGTGCGGAATTTTCGACGAGGCTTTCGTCTTCGAGGTCAATCACTTCTACGGAAAATTCTTCCGCTTCTTCCACACTATCCTCTTCGTTGGAGGTAGTGTTAGGGGCGGATGGTGTAGGGAGAGTGGTTTCTTCGTCAAAGGAGATAATGTGGGCATTTTCCAGCTCTTCTTCGAGGTTGATGCTGAGGTTGGCGAGGGTTTGTTCGTTGTTTGCGTGGGAGTTAGGGGAGGAGGAATTGGAGAAGGTGATTTCCACTCCTTGCGTGGTTTCTTGCGGGTTGGGGAGGTCAACGGTTTCCACTTCCGCGCCTGCGATTTGGATGGATTCGAGGGAAGCGGTACCCTCACCGGGGTTGGTAGGGTCAACGAAGGCGGTGGATTCTATATCTTCTTCGACGTGGGTTCGAGGGGGGAGTGTTGGCTGGTATTGGAAGCGAAATTTAAAGTCGCAGATTTCGATGATATCGCCGTTTTGTAGGATATGTTCTTGGATGGGATGGCTGTTGATGAGGACGGGATTTTTGCTTCCTAGGTCTTTGATGACGTATTGGCCGTTGACATAGCTTACCAGGGCATGTCGTCGGGAGATATAGCGCTTGGGGAGGGTGAGGTCATTATCTTCGGATCGTCCGATGCGGCAGATTTGTCCGAGGGGTGTTTCTTTGTACATATCGCCCTCATTTAGGCTGATCAAAGCGGCTTTCATGGGGTGCTTTTTTCCTCCTACTTTGGAGCTTTGGTACCAGATTTTTTACAATGATTAATTTTAGCGAAAGAAAATAAAAAATGCAAGGGCTGGTGAAGAAAGAAATTCCCAAGAAATTTCTGAGGTTTTGACGATTGTATACGGAGTATTTTGGGAGGATATTTGCAGCTCTCTTTTGCAGGAAGGCACTTTTATCGGAGGGATTGCATTTTAGAGTATCGCGGGTTATGCCTCGTAGGGAAGGCATCTTTGAGGTGGTGTTATGTTGGGAATAGGTGTCGTTTCCTCTAGCATTGAGGGGGAGTTTTACTTGAAAAGTGGTTTGAGAAAAGGTAAGATATGAAATGAAATTTGGGGGGAGAGAATTGGCTCAGTGGTCTTGGAGGCCTGAGAGCTTTCTGGACTTTAGCGTTTCGTGAACAAAGGAGACAGGGATGAAGAGTGTATTAAAAATAGTGTTTTTTATGAGTTTAATGGGAGTAGGTGCTGTGGGAGTATATTTTGCTTTGGCAATACCGAAGACCACAGAGGTGTATTTTTTGGGCAAGGAGAAGGTGAAGTTAAGGGAGGGAGCTTTGCCCAAATGGGAGGGGGAGAAGGCGTTGTTTTTGGGCTCCAAGCTTATGCTTGCCGACGAGGATTTATTTGTGTTGGATGAACAAAATCAGATGCTTACCGCGTCGAAAAAATGGCGGCGGCAGGTGATTCCTTTGGTGAGAGTGGAGGTTAAGAACTGGCTGGATTTTTTTCTAGTCAATCTCCAGTATGTATTAGAGGTGGATGTTAGCCCTAAGGGAGGAGTTCTTAGTGTGGGCTTGTACAAACAGGGGGGGAGCCGTTTTCATTTTTTTTCCCAATGGCATTGTTATCTAAAGCTGGAGGCCATGCGTCATTTTCAGCAGAATTCTTTACCTTATAAGGATTACAGGGTAGAGTTTTATTTGCTTCGTAGCGGGGGAAAGATTGCCCAATATGTTCAGAGGACTCTTCGCGTTCGTTCCAATGGGATGGCGGAGTTGCTTTAGTAGGGGTTATGTATTTATTCGCTTCGCGTTTGGTCCTGCTGCTTCTGCATCGATGGGTTGTGGAGCTGCAGGTGGGAGGTTTTAGACAAATAGGAAGGCTTGGATGCAGTCGAGTGCGTTTTCTTAGGAGGAAGATGCTTTATGGCTTCTTGCAATTGTGAGTGTTCTTCTTCCCGGGGTGAATCGATTTCTCTTTGGCAGAATAGGGAATTTCTTGCGCTTTGTGGGAGCTTATTGGTGGTGGTGCCGGTGGAGGTATTGTCGTTGGCGAGGGTGCATTTTCCTTGGGGGATACGGCTGGGGTTGTTGGTGGTGATTTTATGGTTTTTTGGTCGGGGGATGCTTTGGGATGGGATGAAGAGTTTGTTTTCTTTTCATTTTGCGGACATTAAGGCTTTGATGACCATAGCAATTGTGGGGGCTTTATATTTGGGGCATTGGGAGGATGTGATGATCATTGTGGTGCTTTTTGCTTTGGGGGAGTTATTGGAGAACTATGGGATTACGAGGAGCAAGTCTGCGCTGAAGGATTTGTTGGGGAAGATGCCGAAGGTGGTGGAGCGTCGGGACGGAGGGGAGCGAGTACCTTTAGAGGAGGTGGAGGTAGGGGAGGTGATTGTGGTTCGGCCTGGGGGGCAGGTACCTTTGGATGGGAGGATTGTGTCGGGGAGTGCTTGGTTGGATGAGTCGGCGATCACGGGGGAGTCGGTGCCTGTTTCGAAGGGGGAGGGAGATGTTGTATTTGCGGGGAGTTTGAGCACGGATGGTTATTTGGAGGTGGAGGTATTGCGTTCTTCTCAGGACAGCACGTTGTCCAAGATTGTGTCGTTGACGTACGAGGCGGCGGAGAGGCGCTCGGATTCTCAGAAGTTTATTGAGAGTTTTGCTCAATTTTACACGCCTTTTGTGATGGTGGTGGCGTTGCTTTTATTTGTGGTACCTGTGGTGATTTTGGGTGAGCCTTTGGAGCGTTGGTTGTTGCAGAGTTTGACGGTGTTATTGATTTCCTGTCCTTGTGCGTTGGTGATATCCACACCGATTACGTTTTTTTCCGCTGTGGCGAGTGCCACTAGGCATGGGGCTTTGATCAAGGGGGCCAAGTATTTAGAGGCGATGGGAAAGCTTCGAGCGATTGCGTTTGACAAGACTCGTACATTGACGACGGGGAAGTTGGAGGTGGTGGATGTGCACCATTATGGGGAGGGGGATGAGCGGGAGTTTTTGGCATGTGTGGCGGGGATGGAGGTTCGCTCCGAGCATCCCATTGCCAAGAGTATTTTATCTCACACGAGGGAGCAGCGGATTTCTCCTCACAAGTATCGGAAGTTTGAGGTGGCACCTGGCAAGGGGGTTAAGGGGGAGTGTGAGGTTTGCGTTGAGGCGCATCATTGTTTGGGGAGTTTGCGTTTTGTGGGGGAGGAGCATGTGGTGGAGAAGCACATACGGCAGAAGATTTCGAGTTTAGAGTCTGAGGGCAAGACCATTTTGGTGATGAGCGATAACAAAGGTACTCGGGGGATTATAGGTTTGAGTGATACGATGCGCCCGGGGATTTGTTGTGTGGTGCAGACTTTGAAGGACTTGGGAATCACGCCGGTGATATTGACGGGGGACAATGTTCAATCGGCGCAGCAGGTGGCATCGAAGTCGGGTATTGAGCAGGTGAAGGCGGAGTTATTGCCTCAGAATAAGGCGGAGGAGCTGGAGCTTTTGAAACGGGAGTTTGGGATGGTTGGCATGATTGGGGATGGGATCAACGACGCTCCAGCCTTGGCGCGGGCGGATGTGGGGATTGCGATGGGGGCGGTGGGGTCGGATCTTGCGGTGGAGAATGCGGACATTGCGCTGATGGGGGACAATTTAGCGCTGGTGCCTTATTTGGTGGAGTTATCTCGGGCTTCTTTGAGGAAGGTTCGGGTAAACATAGCGGTGGCGCTGTTGGTGAAGGGGCTATTTCTAGCGTTGGCGGTGATGGGGTTAGGGCATTTGGCGTTGGCGATTTTGGCGGATGTGGGGGTGACGGTGGCGGTGGTTTGGAATAGCTTGCGTTTGTTTTCGTTTCGTACTTCTGAGAGGGTTATGGCTCTTCTGGAGAATTCATCTGCATGGGAGGATCATTTTTGCAAGTTGACTTCTTAGAGTGGTTTTGGGAAGTGTAGGAGAATGGAGAAGGCTTTTTTGAGTTTGATTTTGGTTATTTTGATTCTTCTGACGATATTCTGCCTTTGGTGGACGTTGAGTTCGGTGGAGTTAACGGCACCGGTGCCAGAGCCGAGAGAGCCTTCGTTGGAGGATCTGGAGCGAGGTGTAGAGGTCGATCTTGGATCGGAGGCGGGGAGGGGGCGAGAGGTGGTTCGGAATCCTCGAAATGAGGAGGAGTTCCGGCGGATTTTGGAGCAGGCGCCCCCGGTGCGGGATGGGATTTTTGTGGAGATTTTGGAGCGGAGGAGGCGCTATTGGCCTCAGGTGCTTGGCGAGATTGTTCGGCGGAAACTGAGCTACTTTGCGCCGAAGTTGCGGGAGCTCTTTCAAAAAGAGAGCAAAAAGCGGGTTCCAGATAGGCATTTTCAGCGACAGATTTTAAAAACGTTGCAGTTGAGTGGCGTGAAGTTAAGCGAGCAGGAGAGGCGTTTTTTAGAAAGAAAGGGATAGGGGAAAAAAGTAGAAAAATTGCCTTGACAACCCTGGAGGAGGAATTTATTATTAGAAATAACGCTTTTTGGAATATTTGAATAAAAAACGGGTGAAAACGTCTCTGTTGGAATCGGAGGTTGGGCTTAAGGGAAGGGGAAAAATTGAGTCTAGCATAACCGAAATAGAGAAAAATCGCAATAAACTTCCGAAAAAGCCTTTAGAGAAAGGATTTGTTCATTAGAGAATCCGTAAAGAGGTATTTTTTAATTTTTTAGGAGCTATTTTCCCATGACAGGCTCCAGGAGTTCTTCTCAGATGTACAGAATTGAGGAAGCCTTTGAGGAAGTGGTGGGTCAGCAAAAGTCAATTCAAGCCCGGTTGTTTGTGGGGCGAAAGGAATACAAGGACCCTTACAATCATTTTTTTTCTGCGGATTTTTCCTTAGCGGAGAAAATCAACCAAGCGTTGGAAGAGTACTATCTTTTCCACGGAGCGATTTCCAACTTATATGAGATTTTTTGCAAGGGCAGTGAAACCGTTCGCACACGCACCAAGAATACCGGCTAAGCTTTTACGATACGAAGAAGTGCAAAGGGCGCTTTTTTTCAAAAATGAGTGGGATTTCTCCGCAAAAGCTCTGGATTTTTACGTGATAAGAGGGAGAGCTCATAACTCCGCCTAAACTCCTTCCCTCACGCCCAACTTTCTCTCCTCCTTTTTCCAAAGCTGGTCTATTTTTTTCAAAGTAGGCCAGCTTTTTCCTTTTGGTTGACCGAACTGGCATGGTGGTCGGGGAGAGAATCGAGGAGGGGAAGATTTTTCTGCGCAGATTATTAAGAGGAAATCCTTGGATCCCTTTTTTTATTAGGGTTTTTCGCTGGATTGGGCTAAAAATTTGGGTTTAGGAGAGATTTTGGAGGAAATTGGTATTGAAATTGCGTCTATTTCGATGTAGTCTAGGCAATGATAGGCTTGATTGGCAGAAGAACGAAGGAGTGATTTCATGAGCGATTGGAGAAGGTGGTTTTTGGTGTTAGGTTGTTTGCTTGGTGTTGGGAATATGTCTTGGCTAGGCGCGAATGAGTATATCCAGCGGGGGGATATTGCGTTTTCTCAGGGCGATTACCAGCGGGCCCGGGATGAGTACCGCAAGGCCACCATTGAGGAGCCTCAGAATGTGGCGGCCCATTTGGCGCTGGCGCATAGTTTATTTGCGCTGGGGGAGTACACATACGCCCATGTGGAGCTTCGCAATGGTTTGGAGTTGCACAGTGCTCCGGAAAAGATTGAGATCGATCTTTCGATGCAGTATCCTTCCCGCAAGGCGTTTGAGGAGAAATTGGAGCGGATTGCGGTGGTGGCCGCGGCTCGTCCGGAGGATATTTCGGTTTACTTTACTTATGCGTATGTTTGCTATTATTCTGGTTATAAGATACGGGCTCGCAAGCTGTTCAAGCATTTGCTCTTGATAGCCAAAAATTCCTATTCAGATAGAAAGTGGGCAAAATTTTACCTTTCCCAGCTGCAGGAGGAGAGGATTTTGGGACAGGATGAGCATTTTAGGAAGGGGGTGTATGCGTTGAAGGAGGGGAGGTACTATCGATCTTATCAATTTTTTCGCCGGGTGCGCTATAAATTTCCGGCGTTGGGGATTCCTAGGTTGTTGATGGGGCAGGCACTTTTTGCGATGGGGTACTATGAGGCAGCGTATTCTGCCCTCAACAGCGGTATACTTTTCCGCCCCCACAACAAGATTTTGAACTCCGAGTGGAAGTATTATTATCCTTCCGAGCAGGAGGTAGCCCGGCTACTTTTGGCTCTAGAGGGCCATGTACGGGTGAACTCGGGGGAGATTCGGGCCAAGCGGTTATTGTTTTTAATGTATTATTTTTTCAAAAAGTTCTCTTTGGCCCAAAAGCTATTGCCTGAGATTTCAGGCAAGGGTGGAGACTATATTCTTTGGGTGGTTCCTCCTCTTTTAAAGAGGCGCATGGGTAGGGCTTCCTCGTCTGGGGGATCTGCCTCAGGTGTTCACAAGAGTGGGCCTTCCTCGCCTGGGGCTATTTCGCCTTCTGCCCGCCATTCAGAGAGCGGCGCTTCAGCGTTGCCTTCTTCGCCCTCTAGTTCTTCGGAGAGCTTGGATCCTCAACGAGGGCGTGAGCGTTCTTCATCGTCTTCCTCGCGGAAGAAGGAGAGGGGGGAGGACCCTTATTTTCGGCGTTTGCGCCAGCTTGGTCAGATTTATTGTCAGCGCCAGAAGTATGAGCTAGCGTTGGTGGCATTTCAGTCGATGCTTGCCAAGGACGAGGTGGCTTATTACGAGGTGAGTTATGTAAGATTTGCGCTTGGCGAGTACGACAGTGCAGGTCAGGCTCTTCGGCAGGCTTTGTTTAAAACGAATGGGAAGCGGATACCTCCGTTGGAGAATTACTTTCACACGGATGAGAAGATTGAGGTGGAGAGGCGAAATTTGGAGCGTTTTGTCTACGAGAATCCGCGTCATTTATCGGCGGCGTTATTTTTGGCTTTTTTGTATTATAAGTTGCGCCAGCCTGCGTTGAGTTATCGGGTGCTTCGGCGCATACTCCAATATGGTCAAGATAATGCGGCGGCGATTGTGTTGCGTCTGATCAGTCCCTTTTTGGCCAAAAAGGGGTCTTCTGGTGGGGGAGGATCTTCTGCTTCCAAGGCAGTAAAGCGAATTTTGGTGTTGGGGGAGAAGAAATACGTTCCTTACCGGGGGGATAAGGTAGAAAATCCGGAGGAGATCATTTCGTATCGGGGGGAGTTATGGCGTTTATGGAAGGGGGAGAAGGGGAAGAAGTCGTCTGAGGAGAAGAAGAGTTCATCGCGGAAGGGGAAGTTGGATTTTCCTTTAAAGCCCCTGCCGGCTGGAGTTAAATTTTATTTAGACAAGGAGAAGACGTTAGAGGTACCCTTGCTGGATTGAGCAAAGGAGTGAGTTATGTGGATTGTGAAGAATACCCTTCGTGGCATTTTACGGTTTCCGGGGTTGGATATTTCGATTCCGCCTTATGGTGAGTTTGATTTAGACATTTTGCCTCGTCAGATTACGGAGAATTCCAATCAGATCAAGGTTGCTTTTGAGGAGGGGTATTTGGAGAATGTGCGCAAGGATCCCGTAAAGTCGGGGGGAGGGGAGGTTGCTATTTCTTCGGAGGAGCAGCTGGAGCAGACGTTGACGAAGTTTAAGAACAAGATCATTGAGGAGATCAAGCAGGTTTTGCCGGCTTTGCCTCAGGCGTCGGAGAATCAGACGTTGATAGAGAAGATTGAAATGTTGAAGAAGGATTTTTCGGGAGATATGGAGCAATTGGTCAAGAGTGTGGAGAGTATTCGGGACAAAATTCGTTTGGAGAAGAGCAAGGTTTTGGATGATCAGAGGTTGAGTGGTGCGGAGTTGAGGGCGCGGTTAAAGTTTTTGGAGGAGAAGGAGGCGGAGATCAACACCAATTTTGAGCGTTTAGGGATACGTTCCACTTCGTTGAGGAATCGTCCGGATGACAAGGGATTGATGGAGAAGGCGGACATTTTGAGTGATTTGTAGGTTTTGTGAGTAGTGAATCAAGGATACGTGGAATAGAAAGGATGAGACTATGTGTGCAAAAGCGATTGATATTGGGACCAGTTTCATTGTAGGGGCGGAGATTAAGGATGGCAAGGAGGAGTTTCGTGCCATTCGCAATGCGTTTTTTTCGATGCCTCGGGAGGATTTTGAGGATATGTTTTTGAATGCGGGGGCGTTTTATATCGAGCGCAACGATGAGCTGTACATTATTGGGGAGGATGCGTTGAAGTTTAGTATGATTTCAGGCAATACTGAGAATTATCGTCGTCCGATGGCGAAGGGGATTTTAAATCCGGGGGAGGAGGAGGCGGTGCGGGTGATTCAGGTGATCATTGAGGGGATTTTGGGAAAGGCATCTTATCCGGGGGAGATTGTGGTGGCGACGATTCCGGCGGATCCGATTGAGGAGGATTTGGATGTGACGTATCATCGGGTGGTGTTGGAGCGTTTTTTAAAGCAGTTGGGTTATGAGGTGAAGATTATCAACGAGGCGTTAGGGATCATTTACAGTGAGAATCCCACGGCGACGATGGAGGATGGGACGGAGAGTCCGTTCACGGGGATTGCGATTTCGTTTGGGGCGGGGATGAGCAATTTGGTGGTGACGTGGCGTGCTAAGCAGATTTTTGAGATTTCTTGTGGTCGTGGGGGGGATTGGATTGACGCTCAGGTGGCGCGGATGAAGAACATGCCGGTGGGGAAGGTGACTTCTCTGAAGGAGAAGAAGTTGGATTTATCGAAGGACAGGCAGCCGGATGATGTGTTGATGGCGTTGGAGATTTACTATGAGGAGTTGATTCGCTATACGTTGGAGAATTTTAACAAATTTTTCAAGCAGACCAATGCGTTGATGGATGTGCCGTTGAAGATTGTGGTGGGGGGAGGGACTTCGATGGTGCCGGGGTTTGTGGAGAAGTTTAAGGAGATTTTAGGCACGGTGAAGTTGCCTTTTGAGATTGAGGATGTGGTGTTAGCGGCGGATCCTTTAAAGGCGGTGGCAGGTGGAGCTTTGGTGGCGGGGATTAGTGCGGAGAAGAAGAAAAAGAAGCAGCAACAGCAGCAGCGTACTGAGGAGGAGGTAGCGCAGCCTCAGGCGGATCATGTGGAGGAGAGTACCTAGTTTTTGGTATTTGACGAAGGGGTATTTGAGATGGCAGAATCTTGGAGCGAAGAGCGGTTATCGATGGAGTCCGGTTCCAAGTCCTCAGAAAATGAGACCACAAGTCCTACTCCCGGGTCGGCGGAAGCGCCGTTGGAGATAATTATTGAGCCGGGGGTGGTTCCCCGTGGTGAGGTGGATTTAACGCTTTTGAACAAGTATTTAGGTACTGGTAGAGTTTTATCTTCTTCTGAGGAGGACTCGGAGGTTGGTGGGGAAAGTTCTGAGGAGCCGGGGGTGGTTTTGGGGGAGGAGACGGCGATTCGCTTTGCTTCTCGGGATGATACGGTGATGAATTTGGCCAAGCGATCTTTGCGCAGGAGTTTGCTTGCGGGGTTTCGCACGCTTTTGTTGGGGCTGGTGGTGTTGGCGTTGGGGGTGGGGGTAGTGG
>RFKQ01000113.1 GCA_003694635.1 Planctomycetota bacterium
GGATTCAGGTGGAGGGGATGGAGTGGGTGGTGGAGGTATTTCTTCTTGCGGGGGAGGTGGGGAGGACTTGGGCAGAAACGACGCGGCTTCCTCCAGATCAGAGATGAGGTGAACGGCTTGGGAAATTCCAAGCATATTGAAGAGTTCTTGCAATTTTAGAGAGAGTTTGGCCACGAGGAGCAAACCATTTTGTTCGCTGAGTTGGTCATGGATTTTTATGAGAACGCCCATTCCGCTGCTGTTGACGTAATCGATACGGGAGAAATCGAGGATAATAAATCGGTGGCCTTGTTGCACAATCTCTTGCATTTTTTTATCAAATTTAGCGCAGGTGCGGGTATCCAGTGCGCCGATGAGTTCCAGGTGCAAAAAGCTTTGTCCCTGGCAGAGAAAGTCCTCTTTTCGTTGGATTTGAAGTCCGTAGACATCAAAAATGGTTCCCATTGGGAGGGAGGAGGGGGGAGTAGATGGAGTGGGAGAGGTGGGAGAGCTGGCCGGATTTGCGGGAGAGGGGCCTTTGGCGGTCTTAGATAGAATCTTTTTGGTTAGGTTGGCGGTGGAGGGAGTGGAGGAAGGCGCTGAGGTAGGTGGAGAGGCAGGTTGGCGTTTTTCCTCTTTCAGAAACTGAATTGCGCTTTGAAAGGAGTCAAACAAATCCAGTGAGGAGGTAAGGCCGAGCATACGGAAGAGCCCTTCAATCTTCTCAGGAAGCCCTACAATACAGAGGAATCCACCTTTTGCTTTGGCCCTATCGGAGGCTTTCACCAGAGCCCCCATTCCACTGCTATTGATGTAGTTGAGGTGAGAGAAGTCAAACACCATCAGCGGAAGAGGGAGAGCCAAGGCATCTTCTATTTTCGATTCCAGCTGTGAGACGCTTTGGATATTTAAGTCTCCAGCACAGCAAATGTGCCTTATCTTTCCAAGTCCCTCGATTTCCTCCTCCTTGACGGCAATGTAGGATTCTCCTTTTTTTAGTGCTGGCAGCTCAAAATGGTCGGAAGAATTTTGCACAGCCGGCGTCTCCTTCTACACACTAAAAGACAATATTCCATTCAAACCTTAGGAACGCTCTCCTAAAATACCACTCCATCTCCTTAGGATATCATATCCTAGAAAATTTGTCAAGTTGGATTTCTTTTTTCACTTCGTGCAACAACCACCTCTCCAAACCTCTGTTGTAGCACAAGAAACAGTGGCGCCAAAAACAAGAAAGACTGTGGCTACCCAATTCTTCCCCTCTCCCTCTAACTCCTTCTCTCCCTTATTCCAACCTAGCGAGAATACTCACCACCGCAGTCCTATCATCCCCCCCCATATTGGCCGCAATTCCATATTTTGGTAGGGGAGAAATCTGATACTTTCCGCACTTACCCAACATTTGCCGCGCAATCTCCGCAACCTGCTTCACCCCCGTAGCGCCAACCGGATGCCCAAACGCCAGCAATCCCCCACCGGGATTGACGGGCAGGGCGCCACCTAAAGCGGTTTTCCCCTCCCGGATTAGGCGATATCCCTCGCCAAAATCGGCAAACTGCAAGGCTTCATACATCAGAAGCTCGCTTACACTAAAGCAATCGTGGACCTCCGCCACCTGAACTTCCTTGGGCGAAATGCCCGCCATTTGGTAGGCCTCTTTGGCAGCAAAATAAGTGGTCTCCAGCCGCAAAGGATCGCTCGCCTCCTTCAACGGGGACGAGAGATAAGCCCAGCCAACCATCTGCACCTGAGGAGTTCGCCGAAGCTGCTCCATCCCGCGCTCATTGGCCAAAATGAGAGCGCTAGCCCCATCGGAAACCTGGGAACAATCCTTCACCTTAAGATAGGACTTATACTCCGGATGAGTGAGAAAAAACGGATTGCTCTCCCCAGAGGCCAATGCATCCTCTCGTGAAACCTTCACCGTGTGCATATGAGCCTTGGGGTTGAGATTGGCATTGCGGTAAGCCTTCTCCACCACCAAAGCAAGATCCTCAAAAGTGGTGGGCGTCTCCTCCAACACCGCCTTGGTCCGCCGCGCAAAAAGGCAGGGAAATGTAAACGGATCCAACGAGCGCTGCGTAGCATAATGGGCCGCCCGGGCCAAATAATCCGCTCCCTGCTTCGCATTTACCGTGGTCTGGACCTCCGCACCCACCACAAGTACCACGTTGGCACTGCCAGAGCGCAAAGCCTCGATTGCCGCCATCACAGCTAACCCTCCCGAAGCGCACGCTCCCTCCACTCGCATAAAAGGCCGACGAGCCAAACCGGGATACTGAGCAAGCAAAGCGCCCAAATGCCCCTGACTCGCAAAAAGCTCACCGGCAAAATTCCCCACATACCCCCTCTCCACCTGCTCCACCTCCAACTGCGCCTCCCGCAAAACCCCCTCCACCGCCTCCAAAATATACTCCTCCAAAGTCGGATTCTCCCTCTTGCCATAATCCGGATGACCCTTCCAAATAAAGCGCGGATGAAACTTTCCAATAAACTCAGTGCTGTACGCACCCACCACATAAATGCTCATAAACAAACACTCCTAACACGATTAAAATCTTTAAACACACAAATATCCCCATCAACAACAACCAACTCCAAAATTCTAATCAAACCAAAAAAAAATGCAAGAATAGAAACTTCCACGCCCCCCTCACATTTTTTCCTGAAACCCTTTTTAGAAAAAAGGTTTTCAGGCTTCCCAAAAACTTTTTCGTCGTAGGAGAAACCCTTTTTAAAAAAAGGTTTTCCCCTACCACCCCTTCCCAAAAACTTTTCTTACTCGGAACCTTTTTTCTAAAAAGGTTCCGCACCTCCAAACTTTCGAGACGCAAGGGGAAAATTTTCTAGAAATTTTCTTGACTTCAGAAGCAAAATTCGGAAAATAAAATCATTCGTTTGGAAAGCCTTTCGGCAATCTTTGGAGGCCCTAGAACATGGAAAAATCCAAGATAATGGGAGCGGAACAGCAGACCAAAGTCTCCCCTTCCCCTAAGTCGTTCCAAAGATCCCCCTCGCCCCCCCTATAAAAA
>RFKQ01000114.1 GCA_003694635.1 Planctomycetota bacterium
GGTTTCCCCCTACCACCCCCTCCCAAAAACTTTTTTTCTCTTATTATCCTTCCTCTTGGAAATCAAAATCCTCCAGACTTGGACGCGGAGGAAGGTACGGAAGCTCCACTTTTTGGTAATCCACCCGGAGACCATCATAGCAAATGGTGCTGGTGGCCAAATATTCCTCATCTTCTCTTTGAGGGAAATCCAAACGCCAATGAGCGCCCCGGGATTCCTTTCTAGAAAGGGCACAAGCTACAAAAGCCTCCGCGAGATCCAAGGTATTTTCAAGCTGAAGCGCCATAAAATATGAGCGATTGCTGTCCCGCGAAGAGTCTGGCAACTGGGCTTTTCCTAAGCGTTCTCGGAGCTGAACAATACCTTCTCTGGTTTGCAAAAGAGCTCTTTCGCTGCGGGCGATGGCCACCTTATCCATCATTTGCCGAAGCTCTTGCCATAGCGCAAAAGGGTTTTCTTCTCCTTGTTGCGAAAACCATTTTTGCTGCCGTTTCTGCTGCTCTTGAAGCTGGCTGTCCCCCCCTAAAAACGTTCCTAAACTTTGCCCTTCCAAGTATTCTGTAATAGATTTACTGGCCACCGTTGCACCATATATTGCGGACAAAAGGGGGTTGCCTCCCAGAACTCCCGCCCCGTGATAAAGGGTAGCGGCCTCCCCTGCAGCAAACACGCCTTTGATTTGAGTGGAATGCTTTTTATCCACCAAGATCCCGCCCAAGCAATAGTAGACTGCTGGATGAACTAAAACCGGTTTGTGGCGCGGATCAACGCCAAGAAATTTCTGACAAAATTGCAGAATACGTTGGTTTTCCAGCCATATTTTTTTGTCTAGGCCTGTGCAATCCAGGTATATCCCGATGCTGTCCGAGCCTTCTACGCCTAGGTTTTGTAGATAAATCACATTGTAAACTGTTTTAGCAAGGCGCTCTAGCGGAAGTGAGGCCGTATGGGAGTATTGATTTTCGATGAAATACCATTTCTCCCCCTGACGGTAGGTCCACAGTTTTGCGCCGGCGGCGAGTAGGGCATCTCCCATTAAAAGCGCCTTTTGGGGATAGCATAGGGTTGTGGGGTGGGAGAGCACAAACTCCAGATTGGCTAGGGGGAGGCCTTGGCGGAAGAGCGCCCCGAGGGCTGCGCCGTTGGCTGAAAGGGAAGCTGTGTTGGTGGCAAACAGCTGAGCGTAGCCACCGGTGCAGATCAAGGTAGCTTCCCCTCGGAAAATCTGGATCTCCAGTGTAGGGCGATAGGACGCTAGGATACCGCGGCAGATGCCACGGTTGTCCAGGAGTAGGGAGAGGAATTCCCAGTTGTCTAGGCAGCGGATGCGCCCTTGGCTTTGCCAGTAGCGCACCTGTTCACCGAGAATGTAGAGCACTTCTTTGCCTGTGTGGTCTTGTGCATAGACAACCCTTTGGTATAGGCTTCCGAGCCCTTGTCTGAGTTCCAAGAAGCCTTCTCTTGTGCGGCAGAACATTGCGCCCATTCTGGTGAGCAAATGCACCAGAGGGGGGGCAGATTTACACATTTCCCTTACAGCCTCTTGGTTTCCAAGAAAATGGCCGCGGTAGATTGTTTCCTCGAAGTGTTTCCAGTCTGAATCATCCTCCCCTTTTGTGTTGAGTGCTGCGCCAATTCCATCCTGCACGCATACCGAATTGGCCTGATAACGCTCTATATTGGAGACAAGGTCTACATCTATCCCTGCTTCCGCTAAGCAAATCGCAGCCATCCAGCCAGAGATACCGCTGCCTATCACGATCGCTTTTGGTCTTTTACCCATTATATCACCGCTTTAAGGTATTCTCGATGCAGATGAAAACGCAGCAAAATCTCTAGCCATAGCCAAAACATCAAGCCCCCTATCCCTCCGCATATTCCGAGGAGTATTTTTCTAGAAGTGGAGGAGGACACCAGCCCCCAGCGCAGGCAGAATAAACGTATTCCGTTTACATAGTGAAAAACCAACGCTCCTATCCCTACCAAATACAGGCCAAACACCTCCGCTTTTTCCAAATGGCGTTTTAAATGCTCGAGCATCCATCTAGCCCGAGCTGTGGCATCTACCAAATCCACAGGAGCGGCCAGTTTTACGTATGCTATGTGGTAGGCGAGGAACATAAGGGCAATGAGGGCGCTCAATCTTTGGAAAAAGTAGAGCCAATTTCCTAAAGAATTTGGACAAGATAAACGAAAGCTAGCGCGGGAAATAATGTAGCAACCCATCGAGATGTGGAAGATTAGAGGAAGCCAGACCAGCAGCACCCGCCATAGATCCAAGTAAGGTAAATGAAAAATAAAACTTAAGGCTTGAATATATGCTTCCTCCCCTCGGAGGATAAAAAGATGGGTGGCTAGATGGAGCCATAGAAAAAGGCCTAGCAAAAAAAGGCCTGTTATGGAGTGAAACTGACGAAGGACAAAGTAACCCCACCCGCCTTTCTCTTCTGATAGAAGATTGTGATCCATCCCGCTTCAACTTAGAAAATTGGATAACGATAAGGGAGGTAAAGGCCAAATGGGCCAGTACCACCAGAGGCTCCAGCCCAAGGAAAGGAGAAAGAGGACTGAAGTGGCAAAGATATTATCTAAGAAATAAACCTTTTTATGGCAAACCGGGCAGTGGGTGTAAAAGCCCCAAAAATAAATTGTTTTTGATTCCTCCACCAGACGTTGGTGATCACAAACCTTGTCAATGGGAAGTGAGGTATCCAAATTTCTCATCAGCAATACATCCCAATACCATTGCACCACTGCGCAGGCTAGGAAAGCCGCCAAACTAAATCCTATGCTCAAAAGTATATGATCCGCGACATAGACGCTTTGGCTCTGTACCAGCACATACCCGATCATGCATGAGATACCTGCCCATCGGTGCCGGGTAACGATGCCCAACCCTGTTAGGAAAATCCAGGCAAACAGGCCACAGCGCAAAATATTCACCATAAGCAGAAAGCGCTTTTTGGTTAGTAGATGCATTAGGCTAAACTCCCCTAGCAAATGGGCAAAACGGTATAGTGCTAGGGCACTTCCCAAAACCCCCACTACTAGAATCGCGCTTCCTACGAAAGTCAATAATTTTGCCGGTTGGTATTTTTTCTGCAGCCAAGCTAGCTGACGTTCTAACTGTTCTCTCAGGCGGTCATCAATTTCTTTGAGATGAAGATGTTTCTTTAAATCCTCAAAGGTCTTCCAAAAATCCATGCCACCAGCAACCTCCATTTGCTCTTCCTGAAACAACTTTACAAAAAAAAGTTTTCAAACTTCCCAAAAACTTTTGGGATTTTTTTGAGGCTTTCATTTTTCTGAAACCTTTTCTTCAAAGGAGCTCCAACTTTTCCAAAAGCTTACCGAACACTCATAGTTTCAGACGCAGGATGATAGAGCGGCGGGTCAGGATAGGGAGGTACAGCGTTCAGGGTGAGCTGACTGAGTTTTTCTTTTAAGAAGTTTCGGGAGAGGTCTGAGGGATTTGACGCTTGCCGGGCTTCTGGATTTTCCCTGAACGCAAGCATTTGGTGCAGATCTTCACTCGCCGCACGCCTCCATTGATATAGGCGCGGACTTTTTGGATGTTTGGCTTGAACTTTCTGCGAGTGACGCCGGTGATTCGGATACCAATTCCGCCGAGATATTTTGCTTTCCCTCTCGTGGCAATGCGGTTTCCTACGCTGGTACGCTTTTGGCAAAATTCGCACACTCTAGCCATTTTCTTTCTCCTAGCCTTGACTTTTAAACAAAATTTTTTATGAATATTGAAGAAATTGCGCAAGAATACCCACCTAAGAAAAGTCCATTATAACAACCTCATCCCTTCTGTCAATCAAAATCTTCCTCAGTTGTAAAGTATTACTGATGAGTTTGCACAAACAAATCGCTAAAATCGTTCAGACCCAGTCCTTTCGAATATACAAGACAGGCTTTGGCTATTCCCTGCAACTTCCCCCTCTAGACCCGTCCAAGGGAAAAAATCTCAGTGCACGCCTTCGGGAAGAAATCTCCAATGTACGCCAAACCAAATTTTACTCTTCCGCTGATAAAACCGAAATCTACCTCATCCAGGTGCCTTTGGAAGAGTCGCTAAAGGTGTTGGAAAAGCACTTTCCTTCGAAAACGGCCGTGGCCAACGGGTTATTTCAGGTGCTGCAAAAGCGTCCGGAGGATAAATTTACAGGAGAAAGGCTGGCGAAAATTATGAGCGAATGCGGCGTCTATCTTTTCCGAAAACAGCGTATTTCCGAGTCGGAGAAATGCTTTCTCACCGCCTGTATTTTTGGCCAAGAGGAATCCCAGCCTCACATTCATCTCGGCACCATCTACCAGCTCAAGGATTTTTTTGACGTAGAAAAAAGCGAGTTCCATCTTCTGAGGTTCCTGCAAATATCTCCAAACTTTCCACTGGTCTACTTTAAATTGGGCGAACTTTATCTCAAGCACTCTCGCGCTAGTCATGCGATCGAGCCGCTGAAGAAATACATTGACCTAAAGCCCAAGGACCCCAAGGGACACCTGCTGTTTGGCATGGCAAAGCTCAAAATCGGGGCCACCAAACACGCCAAAAAGCATCTTCAGCATGTGTTAAAACTGGACGAAAACTTTAAATTTGCCTACCTTCCCTTGGCAAAATGCTATTTTGAGCTAGCCATGTCGGAAAAAGCCCTAGGGACTTTGCGAACTTTTCTGCAGAAGGAGCGCTACGAGCCTTGTGCCTATGAGCTTATGGCAAAGATATACCTAGAACAAGGGCAACTCAGACGCGCCAAAAAGCAGTTTAAGCGCTGTTTAAAGTTCGATCCTTCCAATCTGCAAGCGTACAAAAAGCTAATCGAGCTCTACGAAGAGCTAGGAGAAGAGGAAAAAGCCAAGCGAATGACAAAAAAATTAGAGGACTGGAAGAAACTTATCGAAGAGAAAAACATCTTTACCTCTCATACCTGCCTTTATAAACGCGTTTTGTTATAGATTCTCTTCAGAAAAGGAGGGACCTTGGAAGAAAAACGCAGCGTCTATCTCGACCACAATGCCACCACGCCACTGCATCCAGAGGTCTGGAAAGCAATGGAGGAGTTTTCGCAACGTAGATGGGGGAATCCATCCAGCATCCACCACTTTGGGCGCCGCGCCAAGGAAGCCCTTGAAGAGGCCCGAGACGTCTTTGCAAAAGCCCTTTGCGCCCACTCCAGCGAGCTTGTCTTCACCTCCGGCGGTACCGAATCCGCCAACCTCGCCTTACGCGGTGCTGCCTACGCTAAGCAAAATCAAGGGCGCCATATTCTCGCCTCCGCCGTGGAACATCCCGCCGTCCTCCAAACCTTGCGAGCGCTCCAAAAAGAAGGCTTCGAACTCACCCTCATCCCCGTCGACCAGTACGGACGTGTGGATCTGGATTTCCTCAAAGACCACCTACGCTCCACCACTATTTTGGTCTCCGTCATGGCCGCCAACAACGAAGTGGGTACCCTGCAACCCCTGAAGGAAATCGGAGAGCTCTTGGAAAAAAGCGGGGCCCTCTTCCACACCGATGCCGTCCAAGCTCTAGGCAAAATCCCGGTATCTCCACAAAAATGGAGGGTGGACCTGCTCAGCGCTTCCTCTCACAAACTCAACGGCCCAACGGGGGCCGGGCTGCTCTACGTCCGCAAAGGTACCAAGCTCTCCCCCCTCTTCCATGGCGGCGGACAGGAGTTTGGACTTCGGCGAGGTACGGAAAATCTTCTGGGTATCGTAGGATTTGCGCAAGCCATGCGGGTGCACCGAAAACTGCTAGAACAAGGGGAAATCGACCGCTTAGCCTCTCTCACCCAAAGCCTGCGCAAGGGAATAAACGACTTAGCTGTCCCCACCCGCATCAATACGCCTCTCCAAGGCGCTTTGCCCAATACGTTGAATGTCGCTTTCCTAGGCCGCTCCAACGAGCAAATCCTATTCTATCTCGACTCCTGTGGCATAGCGGTCTCCGGCGGGTCCGCTTGCTCCTCCCAATCCGCCAAGCCATCCCATGTCCTCCTCGCTATGGGACTTTCGAGAAAAGAAGCCCTCTCCAGCCTCCGATTTTCCTTTGGTTTGAACAATACCCAAGAAGATGTGGACTACGTTCTGGAAAAATTACAAACATTTCTCCAAACCCCACGCCAAATTAGGTGAGAAGCCCCTGCAGCCAAAGTTTCAAAAAACTCGAAAACGTGTGGAAAAATCTTTCTTGGATTTGCAACCTAACGCCAATTTCGGTGTTTAAAAACATAGATGGAACGCAAACCAAACCAAACCAAACGTTCAGCCCCTGTTTTCCGTTTCGCGCAAGCTCATCCGCTTCTATCCCTCTATGAAATCCGTATCCGATGAATTAGACCTTCAGGATATGCAGCTACTTCAGCAAGGCGACACCAGCGCCTATCAGCGCCTAGTGGAGCGCCATAGCCAGTGGGTGCTCAATCTCCTCTTTCGCTATACCCAAGATTCTTTCGAAGCAGAGGACCTAGCGCAAGATGTTTTCTTTAAACTCTACCAGGCCTCTCAGCAGTACCAGCCTCAGGCAAAGTTCAAAACATGGCTCTATCGCATTGTGGTAAACACCGCCCTAAATCGCTTGCGAAGTGCGAAAAAATTGGAGCGAAAAACCCTCTCCCTGGAAAGAAAAAAAATATCCTTGGCAAACCGCCCAAGGGAAAATGTCTTGGCAAAAATGGAATTCTACGAACTCCAGGAAAAGGTCTTGGAACTCTTGGAACGCCTCTCCCCTCAACAGCGACTGGTACTCTTGCTCAAAAGATACGAAAATCTAAGCTGCGCGGAAATCGCCGAAATCACCCAAATGAGCACCACAGCTATCAAGTCCCTCTTGCATCGCGCCAGAAAACGCATCCGGGACGGGCTGGTCAAAGAAGGCTTCCTCTACGAGGAAAAAGAACAGCCTCCACCTCCAAAATTCTGCCAGGATGAAGGCGGCTAAAGCCCTTAAAACCGCACCTCCAACTAGGAGAAATGGAATGAAGATAGACCCAAACAGCCCCCAAAACCATTGCCAAAACTGGGATTGCCTGAATGAATACCTAGATGGGGAACTGCCCCCCAAAGAAAAAGAAAAACTTGAACAACACCTGAAAAAGTGCTCCCATTGCCAAAGGGAATTCTTTCTCCTCAAACAAATGTGGAATGCCTTAGGCGAACTTGAAGAAATCCAACCCTCCAGCGACTTTTTCCAACGCCTCCGGCACAGAACTCAACCGCCTCTCCCTCGCCGGTGGTCCAAATGGAAAGCACTCGCCGCCTCTGTGATCTTTTTGTGCGCCGCAGGGCTAGTTATCCACTGGAGAAAACAACCCTCCCCCCCACCTCATTCCAACGGACCTCTAGCAAAAGCAAAGTTACCCTCCCCCGTCCAGCAAAGCGCATTTACGAAAGAGGAAAAGGAATTGCTTCAACACTGGCAGCTGCTCGAAAATTACTTCCTCTTAGAAAAACAGGAGTTTCTCGAAAATCTGGAATTGGTGGATCAGGCCATACCAGAAGAAATTTTATTGGATGTGTGGGCGGGAAAAAAAGAACATTAAAACCTGGCAAACTCTACCTCTTTTCGAAAAATAACGCTGAAAAAGTATGCGGCTGAAAAAATATAAACTGCTCCATTTCTACGCAATCCTAGCCGGCCTGTTTTTGGCAATAGGCGGCGTTCTTTGGCCTCGAGCAAAAGACCCTCTCCAAGAGCGAAAACAACAATGGAAAAAACTACCAAAAGAAAAAAAAGAAAAGATTCTCCGCGCCTACCAACAATGGAAAAAACTCAGCGCAACGCAAAAAAAACAACTTCAAAATAACTGGCGCCAACTCCAACAAAAACCCAATCTACGCCAAAAACTCCTGCAAAAATGGAAGAAATTCCTAAACTTCCCCTCAGAGAAAAAAAGAATTTTACAAAGAAAATGGACCCTCTTCCAAAACATTCTCCGCCAACTTCATAAACAACACCAGTGGTCGAAAATCCACCGACGACACCCCCAAAAACGCTTGGACTTTATCAAAAAACTAGTTCAAACCTATCTCCAACAAAAAAGCCAACAAACCCTCTCCATCCTTCCCTCCCCCTACCGAGAAAACTTCTACCACCTTCCCCTTTTTATCCGCCTCAAAATCCGAGCGCGGCTCTTTACCCTCCTCCACTACGTAAACCAAAAATGGCTCCAAAAACACCCCGCAACCGTGCTGAAAGCAATCCACCTCTCCAGAAGACGTTTCCTCCACTTCCTGTGGAAAACCAAAGCCAAACAACTGTACGAAATCCTACAACAACAAAAATCCAAATCCACAAAAAAAGAAATCCAAAGCTTCTTCCAACTCTTCCCCCACTGGAAAAACTTTCAAACCATGTTTGAATCCCTCCCCATCCTCCAAAAACTCGCCTGGATTAAACGCCTCAAACACCTCTCCAAACTTTGAAAAAGCAGGGGGAACCCTTTTTGAAAAAAGGTTTCTCCCTACCACAGCCGCCCAAAAACTTTTCGTACTTTAGGGGAAAAACTTTTCCCCTAATAACCTCTTTTCCAAAACTTCTCTTCGCAGAACCTTTTTAGAAAAAAGGTTCTGCGA
>RFKQ01000115.1 GCA_003694635.1 Planctomycetota bacterium
GGTATGGGGCTGGTTAGGGGGGAGGGAGGTGTAGAAGAGGGTGATGGAGGCTAGGACGAGGGTGGAGAAGAGGGTGTCCACCATTACGTATTGGGCTTGCCAGAGGTATCGGTAGCTGGTGGCGAGGATGAGTGCGGAGAGGATAGCGCTGAGTTGGCAGTGGAAGAGGTAGTAGGAGAGGTAGTAGGTGAGGAGGATGCCGGCGAGGGCGGCGAGGGCGGAGGGTAGTCGTGCGGCGACTTCATCCACATCGCCTCGCAGGGTTCCGAAGGCGGTTTCTGTCCAGAAGTAGAGGGGTGGTTTATTGAGGTAGGGTTGTTGGTTGACGTGGGGGATGAGTAGATTTTTGGAGTTTAGCATTTCTCGGGCCACTTGTGCGAAGCGTGGTTCATCGGGGGCCCAGAGATCGCGGTGGTGGAGGTTGGTGAAGAAGAGGAGGCATCCGAAGGTAAAGAGGAGGAGTAGGGCGGTGGGGGTATTGAGGGGTTTGATTTGTATTTTCATGGGTCTAGGGTTTTTGGGATGGGTTTAGGATAGGTTTGGTTGAGTGGGTTTTGAGGTTGGTGGAGGTTGGTCATAGGGTAGGAAGATTTCTTCGATTTCTTGGATATTTTTTGTATCGGCATAATTTTCGAAGATGGTGAAGATAATTTGGGCGAGGTGGGAGGAGGTTTGTTGGATTTCTCGGATTTGTCCGATGAGGTTAGCTTCTCTATCGGAGATTTGACATTCGATTCGCTCTGGTCGGCCTTTGTAGTCGAAGTGTACAACGTAGAAGTCTTTGAGGGCGTACCAGCCTTCTTTTTCTGGTTTTGGCTTATGGGGGAGGAGTTCGGGCAGGAGGCTTTGGACGGTTACTCTGAGGGATTTGGCGACTTTGTAGAGGAAGTCGATATTGACGCGATTTTGGCCGGTTTCGATTTTAGCGATATAGGAGAAGGAGACGCCGACTTTATTGGCGAGTTGTTTGATGCTCCAGCCTTTGTGTTTACGGATGCGACGAATTTTTTCTCCGACGAGGAGGCTTTTGGAAAAGGGAGGCATAGATTTTCTTTCGGTTTTCAGATTGGAAGAAGACAGAAACGATGGTCAGATTTATTTATAAGCTTGACCATATACTTTAGTTGGGAGTAGTTGGCTACGGTGATAGGGTAAAACAGGAGCGTTTTTAGGAGAAAGGTAAAACGAACAGGTGTAGGTGTGATTTTGGGAGTGGAGAGGGCGGTAGATATTTAGTATATTTAGTGTAGCTGCAGGATTTGGATTAGGCTTTGTAGGGTTCCGATAGCTGTTCCTAGGATGCCGCCTAGGAGGGTGATCCATTTCAGGTGTTTTCCTGAGACGGAGAGGATAAGGTTTTCCATTTCATCCAGGGTGAGTTCATTGAGTTTATCCTCGATAGTTTTTTTGATGTCGATACTTTCTAGAATTTTTTGGGAATGGTTTTCCATAAATTGGTCGAGGTAGGTAAGTATTTTTTTTACTAAGAAGGCTTTTAGATTAAAGACGAGGTTTTCGGGGATAAATCGGTGATTGAGTTTTTGGTCGATGGCTTCTTCGATGGCGTCGACTAGGCTATTTTTGAAGGAGGGGGTTTGGAGAATGGCTGCGATATCTGCGGTGGTAAAGAGTTTTTCTTCGACGAGGGTAGCGATTTCTTGGGTTAATTTTGTGCGATTTTTGGGGACAATTCCTGGGGTGAGGGGGATGGTAAAATTGCCTAGTTTCCAGGGAGTTTTGGGATAGAATAGCATTTTGATGGCGATATGATTGGTGATTAGTCCGATGAGTCCGCCGAGTAGAGGAGGTAGAATATACATCCAAAACATAAGGGAAATTTTCTTGCAATTTAGGAGTGGATTTTATATAATTTATATAATGCATTATTTATATAATGCATTTGTTTTTAATAGATACGTAGGATTTATGGAAAAGTGAGAAGTTTTTAGATTTGTTAAGTTTTTATATTTTAACATATTGACTTTCATTTACAAGAGAGCATTTTCAAAAATATTTCGATTTTTTTATTTTGCGTTTTAGGTAGATTTCCAGGTTATGAGTTGGATAAGGAAGGTATTTAGAGGTGGGAGGTGGGGGGTGTTGGTTATGTTTCCTTCTTTGCATCGAAGGTTGGGTCAGACGATAGTGGAGTATTTGGTGATTTTGGTTTTGGTGGGGGTGGCGTTGATTCCGGTGGTGCAATCTTTGCGCCGGAGTACTCGGGGGGTGATACGGGAGGCCAAGTATCGCACAGGCAAGGATCCCAAGGCGCGGCCGCCGTCCAACCGTCCCAATTCCAGGACGCGGGTGGATGCAGCTAGGAGGATGCCTATTCCTTATAAGGTGAACAATCGGAGGAAGCCGAACTTTTGGAAGATTGAGTACAATCCGGAAAAAAATGGTCCAGCGGATAGATATGAGCCAGCGAAGTTACGCTAGCCAAAGGTTATTCTTTTAAACGGAGGATATAGAATGAAAGTTAGAAAACGCCGAGCGCAAGGGATGACGGAGTACATTATTATTGTGGTTTTGGTGGGGATAGGTTTGATTGCAGCGGTGAAGCTTTTTGGACTGGAGTTAAAGACGATCATTACAGGGAGTGAGAAGGCGGTGAAAAACAAGGTGGAACCGGATGCGGATGGTGGATTTTCATCGGGAGGTGGTGGAGGGCGCAATAATGATGATGATCGAGGAGGTGCTGGGGATGAGGATGAGGAGGAGTCTTAATTTTTTGAAGAGCGTGGGAAGTGGATAGAGGGGGAGGGAGGTGTTAGAGAATTTTGGGAGAGGTGATTTTTTATTGATATTTGCGAGATTGGTTTGTGGCGTGTATACCGGGAGATAGTTGTTGTTTTTAGCATTTCCATGGTGGTGGTGGCGTTTTTGAATTATGCTTCTGTGGTGCCACCATATCTTTATTATACCGTTTATACTGGGGGGTTGATGGTACCTGGGGCTATCGCTTGGAGGGTTAGTTCGGCGGGGTGTTTAGCGGATGTAGGGCTTAGTTGGGAGAATATTTCGGGGCAGTTGAGGGATTTTGTGCTTGGGGGGGTAGTGCTTTTAGGGAGTGGGGCTCTTATTTTCCATTTATTTTTTAAGAGTTTTCACCATTATTATATTTTTAGTCTTCCCCGAGGGAGTAATTTGTTTTACTTGTTGTACGTTCAGGTGGTGTTGGTTGCTTTTCCTGAGGAATTTTTATTTCGGGGTTATTTGCAGGCGAGGTTAATGGAGCTTTGGGGATCGCCTGTGGGGGCGGTGTTGGGGAGTGCGGGGATATTTGCTTTTTGTCATTTAGTTTTTCAGGGGTGGATGGGGGGATTGGTATTTTTTCCGGCGTTGGTATTTGGATGGTTGCGTCAGCGGACGGGGTCGATTTTCCCCTCTACTTTTTTGCATGGATTGGCGAATGTGGAGCTTTTTTTATTTTTTGGTCGTTAAGAAAAGTGTAGGGAGGAGTTGTGGAGTTTATTGGTTTTTTGTTCATTGGAGAGTAGCTATATGGGAGAGGCAAAAGCTGTATTGATTTGTTCGGTTGGAGGCACCCCTCAACCTATTATCAAAGCGATTGAGAAGGTGCGGCCAAATTATGTGTATTTTGTTTGTTCTAAGGATGATCCGGCTTCAGGGACAAAAGGTTCTTACACTCAAGTGGATGGGATTTTAGATAAAACGGATTTAAAGAAGGGGTGTTGTGACATTATTAAAGTCTCGCCGGACAATTTAGATAATGTTTGTCGTAGTGTGTTAAACGAGATAAGAAAAAGTCATCCCAAAGGTACAAAGGTTGTGGTGGATTACACCGGGGGGACAAAGACGATGAGTGCGGGGTTGGTGGTATTGGCGTTGGAGGAAGATTGGCAGTTAAATTTGGTTACGGGGATGCGTTCCAATTTAGAGAAAATTAAAAGTGGGGAGTATGCGAGACCTGCTGCGGTTGAGGAGATTCGCTTTCTTCGCAGTTTAAATTCGGCGTTGCGTACATGGGAGCGGTTTGCTTATGAGGAGGCGGTTTTTTTACTGGAGAGTGTTTCTCCGCCGCGTGAGGAAAAGTTGAAGGGGAAATATGAGCAGGTTAAGGAGATTAGTTTTGCTTTTTCTGCTTGGGATAGATTTGATCATTGCGAGGCTAAGCGACGTCTTAGTCCATTTAAGAAGATTTTAGGCAAAGATTGGGGCGTGTCTGTATTTCGGACCTTAGAGAGTTTATTGGACAAGGAGAAGGGGGGGATGTGGAAGATTTTTGATTTATGGAACAATGCTCAACGCCGGGCGCATCAGGGGCGTTATGATGATGCTGTTTCTCGTCTTTATCGTTTGGTGGAATGGGCAGCTCAGTGGATTTTGCGGAGCAAGTATGAGGTAGACACGAAGGATGTACCGGAAGGGAAGATTCCGCCGGGTTTGGAGTTGGCTTCCACGGACGGTAAGAAGAGGGCAGGTTTGGTGGAGGCGTGGGAGATTGTAGCCTATTTGGATTGTGGGGTGCTTAAGGAATTTTGGGGGAGTGAAAAAAAGAGGATTCTCCATTTTTTGGAGGTGCGCAATTCTTCTTTGCTTGCACATGGATTTAAGCCGGTATCTAAGGAGGATTGGGAGAAGTTTTCGGATTACGTAGAGAAAAAATTTTTGCCCATGTTAAAGGAATTTTTTAAGATTAGAACGATTCCTCCTCAGCTGCCTACTTCTTTTCCTATGGGTAGTTTGGAGTAGGAAGCGAGAATTTTCGTTTGGGAGGATTGTTTTTCGTTTTTGGTTGTTTTTTTAAGTTAGATTTTTTTTCTTTTTTCAAGGAGCTAATGGATGTTTAGAAAACACCAATGGTTTTATCTTGGTGCATTTTTTAGTTTTTTTCTATTTACTTTTGGGTTGGTGAGTTGTATTGAGGTGGAGAACGAGGTGAAGGTTTTGCCTTCGGGGGCGGTGGCGTGGAAATTTACCTACGTTTTGGCCAAGGAGGTGGTGGAGGGAGGTCCTGCTATTCAGTTGGGGCCTGGTGGAAAGAAGCAGAAGGAGGATCCCAAGTTAGCGGCTCAGCGTAGGGAAAAGAAGCGCAAGGAAATTACAGAAAATATGGAAAAACTCAAGAAGAAGATTGGGGAGTTGAAGGGGATTTCCTCTGTAAAAATGACACGGAAGGAAATGAAGGATGGTGGATATCGTTTTGAGTTTTCCATTGAGGTGAAGGATTTGAAGTCATTTCCGGAGGCTTTCAAGAAGGTTCATGCTCTATTCCCGAATGAGAAGAAAGCTGGTGCTGGGGCTGAGCAAGAATCTCCATTTCAGTTCAAGGAGGTATCTTTAAAGGAGGTTTCCGGGGGGTATAAATTTGTGGCAAAGTGGAAGGATATTACGGAGGGATTAAATGCTCAGCAGAAGTCTCTGTTAAAGATGATGGCTGGGATTTCTTATTCACTTCAATTTCGTGCCCCCCATCTTCTTGCTACCAATGGAAATTGGGACAAGGAGAAGAACTTGGTGGTTTGGAAAACTAATGTGAAGGAGCTTTCGGAAGGGAAGAGGAAGGACATTGAGGTAACTTTTCGTCTTTCTTCTTCTAAGCTTTGGTTGTGGCTTGTGCTTGGGGGATTGGTTGTGGTGGTTGGGGTTGTGGTGGTGTTAAGAAGGCAAACATAATCATTTTCTAAATTCGAAATCCGGGAGGGTATTTTCGTCCTCCCGGATAGAATTGTTAGTGGGTGAGATCGGCGTATCGGTAGTACACTTCTAGGGTGAGCGCACCGATGGCGGTGGAGTAGACACGTCCGCCGGCGATGCACCATTCGCCCACGGGGTCCCAGCTGCCATGGGCGCAATCCCGTTTACCGTTGATTTTGCCGTATCGTTGGTTAAGCAGGAGGGCTCTTTGCATAGCGTGGTTCCAACAGGAGCAAGTCAGTCCTTTTTTTAGGTCGTTGAGGGAGTATTTTTTATTGCAGGTCCAGTTTTTTCCTCCGATTTGTTCGAGAGCGTAGGTGGCGTAGTACCAGTAGTACATATTGACGGTTTTGTTAAAGTCGTTGCCCTCCCATTTTGGTTTGTGTGCCATAAGGATTTTCACCCCTTTTTTGATGGATTGGCTGGAGGGGGATTGCCCTGCAAAGAGTCTACATAGGACGGAGACAGCGGTCATGGTGGGGAGAATTTCGTAGTAATCTCGGGGCACTCCTCGCCCGTTGCGTAGAATAGGGTTGCCGCTGTGATCGATTTTGATCAGGGCGGAGCTAGCGCCGCTGGAGTCTTGATAGCCAGCTTTTCCATCTTTTCCGGTGACATAATTAAACCATTTTATAGCTCCTAGGAAGGCTTCTTTAGGGACTCGCAGGCCGTCATCTTCTTCGGGGCCGGAGGATTTTGCTGCTTTGAGGGCGAGCACCATCCATCCGGTGACGGAGGTATCGCTGATACCTGGTTTAATGGCTCGTTCTGGGTTTCGGTCGTCGTAGCGCCAGCCTTGTCCTGGATTTTGGCATTTGACGGCAAAGTCCACGGCGCGTTGGGCGTATTCTTTGAGGGTAAAATCTTTATCTTGAGCGTAGGCATCGGCGAGGGCCATAGTGGCGATAGCGTGGTTGTAGATCCATTCGGGGTGTTTGACTTTTTCACCGTTTTTCATGATATAGCCGATGCTGCCGTGCCATTTGCTGGAGGGGTCATTGACTTGGACATCTTTCAGCCATTCGATGCCTTTGAGGACGACTTTTTTGAAGGTACCGGTTTTTGTGGTATGTCCATTTCCTAGGAAGGCGAGGAGGGCAAGTGCCGTGACGCCTACATCGTAGCCTTCCATTCCCATTCCGTAGACGGCGTAATCTTTGAGGTAGGGGTTGCTGGCTTCTTCGGGGTGAACTTTTTTGATATTTTTGCATTTTACACGTTTGGGGCTGCAGTAGCGGGTGTAGTCATAGGAGGTCCAATGGCCGTCGGGGGCTTGGTGTCGGCGCAGCCATCGCAGGGCGGCTTGGACGGCGCTTTCGCTGCCGGCGGAGCCGCCGTGATTGGCGTATTTCCCGGTGCCATGTCGGCTTCCGTAGGCTCCCGCGGCGCCGCCAGCGGGGCCGATGGCGTCCATAGTGCGGTTGGAATCCAGGTTTTTGTTCGCCATATTGTTGGGGTCCCCTTTAGGGGTTTGGTTTTTGGTTTCGGTGGGGGTGAGCTGTTTGACGGGTTGTTTGACTTGTTTTGGGCTGTCCACGGGGGGGGTTTGTTCCATAGCTAGGGGGAGTTCTTCGTTGAGTTCTTGCTGTTTGATGGGAGGTCGAGAGATCACTTTTGGTGGTTTTTTCTTAACGGGTTTGGCGAGGTAGATGAGGGTGAGGATCAGGATAAGGATAAGGTGGACCACGAAGGAGATGCCCCATGAGGAGCCCATGATGATTTTGGATTTGGTATCTTGGTCCATACCTTCTTGGAGTTGTTCTTCTATTTCTTCTGCGGAGTAGGAATCTTCTGAGTATTCGGGAGGTTGTCGACGTTTGGCCATTTTTCTTCTCCTTATTTTTTATTTGAGGATTAGGTAAGGTGGCTACTTTGTAATTTTAACGGATTTTGGTAGAGAATAAAAGGGGGTGGAGTGGAGGATTTTTTCAAAAAGTCGGATTTTCTTGCGTTTTGTTTTTTTTTAGGCGGAGCAGACTTGGTTTCTTCCTGAGTTTTTGGCTTGGTATAGGTATTGGTCGGCGAGGGAGATTAGGTCGTAGAAGGTATTCATGGTAGTTTGGTAGGAGGCTACGCCTGCGCTGCAGGTGACGGGGATAGGTTGTTTTTTTTCGCCTAGGATGCGGAGTTGTGCGATATTTTGGCGGAGTCGTTCTGCGATTTTGGCGGCTTCTTTTTTTTCTGTTTGTGGCAGTAGGATGGCGAGTTCTTCGCCCCCGTAGCGGTAGGCGGTATCGTATTCGCGGATGGATTGGCGCAGGCATTGGGAGACTTTGGCGAGCACGATATCGCCGCTGAGGTGTCCGTGGCGGTCGTTGATGGATTTAAAGTGGTCGATATCGATGAGGATGAGGGAGAAGGGTTGTTGGAGGCGTTGGCTTAGGGAGAAGAGTTTTTTGATTTGTTGGAGGAAGTGGCGTTTGGTGTATAGCCCGGTGAGGGAGTCGATGACGGCTTTATCATAGAGGGTGGGTTTTCGGATAGCCAGGGAGATATGTTTGGCCAGGACTTGGAGAGTGGGTTCTAGGTTTTCTTTGGGAGGGGCATGTTGGAGGTCCCATTGGATGCAGAGCAGGCCCAGGATTTCTTTTTCTGTGGCGAGGATTTGGGTTTGGATGAGGGAGGCGTTTAGGATTTGTTGTTGGTTTTGTTTGGGAATATTTTGGAAATGTGTGGGGAGGTTTTGGATTTGTTGGAAGAAGAGGATGTTTTCTTTTTGTTTATAGACGGCAGGTTGTAGATTTTCGGTTTCTTCATCTTGGATAAGGATGAGGATTTCTTGGGGGTTGAGGGCGGTATCTACCATGTCTAGGACTGTGTGAAGAAGATCTTTGAGATGGATTTGTTCGTTGATAGCGAGGCTCATTTCTCGCAGGGCGGAGAGGAAGTCGATTTGTTTTTGTTGTTGTTGGTGGAGATTTTGGAGGGTTTGGATTTCCTTTTTTAGGTGTAGGATATAGCCGGCTTGCCAGAAGCTAAAGACAGCGAGGAGGCTGAGTAGGCTTCCTAGCAGGGGGAGCCAGGGGTAGGGGTAGGTGGGAGTGGTGTTGGAGATTTGGTAGAATGTGGTGGAGAGGATGGCAAGGAGGGGTAGGCCGAAGAGGGCGGCGATGGATTTGGAAGAAATTTTATACATTTTTATATGGCGATGCATTGGAGGTACCTTTTGAAGGCGAGGAGGCGGGGGAGTTTGGGGTGATATAGTGAGGGATGGGGCGTGATTTAAATGAGGTTGTGGAGATGTGGAAATGGTTTAGGAGCCTAGGATTTGGAAAACTCGGACGATGGTACGGGAGAGTTGTTTTCGGCCGCGGGTTTTAGGGTCCACGGTTTTGAGCATCACGCGGATAGCGGAGGGTAGCCAGCTTGCTCGGTAGCTTACTTCGGCTTGGGTAGCGTTTTCTGCGTCCATTTTAGAGGTATCGAGGGTTTCTTGGAAGTAGACACGCCACTCACCTGTGTTGGGGGGTTCTTGTCGGATATCTTTGATGTGGTATTCGCCGGGGGGGATAAGGTAGCGTGTTCCGCCGGAGTTGCGTTGTGGGTCGTAGATAAAGATGGTATCCCCTTTATCGAGTTGATAGAGGAATTCGGGGAGTTTTTTATCGGCATCGATGGTAAAATAGGGTTCGCCGTTGTTATCTTTTCGGATAAAGCCGGCTTGGGTTCCGATGGCGTTGGTGCTGTATCCGTTGGAGACGACTCGGTTGCGTTCGTAGAGGTAGAGTGGAGAGAAGGCTTTGATATTTCCAGAGTCTAGGACAGAGCCTTTAAATTTGGTGATCGCTTGTTCGACGGTGTAGAATTGACCAATTTCTTTTAGGCGTTTGTTTTTGATATAGAGTTCGATACGCAGGTCGGTGATATTGAAGCAGAGGGGTTGTGGTCCGCTGTTTGGGTGGAAGCGTACTTTCCATGTGGTAGGGTTAGAGGGGTCGGGTTTTTCCATCCACATTACCCATTTCATTAGGATAGGTGGGCGTCGTTGTTGGTTATCGGGGCGTAGGCTATATCGCACCAGGGCGGTGCGTGTGTTGCTGGAGGAGGCGCCGCCGATGGGGGTTTCGGTTAGGAAGTAGATGGAATCGTTCCAATGTGTTAGGTTATCTGTCCAATCTTTGTGGGTATTGGAGGCGACGACCATGGAGTAGAGGTAGGTAGGGTTATCTAGGGTACGGTAATCTTTTCTGTTGTATCCGCTTGGAAATGAGGCGCCGGAGACGTATTGATGATTTTCGTTGGAGGCGTCGAGGTGTCCGTTGTAATCCCGGGGGAGTTGTTTGGTATCGGGGCCCCAGAATTCCATATCGATGGTTTTATAGGCGTGAGAGATATCTTTTTCCATGGTATCCAGGGCGACGCGGATTTCTGCGTAGGCGGCGACGGAGGCATCGGTACGGGAGTAGATGGCTTGGGCTTGGGTAAAGACGTAGACGATGGAACCTGTGAGGATCACCATCAGAGCGATGGCGATGAGGAGTTCGACGAGGGTAAAGGCTTTGTATTTTTTAGCTTTCATGGGTGGATTGCTCCCTATTTGGATAGTGAGATTGAGTTGGAAAGGGGTATTAGAAAGAGATTTGGTAGATAAAGGAATGTTTGGGTTTATTGTTTTTATGTCCTTGGCGGTTCCACCAGTTTCGGTAGATCCCCACTTCGATTCGGTAGAGGTTATCGGAGAGTTGGTTTGGGTTATTTAGGGTGCTGCGGCGGATGTAGAGGGTAAAGCCATAGAAGAGATAGGGATCTTTTCGGACGAGGAGTTTTTCTAGTTGGGCTTGTGGGCCGGTATTAAGGGAGCCTTGTCCTTGGAGGATATTTTGGAGGTAGGAGACGCCTACGGTTTGTCCTTGGCCTGCGGGTCGGGTACCGAAGGCATAGATATCGCTGATGTAGGTATTGTATTTCACTCTATCATCATCTTGGACGCTAGCTTTTAGAGGAGTTTTTAGGGTTTTGGGATAGAGGAAGCCTTTGTTGGTGCCTACGGGCATAAGGATGGTGCATTTTAGGCCGGCGACTACATTTTCTTGGGTATAATCTTTATTTTTTAGGGTATCTAGATCGGGGACTCCTTCGTGTTGTAGGATAAAGTAGGCGGTATCGGTACCGGCTTTGGTGACTTTTGTTTCGCGTATTCCTAGTTTCACGGAATCGATGACGGATTGGGCGATGATGCCGGCGTAGGTTTCTTCAACGCTTTTGGAGGCGGTATCGATAGCTTTGGGGAAAATGGCCATAATTCCGAGGATTCCCACCACAAGAATGACGATAGCGATGAGGATTTCCAGGATAGTAAAGCCGCTTGTTTTTTGTTTCATGGTTGTACTCCGTTTTATCTAAGATTAGTTGCTGATCCGGAGGATGCGCATATAGGTTTTTCCTAGTTCGGGGATAAGGTCGATGAAGCATCGTTTGGGGGATTGGGGTTGGGTGATGATGATATCTGCTTGGGCGTTTGCTTGGGGGATAGAGGCGCCGTCTTGGAGCACACGTTCGATGTCGAAGGTGGGTGGGATATCCCGGTAATTTCCGCCGAAGATAAAGTTGCCGCGTTTTTGGAATTCCAGTTTACCGCTTCTGCCGTTGCCGTTGCCATCGGTGTTGAGTTGGATAGTTTTGGCGTCGGGGAGGGGGCCGGGTTCCCATCCGTTGGGGTCGACGAAGTAGAGTTTGATGGTGAGTCCTTCGGGGAGCCACCATTCTTTGCTGAGGTAGCCTCCTTTATCCACGCCGGGTTTTCCTTTTGGTTTATCGTCGATGGTGGCGTTGCGGTAGATTTTTATTCCGTAGACCAGTCGACCTGCGGTATTTTTTTGGGAGAAGAAGATCACGCGATGTTCGACATTTTTCGTCACGGCCAATTGTCTAGCGGAGCGGAGGACTTCTTGGACGATTTTGCCGGCTCCTTCTAATCGTTTACCCCGCATTAGTCCTGAGAGGGCAGGGATAGAGATAGCGACGATGAGGATGATAATGGAAATAACCACTAGGAGTTC
Organism: Planctomycetota bacterium; assembly: GCA_003694635.1. Lineage (GTDB taxonomy): Bacteria > Planctomycetota > J132 > J132 > J132 > J132. Next base: position 11,661 of record RFKQ01000115.1, read on the forward strand.
CACGAGGGTGAAGGCAGGGGAATGTGGTTTAGAAAAATTTTTTTTGGGCATGGAAGTAGTCCTTATTTTATTTAATTTTGAGGTTCCAGTTGCCGATGGGACGTTTTTTTCCCTTTGGGCCGTGGGACCAGAGGAAGTAGGCGTAGGCGTCGTCGTTGAGAGCTTTTTGGGGGCGTGGGTCTTTGGGGGTTGGGTGTTTAGAGTCGTATTTTGCTATCATGTGATGGGGGGCGTTAAAATCGGACTGGAGGTTGGCTTGTGGAGGGAGTTCGCTGGAGTCGATGCCTTCATGTTCCATGTTATCGTATTCTAGGGGTTGTCCCCAAGGGTCGCGGAATTCGCAGGTGGATTTTTGCCATCGCAGGCCGGTATCGGAGGGGTCGGTGAGTTCGCTTTTTTTCAGATCTGAGAGGAATGCGGAGACGCGGAAGGAGCGTTTTTCTCTATCGGCGCCGGAGCCCACATAGGTGATCATTTGATGTTCAAAGCAGAGTAGATAGCGAAGAGCGCTGGTATTTTTGACAGCGGTACCGTTTTTGTCTTGAACGGTATAGTCTAGCCCATCGGGGGGGTAGTTGCCCCATTTTTTCTTGTATTCTTCGATAGCGGAGACCACGCGGCTGATCAGACCTTTGGTGGCTTCTATTTTGGCCTTACGGCGCATACCTCCGATGGCTGCGATGAGAATGGTTAGGAGAATTCCAATGATCGCCACCACCACAAGGATTTCGACCAGGGTGAAGCCAGATTTTCTTTGGACCAAGGGTTTCACTCTATTGTTCCTCCTTGATTAAAAAGCTGAAAGAGGCGAGCGGAAGGGGCTCAAAGTTATGTTTGAGCTTAAAAATTTACAGAAATTTCTTCCATCGAAAATAATTCTTGGGGTTGGTTTTCCAAGCAAAGAAAGAGTTTGGGGGATTATGGGTAGAAAATATCGTCTTTACCGCCTTCTTTTTTATCGGGCCCCCAGGAGTAGATATCGTAGTCAGCGCCCTTGACGTTTGTATTTTCTGTCACGCCGTCGGCGGCGTATCTGGAGCGGTAGTGCAGGGGTTTTCTCCATCTGTCCAGCAATTCGCCGTATTTGTTGACTTGCGATCCTTTTGGGAGGGGGGAGTTGTTAGAAAATTCTCTCCAGCCTTTGACATCTTTGAGGTAGGGGCCATCGATTCCTCCCCCGTCGTTGGGGCCTGAGCAGACCATTTTGGCGACGGTTTGGATGCCTTGGCATTGCCCTTCATCTTTTCCGGTATCGTCGGCGGTGGGGTAAGCTGAGCCGTAGTCGTTTTTGCTATAGGTTTCCAGGGCGGTGGCCACGTTTTTCAGGAAGACTTTGGTGGCGGCAATGGAGGCTTTTTTTCGGGCTTTTTGGATGCCGATGAGGATAAGGGCGGCCAGTACACCGATGATGGCGATCACGACGAGGAGTTCTACGAGGGTGAATCCCTGTTTGCGAGTGTTCATTTTATTTTTTTCTCCTAAAGTGGTTTGAAAACGATCAAAAAAATCATTCAGAAGACGTTATTCCCACTCGGGAATATTTCAAAAACACTAAATTTTTTTGCATTTTAGGCCATCTTCAAACAGTTCTTTGACTTGGAGGGAGAGGATTGTATTGGGTGGTATTTTTTCTTCAAGGTAGCATTTGAAATAGCGTTGGCAGTAGCCGGTGAAGTGTTCTGTTTCTTGGTTGGATTCGACGAGGACTTGGACGGTTTTGCCTAGCATACGTTGGCGCAGTTGGAGGTTTATTTCTTGGCTGGTTTGGATGAGTTGTTTTTTCCGTAGCTTCATCTCTTCCGGTCGCACTTTAGGTTCCATGTGGTAGGCGGGAGTACGTCTGCGGGGGCTGAAGGGGAAGGCGTGCACTCGATGGAATTGGGCGAGTTGGAGGACGCGGAGGGTTTGTTGGAAGTTTTGCTCTGTTTCGGTGGGGAAGCCATAGATAACATCGGTGGTGAGTCCTGGAAAGTCTAGGTATTGGTGGAGGAGTTCAATTTTTTTCAAGAATTCTTTTTGGGTGTATTTTCGGTTCATGAGTTGGAGGATCCGGTCATCTCCGCTTTGGAGGGGAATGTGGAAGTGGGGGCAGATTTTTTCTTCATTTTGGACAACTTGGATAAGTTCAAGTGTAATTTCATTGGCTTCTAGGGAGCTTAGTCGGATGCGCCCGAGTCCGGGGAGTTTAGCGAGTTTTTCGAGCACTTTCCAGAGGCGGTATTGGTTATTTTTTCTCCATCCGTAGAGGCCTAAATGGACGCCTGTGATGACGATTTCTTGGAAGCCTTGTTCGATGTAGCGTTTGGCTTCTTCTAGGATTTTTTCTGGTGGGGTACTGGTGAGTTGTCCGCGCACGTAGGGAATTTTGCAGAAGGTGCACATGAGGTTGCAGCCGTCTTGGATTTTGAGGTACACTCGGTTGCGTTGCCCGATTTGTGGGAGAGGTGAAGTAGGTATGGGGTGGTTTTGTTCTATAGGAGGGAGGGGGAGTTTTTCAAAGATTTTGGATTTATCTTTGTTGGCGACGATGAGGCGGACGCCAGGGAGGGTTTGGAGTTCTTCTCGGTCTTCTTTGGCAGAGCCATAGCAGCCGGTGATGACGATGTAGGCGTTGGGGTTGAGCTGATGGATTTTGCGGATTAGCTTGCGAGCTTTTTGGTCAGCGCGTGCGGTGACGGTGCAGGTGTTGATGAGGCAGATATCGCTTTTTTCGGGATAGGCGGTTTCTTTTAGTCCGGCTTGGAGGAATTTTTTCTTCAGTTGGTAGGTATCGTATTGATTGACTTTGCAGCCGAAGGTGATCATGGAGAAGGTTTTCATTTCCTTTGCCTTCCAAATAGGAAATGTAATGAGAGCTAGAAATCACATTTTTTTGTTTTCAAAAAGTTCAAATTTTAAAGGTTTTTTTTATTCTGTCAATGGTTGCTGAAAAATGTAGGTTGGGGGATAGTGGGCAGAAACATTTTCTATTTTTGCGCGTTTTCACCGCTCAGAATTTTTTCAGAAATTGCAAAAATTTTCTAACTGTCCCAAAATGGGACAGGGTTGCTTTAAAAATTTTGACTAATATTTTCCAATGTTCAAATTTAGGTTATCTTGTTTAAGATTTGTTATAACTCTTTGAAAAATAATTAAATACAAATAATTTTAAAACAAAAAATTTTTTAAAAAAATTTTTTTGTTAAAAATGGAACACTTTTTGCTAATTCTCATTTCCGTATCCATATACTCGGGTTTTCTCCTCTCCCCTTGCCCTTCGGGAGGCGGGTCGGAATAGGGCGAAACCGGAAAGGAGAAAACCCTTTTAATATAAGCAACTTTCTCAAACGCTTATATAAAGGGAGGAGATATGCTTTTTAATTCCCCCCACCCGGGTGGGGGTATGTAAAGAAAAGAATTAACTTATGAAGTTTTAAGATTTCAATTGACAAACTCTTGAAAGCTGGGATAATATTTGGGTAGTGTGTTTTTTGGAAGGGGTTATTTTAATGAGGAGGAAGAAAATGGAGCGCATTTGGGTTGGACGTGTTAGAGTTGTGTTGTCTGTATTGTTGGTTTGGATGGGGGTTGGGTTAGGTGGTTGTGGTTTGTTAAGTGCGTTGGGATTTGGGGATGGGGATGAGGTGATTGATCCCAAGATACCGGTGGAGGGCAAGAGGATTTTGGTGATACCGTTTGAGGGGCCTCAGCTTCCTTATTTTGAGGATGAGGAGGGTAGGCAGCTTGCGCGGGCGATTGTTCAGGACGTTCAAAAAAATCGGGACTATACAGACCTGAAGTCGATTTTTGAGAAGGATAACTTAGAGGAGTACATTACTCTTTATTTTCCTCATATTTCTTGGAAGAAGGTAGCGGAGATGGCTCAGGCGGATTGGGTATTGGTGGGGAGTATTTTGAGCTTTCAGACTTCCAGGCCTGGTGATGTAGGTTTGTTGCGGGGGAGTGCGGTGGTAGATATAAGGCTTTATGATCGGTGCAAGGACAGATTTATTCTCAAAGAGCGCATTCAGACACGTTTTCCCAAAAGGGAGACGCATGGGGTATTTATCAACAGTAGGAATATCATTTACGAGGGTTTGATTCGGGAGACGGCGTATCGGATTGGTCGTCTTTTTTATTCGTATGTGGCGAGGGAGGATCCTTTGAGGTGAGTTTGGGTTGGAGGAGCAATTGGCGTTTTGATGATTTTGAGTGATTTTAAGGATGATTTGAGACGGTGAATTTGCCCAATCAGCTGACGTTGGCTAGGTTTTTTTTAGCTATTTTGTTATTTTGTCTTCTTTACGTATATTTGCGCTATGTTCCGCAGAGTTGGCTATTGGAGGTGGGGGGGGGAATTTTTCTTTTGGCGGTGGTGAGTGATTTTTTGGATGGGTATCTTGCTCGGAAGTATGGGCTGGAGACGGATTTTGGCCGCATTGCGGATCCGTTGGTAGACAAGATTATGGTTTGCGGTTGTTTTATTTTTTTTCTTTCTTTTTCCGAGCGTCTTCCATTGGAGGAGTGGATGGTGGTATTGATCATTGCTCGGGAGTTTGGAGTCAATGGCATTCGCGCTTATTTAGAGTCTCAGGGTTGTCCATTTGGAGCGAGGTGGTGGGGGAAGGCGAAGATGGTATTGCAGAGTGTGACGATCCTTTGGATTTTTGTGTATTTATCTCGTTTGGAGGGTTTTTCATGGTCGTTTTATCTTACCTATGGGTTGATTTTGGCCACGGTATTGGTTACGTTGGTTTCGGGGGTAGCGTATGTGATTTATGCGATTTCTAGTCGTGCGGTGGAGGGGCAAAGGGGAGGGAGCGGGGAGTAGAAGATTTTTGGATTGTTTTTTTTTGGGGGAGTGGGCAAGAGATTTGGATTAGGCGGGTGGAATATTGAGAAAATCATTTTCTTGTTTGGATAGATGCTTTGAGGTTTTGTTGACGGTGGGGTGGTTGGGGTATTTGCCGTGGATGCCGGGGAC
>RFKQ01000116.1 GCA_003694635.1 Planctomycetota bacterium
ACATTTCTCTCCCTTATAGTTAAATAGAAATCACTCCAATCGTCGGAAAAACGTTAAGGATGTTTTTAGAGCTAGAAAGGGAGAAAATGATGAGAAAATGGATTTTAGGTTTACTGGTGCTAAGCTTTTCCCTCACTGGTTGCTATCGCAAAGAAAATGTGGAGAAATCCAGCAACGCCCTTCTTGTTCAAAAAAGCGTTCCCTCAACAAAAAAATCCTCTTACCTATCAAAATATTGCAGAGGCTATCGCTGCCTTTGAGCGAACTTTGGTGACTACGGATCGCTTTGATGATTTTCTCAAGGGCAATTTGGAAGCCCTAACGGAAGTGGAGGCGAAAGGTTTAAAGCTATTCATCGACTATGGCTGCATCACCTGTCACTCCGGTCGTTTGCTAGGGGGCGAGATGTATCAAAAATTAGGAATATACCACCCGTATGAAAATCAAAAGGACATTGGCCGAGCGGCGGTGACCAAAAATAAAGCGGAAAAGTACTTCTTCAAAGTGCCTTCCCTGCGCAATGTAGCCCTCACCGCTCCCTATTTCCACGATGGGGCAGTAAAAACCTTAGAGGAAGCTGTGGAAAAAATGGCTTGGTTACAGCTTGGCAAAAAGCTAAAAGAAGAGGAAGTCCAGGCCATCACTGCGTTTCTAAAAACCCTAAACGGAAAGCGGTTTCAGTGATATCCATCCGCAATTCCTCTAGTCCCTTCTCAATGGTGGAATTTTGTATATTTTTTTCTAAACTAGGGATAGATCCCCAACTTCTATCCCTGTTTTTTTTTTGCAAAGGAAATAAGATGCGCTCAGCCACGGTATTGTGTTGCCCCTTTGAGGGGGGAATTCGGGCCATGATGGTGTTGAGGCGAGGTATCGCCGGCGCGGCCGAAGGCGCTAGGACAGTTTTTCAACTTTTTGAGCAAAGCCGTCCCCCGCTTCCCCCAGATCGACTGGAGAAACAAATTCTTCCCCTCGAAAAATACAACCTTCCCCTCAGCAAGGAAACATTCGGTAGCGAAAAACTCTTGCAGCAGCAGCTTGCCGCCACCCGCCGCGCCCACCGTATTATGGAAGAGAAAGCCATCGATATCGCCCAACAACAGCGCCTAATGGTGGGCATAGGCGGAGACCACTCCATCACCTATCCTCTAGCCAAAGGAGTGGCAAAAGGATGGGGCAATGCCCCCTTTGGCCTGATCTATTTGGACGCCCACTTTGATTTGCGCCCCATCGAAACGTATGGCCCAAAGAATATCCAGGTGATTAGCAGTGGAAACTCCTTCCGCAGGCTTTTGGAGGAGCCAAGTTCGCCTTTTTGCGGAGCGCGCCTAGCCGCGATAGGAATTTCTCCCTCTCCCTCCCCCATCTTCACCCAAATGTACAAATACGCCCGACAAAAAGGAATGACCATTTACCTCCACTCCGACGTCCAAGATAGCTCTAGCCTTGCAGAAACTGTACTCTCCCAAATAGAGCCTTCGTCCCGCTACATTTATCTAAGCGTGGATATCGACTGCTTGGATGAATCCTTCGCTCCCGGGGTCAGCTCCCCCGCCAACCCCGGACTTCACCCTCAGCAGCTCTTGGCGCTGGTCAAGCATTTCGCCCGGCACCCTAAAGTGGTGGCCATGGATGTGGTGGAAACCTCCGCTCGCACCCTAGCGTGGTTCGAGTGGCAGAACGAAGGTCGCTCCCTAGAGCCCGAGCAGGTGCGCCAGAAAGCTCTACTTCAAACTGCTAAAGCATCCCTAGAAGTGCTGGAAACCTTTCTAAGAGAAAAGATAGGGGAAGAAATCCTTGGGCCCTAGCACAAAACAAAATCGGCTCTCCATTTCTTAAGCCTTTGACTTGAAGTACAAAAAACAAAGAGCTGCATTTTGCAGCCCTTTGTCGGAGGGATTGTGGAGAGGGATCGAAGCTTGGGAATCTAGCTTCGCTAGAGGATCATCTCTTCGAATTCGGTACCTTCGATGGAGGTGTTGCTTTGCTCGTATACTTTGATAAGATCTTGTTGAAGCTTTTCCAAATCGTCTTGGTTTTTGGTGTTATCCAACAAGGCATTGCACATTTCACAGGGCTTGGCCACTTCATGGATAGGGCAGTAGCTGTTGGGATCGTTGGTGTTTACGTTGTCCAGCGTAGGAGTGTCATTGTTATCTGCAATGGGGAGAGTAGGAACGTCGGGGTCGAAGCCAGCGGGAGCTGCTTGGGGAGACATTCCGCCACAAGCGAGGATAACATTGAGAGCGAATACGCTAACAACAAGCATCACAGCCAAAGTTTTCAAAGTTTTCATTTCGTTTTCCTCCAATTTAATTAAAGATTACATTAACGTTTACAATTTTTTTTACTGCTGAATGACTTATTCAGTTTTCTTTTACCGCAAAGAATGTGCCAACAACGACAAAAAAAATATTTTTTTTATAATTTCTTATTTCTCAATATGTTATAATTTGATAAGTCCAGTTGTTCAGAATCTAGACACTTCCTTGTTTTCTGTTCACGTCCGAGAAAGTGTATCTTAAAAGATACACTTTCTCTCTTCTAGAGCTAATTCCTGGGCTGATCAACCGTGGAAACAGAGGGGGAAGGAACCACAAAAATCTTGGGGAGAAAAACCAGCCCCCAAAGAAGATAGGCCACCTCCCAACAAATCGCCGCGTACGCGTAATGGGGAAGAGCACTCTGGGGCATAAAATGAATCGACGCCCTTGTCAACGCCGCCAATACGATAAAAAAAACAATACCATAATAGGGAAACTTGCACCCTTCCAGCTCCTTCCCCGGTCCATGGGCCAAAATCACCCGGCTAGCGATCATCAGCGTAATCCCCCCAAATCCGCCTACAAACAGAAGGTGGGCCACATCTCGCCCCCCTTCCGGGTAGAGACCCTCTACCCATAGTCCTACCACTAGCAAAAAAGCTACTCCCCACAAGCTGTACGCCATCGGTGTGCGAGCCTTTGGCCACCGATGTAAATGCCAGTAGCGCCAAACTAAGACGCTGGCCACCCCTGCCCGAAGTAGACGTCCAGCTTGAAGGTGGAGAAAAAATTCCAACGGATAAGAAAGGAAATAAAAAAGCGTCAATACCACCAGCCCAATCGGAAGAACGCGCAAATAAGGTACATTTTTCTCATACAAATTCCGCTGCTGGACCACGATCTCTACATGCCCGAAAATTCCGGGGATTAACCTTGAACCTATCCCTAAAATGAGCCCAAGCAACATTCCTTGATAAAAGAGTTTTTTGCCAAATTCCAGCCAAGTTCCCGGCATCTCCCACCACTGACTGGAGATCAGAATTCCCACCCCCCAAATGCCAAGAAATAGGGAAATTGGCAAGAATAAAAACGTACTAGGTGGGTTGCTCGCTCGCCTCAAAAAGCGGCGCAAGCCGTAAACTACAAGGAACAAAAGTCCCACCAAAACTAGAAGGAGAAAATAGAAGCGTCTGTAGAAAATAGCTCCCCCTAGCAAAGCCAAAAGAAAACATAAAGAAAACCAAATCTCCCAACTCTTGGCCCGCGGCCCTTGGGCAAAGCGCGGAATCGCCGTCATCAAAAAGCCCATCACAAAACAAAGAAAAGAACCACCCACAATCACATCCGCATGATGGGGCTGAGGAAAAGGTATCTGCCCATATGCAAACAGTATCCATAGAGCCGGGGAGTAGAGACCAAGAAGCCATCCAACAGGGAAAAACAGACGATATGGATCGGACTTTATCGCCTCAAGCATAGATTTACCCTTTATCTTGGAGAAATTAGCTTTTCTTTTGAGGAGTACCTTCCTAAGAAGAGGGCCTCTTCCTCATAAGAAAGAGCAAGATCACCCCGCAGCTCACCGTAAGCCCCCCTAGAGCGAGAAACAGGTAAAAAAGGGGAAATCCCTCTGCCTTTTGGAGAGTCTCAGAAGTCAAAGAGGAAGGCGAACTCTGGGGTGGAGGCCAGTGAAAGGAAGCAAGGATTTTTTGGAGCTCCTCTTTGTGCTGTGGGTAAGCGCTTTGAGGAAGACCAAAGAAAAGAAAGTACAATTTATTTTTGCCTGGGACAAAAAACTGTTTTTGCATCAGTACCGTAGATAAAAACTTTTGCAGAAATACCGCCTCCACCACCTGAACCTGATTCCAGTGGATAAGCCGCGTGGATTGAAGCCGAGGGCGCTGCTCCTTTGGCATCTCGAGCAATTGAGTGTTCATCTTTTGAACAAAACGCTGGTAGTTGGAGGAAGTAAAGCGAAAATCCATCCCCGTCTCTTCATAAAGAGGGGAGGTCTTCATCCAGATGCCCAATTGAATGGTGTATTCGCCATAATAGGGGCTAAAAAATAAAACCATTTTCCCCTGTTGGATCAAGGTCAAATAGGGTTTTACGGAGGCATGTAGAGGGATGGATTGGAGAAAATTCCGAACTTTTTGGGGATGATCTAGGATTTGCCAATCGGAGGGTAGCTTGAGGGAAATATGAAGAGCGGGGTTGGTATACAGGCGTGAAGGAGGCGAGGGCAGCGGCGAGGGTTGGATGCGAAAGCTCTGGATTAAGGATTTCCACAACTGGGGGGAGGGGGTGTTGGATTGAAGAGGTTGAAGGATGGAGATTTCGTAGATTTTATGGTGCGCGGAAAAGAGCAGTTGGTGGAGCCAAAAGGACCGCTTGGGAAGGGTATGTTGGAACTGAAATTGAAAATAGGGATGGTAGGGGGTTTTTTCGAGCTTGGCCGAGAGCAAGCGAAGCTGTTTGCCAAGGAGAGTTTGGAGCTTTTGCTCCACATAGCGGCGATAAAATTTCAAGGAGCGGGCATGGATGGGGAAACTTCCTCGCTTGGCGATAATGGCGATCGCGGTGGGGATAGGGGAAGGGCGCAAAAGAAGGAGTGCCCGGCGTGTTGCAGCAAGAGGAAGAAATTTCTCTAAAGAAGAAAACTGTTGCCGCAGAAGCCTTTTGTCGGATTCTACCTCTGCATCAAGAACTTTCCAGCCAGACGAAAGATCTAGAGAAAAGCCCAAAACGGGGTGGGTGTAGGGCTTTGGTGAACTGAGAAGCGGAGCCGAGAGGGAGAAAAGGAGAAAAAAAAGATATTCTGCCCTGATATTCATGGCGCTGCTACCTTTTTGGACATTGGTTTTATTTTATAACAGATTCGAACGAAAGCGGCAACCAACTAGCAAAATCAAAAGCGAAACCGCTTTCCCTCCCCCTTGCTTCGGACGATTTCGAGGGCGCTGGAATGGCTTAGTTTTCCTCCAGCAACAAGCGGAAATACTTTTTTTTGCCAAAGCGCAACAGCATCTCCCCCGAGGGGAAATCTTCCCGCTGAAGGGCGTAAAAGGGATCGGTGAGCTTCTTTCCATTGAGGTAGAGGCCCCCCTCCTTGGCCTTGCGCCTTACCTCCCCTCTGGACTTGCACAAACCTGCGAGGATAAAAGCGTCTATTGCGCAAAAACCTCCGCTGAGCTTCTGGGGAGAAATGGAGAGCGAGGGTATGGCCTCGCTCCCCTCGGAAGCGCTGTAGAAAAGGCTATGAGCGGCTTTTTGAGCCTTCTTCGCCTCCCCTTCGCCATGGGTGATCTTTGTGGCCTCAAAAGCAAGGACCTCCTTGGCTTTGCGAATGTCCGAACCTTGCAACTGGGCCAGCTTGCGAATCTCCTCCATCGGCAAAAAGGTAAAATATTTTAAAAATCTCTCCACATCTTGATCGTGGGTGTTCCTCCAAAACTGATAAAACTCATACGGGGACGTTCGGTCCGGATCCAGCCAAATCGCCCCCTGTTCCGTCTTGCCCATCTTCGTTCCACTAGCCGTCAAAAGCAGCGGCAACGTCAACCCCTCCACCTGAGCGCCCTCCAAACGACGGATAAGATCCACCCCCGCGCAAATATTTCCCCATTGATCGTCCCCCCCAATCTGCAGTTTGCAGTCGTAATTTTTGTAAAGATACCAAAAATCATAGGCTTGAAAAAGCTGATAGCTAAACTCAAGGAAACTAAGCCCCTTCTCCAAACGAGTTTTGTACGCCTCCGTGGTCAACATTTCCGCAATGGTAAACCGGCTGCCCACCTGGCGCAAAAAATCCACCAGCGTAATCCTCCCAAGCCAATCTGCATTGTTTACGTAAATTACCTCCTCCCGTCCCTGAAAATAGCGAGCAAGCTGGCGAGAAATGGCCTTTGTGTTCCGCTCCACCTCCTCCGGCTCGAGCATCTTGCGCGCCTGCCTCTTGCCGCTAGGATCCCCAATCATCGTCGTCGCCCCACCCACCAAAACAATAGGGCAATGCCCTTTGCTGTGAAGATGCACCAACGCCATCACCGATAAAAGATGGCCTACGTGAAGACTCGAAGCGCTCCCATCATAGCCAACATAACAGCGCACCCCCTCCTCCGCTAAAAGCGAAGGCAACGCCTCCGTGGTATGATGAGTATAGCGCTGAATAAAACCACGCTCCAATAAAATCTTGTACGCATCCACCATAACTTCTCCTAAGTACCGGTAAAACCCCATTTCGATTTCAAGGAAACACGTTCGTTCTCTTCTTCTCAAAACCTTTTTGAAAAAGGGTTCCGCACCTCCAAAAACTTTTTACATTTAGGGAAAAACTTTTAGAAAAAAGCCTTTCCCCTAAAAACCCCTTTTCTCAAAACTTTTGCTTGGAAAGGGAAATCTTTTTTTTTCCCAAAAATTCCACGTTGCAAAGGAGTTTTTTATCCCGCTGGAGAATTTTCTCTTCCAGCTCTAGCCACTTTCCGCTCCACCCTATACTTGTACGACAGGTTGTGTTCCTACCAAGCTTCCACCTCTACCCTTGCGCGCCTGTGATTTTTCCCTTCATATTCTAGAAATTTGGGTTTTAAGTTATTGAATTTTTACCGTAGAGATCGTGATATCGTCGGACTGTTCTGCATTGCCTCGATGTTGCTCCAATTCTTTCACAATGGCGTCCACATACTCTTTGGAAGAAGCATGGCCATATTTCTTTGTAAGATTGTAGAACTTTTGGTCTCCAAACTCTTCATTGGCTTCGTTCATAGCCTCTACAACACCATCCGTATAAGCCACAATTCGATCGCCGGAATAAAGTTGAACGGATTCTTCCACAATATTGGCATCAAAGATAGCTCCGCGGTCAAAACCGATGGCAATGCCTTTGGGTTTGACTAGTTCAATTTCTCTAGTGGCTCCACGGTAGAGAATGAGTGGATTGTGGCCAGCGCTACAGACCTTTAATTCCTTTGATTGAATGTTTAGCACCATATAGATAGCGGAGACAAACATACCGCTTTTCATATCGGGTGAGAGGATCTTATTGACTTTGCGCAAAGTGTCCGCCGGAGACGGATTCCCGCGAGAGGCGAGGCGAATCAAACTTCTCGCCATCGTCATCACCATAGAGCCTGGGACTCCTTTTCCAGACACATCCGCAACCACAATCCCCAAATGTTTTTTATCGATTACGATAAAATCGTAGTAGTCCCCTCCTACATGTTTAGCGGAGAGATAGTAGACAAAAATATCGAATTTTGGGATTTGGGGAAGGCGTTCGGGTAGAAGTTTGGTTTGGATTTCTGTGGCCATCTCCAGCTCGTGTTCCATCAATTTTTTCTCCTCCCGCTCTTCTTGGGCGATTTTTAGCTGTTTTGTCATATCATTGAAAGCCACGGCCAATTCTCCGATTTCATCTCTACTGTGGGGACGAGTTTCATGTTCAAAGTTGCCAGAACTAACTGTGCGGATATCTTGAATGAGCATTTGAATGGGGCGGGTGAGGAAGATGCTAAATAGAAACGTACAGATCACCCCTAGGGTGATTCCTGAGGTACAGGCGAGGAGGATTTGCTTGCGAAAGTTATCTTGCACCTCATCGATGCGGTTTGCGCGCAGATAGACTTGAGCCTTTCCAACGATTTCGTCTTGAAAGAAAATGGGAGCGGTAAAAACTCTGGTACGAACCCCTTCGATCTTTGTTTCTTGGATAGTGTATTTGTCGCTTTCTTCTAGAATGCTAAGCTCATAGAGCTTAAACTGTTCTGCTGGTAGAGCGGTGGCTACAATGGTTTCTTCCCTGTCTAGAATGAGGATGTTGAAGATATCGTTCTTATTTTCTTGCAGGTAGTGTTTGAGTTTGCTTTCAAGTTGAGAGACTTTTTCTTTTCCTCTTCCTTTATTCAAATCTTCCACTCTCCAAAAGGGATCGACGGAATGGACGATATAGGAAGTCAATTTTTTGCCGGTGATATTGATTTGATCTTCGATTTCTTTGCGAGCGATATGTGAGAAAAAAATGCCAAAAATACTCAGAAAGCTAATTAGCAATAGGCAGGTAAAGCTGGCAAACTTCATCCAAATTGGTAGCCCCACAGAGAAGGGGGTGGAGGCAATTTTGGATGATTTTGTAGGGATTGTTGTGGAAATTTTTTTGGGTTTGGTTAAATGGAGGGAGGTGGATTTTCCGGAGGAGGGGAGATTTTCAGATGAGGTTTTTTTCTTCAATGCTGGAACATTGGCAAAAGAAGGGCGTTTCATTTGCACTGTTTTGCGCATTCGTGTGCTTGTACCTGGAGTTTTTGGGAGCTTCTTCTTTTTTTTGCTACCATCGCCGGACATTGTTTTTCCTTGCTAGAGCCTAGGCTAAATTTTTAAATGTTTTGATATAAATCGCAGAAGCGGCATATACTATAAATAGGTTTTTACTTTCTCATTGTTAGAATTTTCTTTTCCAAATTTTTTTAAAAAAAGGACGAGATAGCCTCGTCCCCATAAAATTTTATAAAAGGTCTCCCCGCCCTAATTTATTTCATGGTTATTTAGGCTGGCGCAATAGTTCCCAAAGGCGCTGGATATAAATTTTATCGGCATCAAATTTAGAGAATTTCCCTAGTTGCTTATAGGCATTTTGGAATTGTTTTGGGGTAAAGTTCCTACCCTCACTTTCTCGAAAAGCTTCCAAATTTTTCTGAATATCTGTAATAGCATAGATATTCCGATTGCGGATTTGAAAAGCGTAAAGGGGGAGCAACATTTCCTGGAAGGGTTCTCCCCGAAATTTCAATGGACAGGGGGATTCTTCGTCTATTTTACTTTGGATATTTTCCTTTTGTTCATCTGTACTAGCCATTTTGAGCTTGGTGTAGAGTTGGAGAAAATCTTTTCTTCGCTTCTCTATTGCATCGTAAAGTTTTTCAAAAGCGTTTAAGAGTAGGAAACGGTATGTCCAGAAAAGACGAAAGCGTGAGGCTGTTTCCATAGCATCACTCGGGCGATCTAGAGGACGTTTTAAGCTGGCATCTGCCTCCGGCACGTGGAGGTATTTAAAGGCATGGATGCCGACCACACAAACTTGGTTGCCCGCTGGAAGCTCTTGTAAGACTGTGCTCACCTTTTCCACAGGAGGTAGAATAGAAGGGGTATTGGCTTCTGGGTAAATGTTATGAATTTTTTCTATTTCTTTTTGGGATTCTTCCAAGTTTCTCTCCAAACTTGACACGGAAGAAACGGGGATCCAATAGCCTTGCCAGTAGAAATCACCGGCATTTAGGGAGATATCTGTTGGGGTAATATGAGGGAAAAAGGGGATATATTCGTTTGCTTCTCCGGGCCCGGAAAAAGTTCCCTGCTTTGCATTCCATTCCTTTCGGATTAAGATAGAGGGGCCATCCCCAAAAATAAGCTTCCAGAGCTGTTCGGTATGATATCGACGAATATCATCAAGCTCATTGAGATCCACATCGAAAATAGGCACCAATTTCTGCATTCTAAGGGAGACAAAATTTGCTTGTTTTTTGAAATTGCTTCCTAATACCCCATAAGAGAATCGATTATCCGCCATATTTAGCTCCACTTTTTGATAGTTAGATTAACAATCTTATGAACACATTACGATTAGAAATCGAACTTTTTTAGGTGGTTTAGAAAATAAATTCAATTTTTCTGGTTAGGGTGATATCGTTGTCTTTTTGAATTTCTGAATGGTGACCATAGTTGAGTAAAAAGACGTTTGGACTCCCAGGGGGGTATTTGGTATAGATGCCAAATTCCGATATGGAGAGATCTTTTGTTTTAGGATTTCCCTGTTCTAGGGATGCTTCGATGCTCAATTGATTTTCGCTAATATGAATATCGTCCAGTGTTAGCATAAGGGAGTAATACTTATGTTTTTGTCCTTGTTCATCGATGTAGGTGTAGAGGATTTCTCGCTTTTGGCTCTCTTTGGTTTGTCCATATTGAATTTGATGATGGCTTTGAAAGTTTTTCCCTTCTTCGCTGGCTTTTTTTAAGAGAATTTCCATTTCCTTGATTCTATCCTTAAATGTGGCAACAGGATCTGAGCCTGGTTCAAACGATCGCGGCCCTATTGCTATAAAAAATCCATTTTCTAGTTTATTGCTATTCCAATCGGATAGTGAGTCATAGTGACCAATCATGTCGTGGATGATTCGGGCCAAGATTAGATTAAAATCGCGATAGATTTTATTTTTTTTCCAGGTGTTGCGTCGAAGTAGTTGGTTTTTTTTGTAGAGGGTATCTTGAAACCGTCCTTCCATAGTGCTTTTCCTTACATGAAATTCTTATAAAAGTTAGCTGTTGGTATTGATTTTAGTTTTTCTTTATATTTTTGTGCAAGATAGGATGATAGGTTCTGTATATGGGGTTATTGGTCTTTGCTTCGGATGTATTGGTGCGAAAGATCTTGACGTTTTGTCGGGAGTAGAGAAGCGTGGTTTGCACTTTTTCTCTTAATGTAGATGGGGTTACCCACTCTGGATCTCCTTCCATTACCAGCCTAGATCGCTCTCGTACTCCCGAATATCTCTCACGTAGAGGTGGATTAATGTATTGAATATCCACAAGTTCTACGTGAGCTGGAAGAAATCTTTCTATGGTTTCTTTTAGATTTTCTTTGTCCAATTTGTTTGCATTTTTTTCCTCGCTCCATTCCTCAAAGGGAGAGAAGACCAAACTGATGCAAGAGGGAGGATAGTAGCAGGTTTTGGCTGAATTGGTGTTGGTGCGATGAAGAGGATCATTGGTGAAAAACATAAAATGCCTATATTCCACCACTTTTTCACATCGTTTACCAGCTAGCTTCTGGATAAGTTGGATCAAGGCTCGTTTTGTGCCTTTCTTTCGATAGAACCAAGTCGCCTCTTTGAGATCATCGCGAAGATGGTTGAGGTTAGAGCGCGCTACATCCCATCCGATCCATTTCGCAAGATAGGGGAGGAGCTCTAAGCGAGCGCGATCCACATCCTGGATATCTCGAAGTTCTTCTGCCAGCCCTTGGATATTGTTCAGCATATAGCCAATGCATTCAAGAAATCGCGTTAGAAATCCTCCCCTATCGTGGGTAAAATAATGCGAGGGTAGAACTTGAGTAATCTTTCGATGCATTCCATAGCTGCCAAACGCCCGGGCATGGGCCTGAGAGCGGGGCAAAGAAGAGGGATATAGTGGCTCAAAACTGTAGTGGTAGTCTATCTCTGGCTGGAGGCCGATATCGGAGAATTTCCCTAGTATATAATCCTCCATCTTCTCTAGCTCTAAAATCTGCAATGTTTGGTAGGTTAACCATTCCCCTGTCAGCAGCTCCAACTGGATAAGGCGGCGGTTTGTCTCTTGGTCGACGGAATTGTGGATACGAAATAGAGGTTGTTCGGGCTGATTTTCCCAAAAAACCTCAGTAATTTCTGTATCTTTCTTTTGGGGAGAGGATTTTGCTTGAATTTCTACGAAACCAAAATCTGTGGATTCCAACAATCCCATTAACCCCCAACTTCCCTCGATCTTATAGGTTTTTAGAGTAATACTCTCTTGGGAATGTTCAAAGACCAAAAGCATTCCCTTGGGCACAATCCCCGCCTCACGAAATTGGTAGGCCACCACTTTTTTTAGATTGGATTGAACATCAAACGAATCCAAAAAAGCAAACGCGGAAGGAGAGAAAGAGCCTTGTCTGTAGCTTTTGGAAACCTCAAACAATGGGAGTTCTTTACCCGAAGGCCACCTCCAGGCTCGGCGTAGAATCCGAAAACTTACATCCGCCGATTGCCTCCAACCCAAATCCACTTGATGCCCCAACGGATGAGAATAGGCTACTAGCTTTTCCACTACAGGAGAAATGGTATTGCCCAACTGCATACGGTTCTTCCTTGCTAGAGATTTTGATATTTGATTTGAATATTCTTAGGATTTCTGTCAATAACAATATGGACAGGCTCTCCCAGTTTGGTTTGATCGTAGATCAATTCCACATCCTCCACATAGTCCACATCGGGTACTTGATGAATGGCATAAATGACTTTGCTTTTAGGAAGAGGATCGGAGGAAAAGGTAAATTTTTTGACCAACTTTGCAACGTTTTCGTAGACTTTTTGCTGATACCAGCTTTCTTGTTCCTCTGCATCTGCATTTAAATAAACTTTGGCGCGCACCTGAACCTGCAAATGAACTCCGCGTTTGAGCTCTAGAAGCACCGTTAACATTCGGTAATCTTCTAAAAAATTTTGGATATCTCTCAAGCTCTGCTCTACAGCTTCATCGTCTTTTTCAATATAGGAGTGAAAGAGAACATAAATCGTAATTTTATACACAGAGCCACGGGTGACAATCACCTCTTGCACTTCTGGAAAGTTGGCTCGGATGAGGTACTCGTAATCTTCCCTAGTGACTGCCCGATCCAATGTTTTGAATTTGCGAGGTGCATTTTCAATGGCCTCATCCGGCGTTTCTGGATTTTTGCCTCCAATCGCTGGAGTAATATTCACCACCCTCATCTCTTCCAAAGCACCGCGCTCGATATAAAATCCTTCGGAGGAATAACCTCGAATTAAACCTTTTGCAATATTGCCCTTTTCCCCAATCCCCACCAAATAGTTTACCTGAATCTCTCTTCCCAAAGGAGGAATCGCTCCGTTTACTCCATCGCCAAAGAAAATAATCGGCTCATCCTTCTCATTGAGTTGCATATAATAGTGAGGGCTACTTGGTCCGCTGTCTAAAAAGTTAGGACGCCTTTGCCAGAGTTCAAAATCATCGTCATCTTTCGCATCTTCGTATTTGGCTACCCGAACTTCAATCTCATCCTGAAGCCAAAATCTTTTGATGTCTTCTATCTGGTAGATTTGAATAGGAAAACTCTGAGAGGGAATGCCTTCAGAAATCAAGGTTACAGGATAGGCTTTTTCCGCTTGCACAACGGGCAAGTAGAGTTGAAGAGGCGGGATTTTCTCTTTATTACCGATAGATTCAATTTTTTTATTATGCTCTACCAAGAAGGTCACCACGGGGGATTGTTTAGAGATGCTCTCTAGAAAGGAGCTGTGGATAACGACGGTTTTCCGCTCTTGTTTAGGCAGAAGGTTGTTCGCTTGAGAGAGGCTTTCTCTTACAGTGAAATCTAGCTTCTCTTTCAAAAGATGGGGAATCTGGAGGCGAGTGGAAAATACTTGATAGACTTTATCATTGGGACCAAAGGTTTCTTGTAAAGAAATTAGCTTAGAGCGACGATCGTTGCGAAATGTAAAAAACTCATAGGAGTTGCCCGGCTTCATATTATCCAAATATACCCGAGGTACCCCCGGGTGGAACATAAACCGAACCGTGCCGATTCCCTCCACAGAATTGGCAAAAAATTTCATCCCATCCTCAATTTGAATAGCGATGGTATCTTCCTTAAGCTTTCCCAAAAAAATATCTAAACGCATAATCGTTCGGGCCGGCAAAGCACCTTGGAATTCATAGCCAATAAGGCGCAAGAGATTTTTAACATTTCGCTTCTCTACCGCTGTGTGGGGAAAACTCTCCTGGGCAATGCGATCTTGATAATAAAGCATGATGTCCGCTAAATAAGCGAAGCATTCCAGCAATACCACCCCCGGATCGGAGGGGGAAAAATCCGTCCACTCCGGCAATTTGCTTTGGGCTAGCTGCTTTAAATCGGCCAAGAGGGATTCATAATCTTTGTTGGTGTAGTTGATTCTTGGCTTATTTTTAAAACTATTGACCAGCAATTCATTATTTTTCATAATCTCACCACTTCCTTGTTATCTTCTAATCAAATATATTCTACCACGCGTACCTCTTGCCCTATCTAGAACCCCGGCGCACCCCAAATCTATCCAAAATTTCAAAAAGCTAAACCCAAAAATCCGCTAAACTTTTTTTTTTCTTCCCTATTTCCCAAATATCCCACGCAATCGCTTGTTTGGTTTAGCTCTCCTATCCATTTACAGGAACTTCCAAAGAAAGCTGATCGGTCATTTGAGTGGGATCAATGTAATATTTGAGCCGCAAAGTCAATAACCCACGCTCTCGATCAACTTCTGGGATCACGTCCTGAATCACCACCCTCGGCTCAAAACGATGGATGGCCTCTGTGATTTCATATTTCAGCAGGGCCTGGGTAGCAGCGTCATTCATTTCCCAAACATATCTGCGGATTTTAGCACCAAATTCTTGAAACATTGGCCGCTCACCTCGTTGAGTGAGCAAAATTTGAACAATATTTTGGCGGTATTTGGAGATCCCCTCTTCCATGGGCCATCCCCCCGTATTTGGGTCTAGAGAAAAAGGGAACTTTAGGCCTCGAATTTCCTCCATCACTTTCTCCTAATTCTTGATGAATTGTGATGAATGGTTATGTTCGCTTAAAATATTCATTTTCCAGTTAAATCGCAAATGCGCCGCCCTTATCCGGTCCTATGCTCCGCTAGAACAAAATGGAATTTTTCGGAAACAATGAAAAAATCTAAGGAATTAAAAAAAAAACTATCATTGCTCAGGTTTGCCGCAGATTGTAGAAACTAAAAAAACAGTTCGCTCTTTTCGGAGTATAGAGTGGCTTAACAAAAATCGCTAGCCAAAATGGAGTAAAAATCACAACCTATTTACCCCCTGAAACGTTTTCTTTGCTTAGTTTATTTTTTTCAAAAGCAAATGTCAAATCTTTTTTTAAAAAATTTCCATAATCTTGAAAAAATTTTAATTTTCATTTGTCTTGAAATGTTTTGTGAAATGGCCAAGCAAAGCCCTCTGTGTGGAAGAGACAAAATAACCTTCTATGGAATACTCTTTCCAGATAAATCCAAACCCTAAATGGCGCTTTTAAAAAAGGGAAATTTTTTTACAAATCAGCCAATTCTTTTTTGGGGAAACGCCGCGCGATGCGCTCAGCCAGTAAGGTGCTGGAAATTCCCTCCACCAAAGGCGCCAAAACTACCCTTCCCCCATCTGCTTCCACAATTTCTCGTCCCACCACGATTTTGTCCTGATAATCCTCCCCCTTTATCAAAACATGCGGACGTATCCGCTCGATTAAATGAAGGGGAGTGGCCTCCTCAAAAACCACAAGATAATCCACCATCTCCAGAGCCGCCAATACCGCCATCCTCGTCTCCAAAGGAGCAAACGGACGCGCCTCCCCTTTTAGCAAGCGTACGGAAGAATCTGAGTTGACCCCCACCACCAAAATATCCCCCAAACTCTTTGCATACCGCAAATAGGCAATATGGCCCTGATGGAGGATATCAAAACATCCATTGGTAAACACCACCTTTTTGCCAGCATCCTTGGCAATCTCCAGCACCTCCAACAACTCCTCTAGCCCTTTGATCTTCCGCCTCCCCTGCATCAACTCCCCTGGATGAAGAAGGTAGTGATCCAAAATCTCACGACAACTCACCGCCACCGCCCCCAATCTCTCCACCACCAACGCCGCCGCTGCATTGGCAAACTGAACCGCCTCCAAAAGAGGAACTCTAGAACCAAGTGCCACAGCCAAAGCGGCAATAACTGTATCCCCCGCTCCGGTAACATCATACACCGATCGAGCCTGCGCCGGAAAGCGAATGCCCTTGCCACCCCGCTCACAAACGAATATCCCCTCTCCTCCTAGCGTGATCACAGCTGCTTCCAAATCCAAATCCCTCAACAGAGAAGAAGCCATCCTCTCAATGCTGGTAAAATCTACGTACTCAATACCTGTTGCCTCCTCCGCCTCTTTGCGATTAGGAGTAATCACACTAGCGCCGCGATATCGTTGGTAATTTCTTCCCTTGGGGTCAATAAGGGTGGGAATTTGTCGAGCTCTTGCCTCATTCAGTACTTTCGATAATACCTCCTCGGTCAACAACCCCTTCCCATAGTCCGAGATCACCACAAGATCATATTCGCTCAAATGGGTGTAGAGAAACTCCCCAATCTTTTGTTGAAGATCCTTCTCAATAGGCTCCCTCGACTCATTGTCCACCCGCAATACCTGCTGATTCTGAGACAAAAAACGCGTCTTGATAGTGGTTGGCCTACATCCAGTGGTGAAAACGCCATCGATGCCAATTCCCAGCTTCTCTAAAAGCTCCTGCAGCTTCCTTCCTGAAAAATCTTGACCAAGCACCCCCACACACTGCACCCTTGCCCCCAAGGTCCGAAGATTGTGGGCCACATTGCCTGCTCCACCCAAGCGAACCTCCTCTTTGCGCACATCTAAAACCTGAATAGGCGCCTCCGGAGAAATCCTAGTTATCTCCCCCCAAACGTATCTATCCAACATTAAATCGCCAATCAACAAAATATTGGGCGAAGATATCGTCTCGACTACTCTCTTTAACTCTTCAATTCGCATAACGCACCCGGCTGGAATTTGAAAAATTTCACCTACGCAGAAATGGAAAGGTTCTGATCGATCTCCTCGATCAGCTCATAAATCTCTTCCCTACTCTTTGCCTCCCGCAAAAACCTGCAAAAATCGTTATCGCGTCCCAAAAGAGAAAGCTTTTTTAGAATTTTTAGATGGGGAGGATCCGTCTCAGAATACTTCTCTGGAGAAATAAATAAAAAGAATAAATAGGACAACTCCCCGTCCAGCGAGCTAAAATCTATCCCCTGGGCCGATTTTCCAAATACTGCCACCACCTCTTGCACATACTTGGATTTCTTATAGTGGGGAATAGCAAGCCCGTTGCCAATTCCCGTGCTCCCCAAACTTTCCCTCGATAAAATCTCCCCCATCACCCCCTCCCGATCTTCTTTAGAAATCTTCCCTCTCTCCACCATATAACCCACCAACTCTTCGATCACCCCCTCTTTTGTGGTGGATACCAATTGTTCGATCACATCTTCTTTCGATACAATATCCGTCAATTTCATGATCTTTCCAAAGCCCCTTATATAAATTTTAAAAAATAAACACAATATCCGCTCTTCAGCTCTCCATCACTCTCATCGCCTCCACAAACTCTCCTCGTACCTTTATTTAATCTTCCTCCTTGCGAGGAAATTCTGTTTTGTCTACCACTTCCTGGTAGGTCTCCTCCTCAGGCTCTTCCCCCCCCGCTGCCTCCATAAAAATCTCTCCCCGCCCAGCGGTGCGATGGCTCTGAAGCTTCTTTTTAAATTTGGTAAGCTGTATCTCCATCTTATCCACCGCTTGATCAATCGCTGCGTACATATCATCCTGTACCTCTTTGACCACAAAACGATGCCCCTTGGGAGCAGAGACAATGATTTCGGCTATCTTTCTCTCCTTTTCCGCATCCAAAACCACATCTACACTAAGAAGCCTATCAAAATATTTTTCCAATTTTCCCACCTTGTTGAACGCATAATCCTTCATCAATTTTGTCACACTTTCCGATTTCGCTGCAAGATTGATATTCATATTGGCGTTCATATCAGCTCCTTTCTTCGATAAAAATCTCCCTTCGATAAAGATCTCCGAGAATCCATCCGCACCAAATTCCTTTTCTAAGACAAAAAATCCCTTCCACCCCCCGCGTTCATCTCTAGGTCCCTTCTACCAAGCGCTTTCCAAGAATATCGTCCAAATATTTGTTCTGAAATATCAAATCTCTTGTGCGCTCCACATCGTACTCCACCCGGTGATAACGGACCAAATTCCTCTCGCTATCCACCGTCACATAAGATGAACGAGGATCCCCATCTCGCGGCTGCCCCACGGAACCAATATTAATGATAGCCTTACGTTTGGGCTCCAATTTCACCTCAAAATCCAATTCCGCCGGCGAATAAAAATGAAACGCGTCTTCAAAAATCACTCCCGGTGTGTGCGTATGACCCACAAAACAAACCCAAGGGGTCAACTCAAACGCTTTCTTCAATTTGTCTGAAAAATCCTGCAACATTTCGTCTACATCGGAACGCAAAATATACTCTTCTCGAGGATTTTGAGGCGCTGCGTGGACAAATAGCATCCCGTTTTGCTCATGCTTTAGCCCCAGTTCCTGCAAAAATCTCCAACGCCTTTTCTTCTTTGCACCACTCCACCAAGAAGGTTTGAGCACCTTCCGATGCCACTCCGTGGCCATGCGAGCCACCCGATTAAACCCAACCGCTTCGTGAAGAATCGCCCACTCGTGATTGCCGGATAAATTCACCTTGCAATTCTCCATCGCCAAATCGATACACTCCACCGGACACGGCCCATAGCCGATAATGTCCCCTAAGCAAAGTATCTCCTCTATCCCTTTCTCCTGAATGTCTCGCAGTACCGCCTCAAAAGCGGCCGCATTGGAATGAATATCAGATATCACCGCAAACATAACTCAACTCCGCGAATACTTGACCTCTATCATACAAAGCCCCTGAGGAGGCGCCGTTGGGCCCGCCAAACGACGATCCCTTCGCTGCAAAATATACGGAACCCTTTCCACCAATATTTTGCCCAAACCTACCTCCACCAGCGTACCAGCTATATTGCGCACCATATTGTACAAAAAACCATCCGCTTCCACCCAAATCTGAATCAATCGACCAACCTCGAAAATCTCCCGAACCTCCAAGTGAAATATAGTCCGAACGCTAGAACAACGCGGGGAGTTCGCCGTCTCAAATGAAGAAAAATCGTATTTCCCCACCAAATACCCCCCTGCCGCTCTCATCTTCTCCAAATCCAACCTCTTTTGCACCCACCAAGCTCTCCTATGCCAGAACGCACTGCGCCACTCCTGGTTGAGAATCGTATAACAATAAACCTTAGACACTGCATCTTTGATCACATTAAACTCATTCTCTACAGGCTCTATGTGCCTTACAGAAATATCCGGGGGCAAATAGCGATTGATCGCCAACACCCAATTCCGCTCCGGCAGCTTCCGAGAAGTCAAAAACGTCGCCACCTGCCCCAACGCATGAACCCCCCGATCTGTGCGCCCCGCTCCTAACACCTGAGGATCCTCACCCGTAATCCTGCGTATGGCCCTGCTTAACTCCTCTTGAACCGTAGGCACATCCTTTTGGTACTGCCAACCAAAATAATTTGTACCATCGTATTCCACAATGACCTTATACTTCCTCATCTCTGCATTATACACAACTCTCCCATGGAAATCAAACAAATAACTTCTCCAGATTCCGATATTGAACCACCTCCGAGATATGGGCCGAGTTTATACTATCACATCCTTCCAGATCTGCAAGGGTTCTTGAGAGTTTTAAAATTTTTTTGTAACTCCTGCCGGATAAATGAAAATGCTTATACACCTGCCCCAAAAGACGCTTCCCCTCCGAGGTTAACGAACAATGACGCCGCAGCTGCTTGTCCCCCATCTGAGAGTTTAAACCAATCTCCATACCCCGGAAACGCTCCCGCTGAACCTCTCTCGCCTTCCGCACCCTCTCCTTCATCTCAGCTGAAGATAATCCGCCCGAAGATTCTAGACGAAGGCTCTCAAACGGAACCCGACTTACCTCAATCTGAAGATCTATTCGATCCAATAAAGGACCTGAAATCCGACCAACGTAATTCTGAACCTGACGCAACGAACATCTACACGGACGCTCACCATATCCATAATAGCCGCAAGGACAGGGATTCATCGCTCCCACAAAAAGAATTTGCGCGGGAAATACCACCGAAGTCAACGCCCGGCTAATCCGCACCAACCCCTCCTCCAACGGCTGACGCATCACCTCCAAGGCCCGTCGCGAAAACTCCGCCAACTCATCCAAAAACAATACCCCCCTATGCGCCAGAGAAATCTCCCCAGGTCGTGGAAAACTTCCCCCTCCGATCAATCCCACATCGCTAATGCTATGGTGAGGCGCCCGAAAGGGAGGATCTACCACCAATCCCCCCTCACTATCCAATAATCCTGCGATACTATAAATACTTGTCACCTCCATCATCCCCTCCAACGTCAACGAAGGCAAAATACTCGGCAATCGCTTGGCCAACATCGTCTTACCCGAACCAGGCGGCCCTACCATCAACACATTATGCCCCCCCGCCGCTGCAATCATCAACGCCCTCTTCGCAGAAGTCTGGCCATGCACATCCTCAAAGTCCAGTTGCCCCCCGCCCTTCCTCCTCTCCAACAATTCCTGACTAAACCGAAGAGGAGAGACCTTCTTCTCCCCCCTCAAATGGGTCACCACTTCCTCCAAACTCCCTACGGGATAAACTTCGATCCCCTCGATCAAGAGCGCCTCCTGAGCATTCGCTACCGGCAACATCACCCGCTTTATCCCTTCCCTCCGAAAACAAATCGCCGCCAACACCCCCCCCTTGATCGGTCTAAGCCGACCATCTAAGGCCAACTCACCCAAAAAACCATATCCCTCTGCCATCCCCTTGGTAAGAACTCCCCCCGCTGTCAGAATCCCTACCGCTATCGGCAAATCGTACACGGCTCCCTCCTTGCGAGTGTCCGCCGGCGCTAAATTGATGGTGATCTTCTTTTGAGGAACATCATAGCCAGAGTTGACCAGCGCCGAACGTACCCTGTCCTTGCTCTCCTTGACCGAGGCATCTGGCAAACCCACCATCACTATCCCAGAAAATCCCCTGGATATGTCCACCTCCACCTCCACCAAATGAGCTTCAAATCCAAGCAAACCGACACTCTTGATATTGGCGATCATAAACTTTCTCCTTTTCCTTTAAAAATGGCGATTTATAGCTGAGTAAAGAGTACTGAGAACTCACGCAAAGAAATAGCGCAAAAAACAGACCAAACTTTTTTCTAACCACTAACTCTGCTTTTCCAAAACTACCCCGTATTACATAGAACTTAAAGAACGTCGCAAAAGTATTCTTCATCTTTTTTGGAAAATGTTGTCTGATGCGATCAAACTAAAAGTACCCTAAATCTCGGAAGGAATAACAGGAGTGTGATTTCTTCTATTGTGAATTCTATACCCCCACCCAGGGTGGGGTAAAATGAGTTACTACACCTACTTTGCCCATACCTATCCTTTTCTCCAACTTTTTTTCAATTAGGAGTTTAGGGTGTGGAGAAAAAGTGGTTTAGGTTGAGTTACATAGGCAAGCCTAGTAAGGGGGAGCTGATTACTGCTAGCAAGATTTAGTTTTGACGAAATCTCTGTGGGAGGGGATATTTCTGAGTTTGGTTTCTAGGCTTTTAGGATAGAGTTCCTCTTGGTGTTTCTTTTCTGTTGCCGACCCACCTTCCCGAAGAAAGGAAACGACCAGGAGGAACGTATGGATATTGATGGGAATTTTTACATGGTGGGCCTCCTTTTTTTATGGAATAGATACTTTGGATGGATATTTTTTTTCGGATTATTTTTAGCGATTATTTTTAGCTTCAGCAAAAATTGCGCCAGTTTTTTCCAAACTAAAGGGATAAAATGTTTTTTATTTCCAAAACTTGAAAAATAAAGGGAATTTTTGAGTGAGAAATGTTTACTTTTTTCCAAATTTTTTCAAAAAAAAGGAGGAAAACACACCCGAGTGTCCCAAAACGAGACAGAGTTACTTAAAATATTTTGACATTCTAAAAATCGATTTTTGATCGCAAATCAGGCATATTTGGATATCCCAACTTCATCTTCAGCGAATATATCTGAAAAAGACACTTTTGTTATGAAATTTTTTTTGAAGATTTGCCAGACACAAAAGATGCCTTTAAATCGCTTGTTTCAAACCAGGACTTTCTGCCTTTTTTGAAAAAGCTTTAGTTGGATTTTTGCTTTACATTGTTATAATTTGAAACAGTTGACTCAGA
This sequence comes from Planctomycetota bacterium, assembly GCA_003694635.1. Classification (GTDB taxonomy): domain Bacteria; phylum Planctomycetota; class J132; order J132; family J132; genus J132. The sequence continues at coordinate 21,977 of RFKQ01000116.1, forward strand.
AGAGCAAAAGGAAGACAAAGTTTAGAGAATTTTGTTAAATTTTTAGTTTGCAGTGGAGTAAGCGATTTTTGTCTAAAATCAATCAGCAGTATCCTTTTCAAAGGGACTCTTTATGACTGGTTCAGAAAGCCATTTACAGAGATTGTTTAAATCCAAAAGCAGACAAGAAGTTTCCAAGATAGTCTCTCAACTGGGCCGTAGATTGGGGAAGGAAAAGTTATCTTTGACCTGTCATGAGCTTTTAACATCAGCTCAAGAGACTCAGATTCGGTTAGGCATCTGGTTGCTGCCTTTTTTGGAAAAAAAAGAAGCCTATCAGCTTCTCAAAGGTAGGGAGTACTCGCAGTTTTCCCAGAAGAATTTGGTAGAGCTTTGCGCCGTTTTAAGGGAGTTTCATGAAAAGCGTTTCGATTCAATCATAATGAAAGTGGTGGAGGTTGCCCAAGCAGAGGAGGTATGGGCGGAGCTTTGGTTGTGGTTGTTTCAGAAGCGCCCTGCAACGATTTTAAAAACCTTGCAAAAGATTTTAGAGAAGAGGGTACCAGATAGCGCTTTTTACAGAGGCTTGCAAAGGGTATTTCGAAAGTATGGGAAGAAGGATTCCGACTTGGTTCATACCGAAGAGATTTCAAGCTTTGATAAAACGGACAAGTCCAGAAAGAAGTGGTTGATGAAGTTCTACTCCACAGGTTCTCGTCTGATTTTAAGCGGAGATCCAAGCCTGGAAGAAGTTGGGTTGGAGTACATTCAGAAATTGTTCTTTGTCAAGTATTTAGAAGACCTGATTCAATGGTTAAATGAGGCAGGATGGAGCGCTTCTAGAGCAGATAAGGTGTTGGAGATATTTTTGAGGTACGGGGAGCGTTTTTATAGCTGGAGAGAGGAGTGTTTTGAGTACACAAAGGGCCTTTCTCAGCTTTTTGACATTTTAAAACATGATAGCAATACGGAGCTATGGAAAAGGGTAGTGCCTCTTTTAGTTCGTTGGGGAAAATCGGCGGCGGCGGAGGGATTTTGTGAGGAGTTTGGTCATATTCAGTTGGTTCCTTGGGAGTGGCGAAAGACGCTGCTGCTATGGTTAAATGAGCAGGAGCTCTCTGCTCCGTCCGCGTTTTTGTATTCTTGTTTAGAGGAAAATCCTAGCTCGGAGGTTCATCAGCTAGCCTTACAAATTTTGAGGGGTTTGCTTTCCTGTTTTTCGGGGGAAATATTAGGAGGGCTTTTTTCCTACTTGGAAGAGGTAGAGGATATCGATTCTTTTCTGCCGGCGTTATTGGAATTTTCGGGCAAGGTTTCTGAGCTGGAGTTAGAGGATGAGATTGAGAGCGGTTTAGAGAGGTCTCTCCAGAAGAGATTATTGACTTCTCTTACGAAAGAGTATCGGCCGCATCCTTTGGTGCGCTTGCTTTTTAAAAGGATTTGTAAGTATTATTCCGACTTAGAGGAGTATGGAACATTTCTGACCAACATTGACTTTATTCCTCCTTGTTATGAGAGAGAGGAAGAGGTAGAGTTGCTTCTAAAGCGCTTAAAAAGGGAGGGGAATAAAAGCTTTATTCTCTTAGGTCCGTCGGGTTGTGGCAAGAGTGCGTTGATTCACGAGCTTGCTTTTCGCTTAGCTACGATGGAGGAGGAGTATCCTTTTGAGATGGTGCTCCAGATCACAACGGGGAATCTTTTGGCAGGCACCAAGTATTTAGGGGAATGGGAGACGAGGGTACACCGCTTAATTCAAGAGTTGAAGAATTATGGGAAAGTGGTGCTGTATGTTTCCAATATCAACGACTTGATCTGGGCTGGTCGATCCAGTTCAAGCCGGACGAATTTTGCTTCTGTGATGGCGCCGTACATTGAGCGTGGGGAGATTGTGGTGATCGGGGACAGTACTCCGGAGGCGTATTCTATGGGGATTGCGAGCGAGCACAACATCAAGAAGCTGTTTCATACTATTCAGATAAAGGAGATGGATGACAATGCCACGGAAAGGGTGTTAAAAAAAGTGGCATCCTGTTTAAAAGAGCACATTTTGGGCACAAAGAATTTAGAGATTGAGGTTCCTTCGACGGTGTTGAGTCGGATTATTGAGCTGAGTGGGTATTATTTTCCTGGCATAGCCAAGCCGGGAAGTGCGGTAAACTTGCTTCAGCAGGTTATGGAGAGCAAGGGGGAGGAAGAGGAGGAGCGTTCTAACAAGGGGAAGACGGTGGTGCTTACCCCGGATGATGTGATGCAGGTTTTGGCGAAGACGATGGAGGTCCCGGAGCTGATCATCAACGATGCGGTCAAATTGGATATTGAGCAGGCCTATCGATTTTTTGAAGAGCGGGTATTGGGCCAGCCCCAGGCGATTTCTGCCGTAGTTTCCTTGGTTACATTGATCAAAGCTGGTTTGACCAATCCGGAGAGGCCCCATGGGGTATTTTTCTTCTTAGGTCCGACGGGGGTAGGGAAGACGGAGTTGGCGAGGGTGTTGGCGGAGTTTTTGACGGGGGACCCGGATCGTTTGATTCGCATTGACATGAGTGCGTTCAAGGACTACAGCAGTTTTGAGCGTTTGATTGGAAGCCATCAGCTTCTTACGCCCCAGGGGACGCCGATTGCGCCGAATTTGGTGGAGAAGATACGAAATCGTCCATTTTCTGTGATTTTATTGGACGAATTTGAGAAGGCACATCCAAATATTTTCGACTTATTTTTGCAGGTTTTTGACTATGGGAAGTTGATGGATTCGCGCTCCGAGATCATTGATTTTCGCCAGTCTATCATTTTGATGACCTCGAATTTAGGTTTTGAGGAGGCTTTAGGAGCTAGGGTAGGTTTTGATGATAAGGAGTGCTTGGGGATCACAGAAGAGGAGGCCAAGCGGGAGATGGGGCGTTTTTTTCGTCCGGAGTTTATCAATCGCATCGATCGGATAGTGGTGTTTAATCCTTTGGATAAGGAGACCATGCGGAAGATCACCCGACGTGAGATTGGGCAAATTTTGAGTCGGAGTGGGATAGTTCGCCGGAATTTAGCGGTGGAGATTCGGGAGGAAGTGATTCATTTCTTAATGGAGAAAGGATTTAGTCCAAAGTTTGGGGCGCGTCATCTAAAGAGAGCTGTGGAGCAGCATCTATTGCTTCCTTTAGCGGAAACCATTGTGAAAAAAAGGCCGGAGAATGGCTCCAGCATTTTGGTTTGTCTAAATGAAGGCAAGGTAGAGATAGAGGTGGGGGAGAGTCGCGCCACTAGCCGTCGTTCTCGTTTTTTAGAAACGGTACGCAGAAAGAGGCGAAGTTCGGCGTCCTCTTTTACTTTAGAGGAAGTGGAGCATTCGTTGGAGGAATTAAAAGGGCAGATTGCCACTTTGGAGGCGTATTGTGAGGTCAAGGATTATCCTCGTTGGAAGAGGGAGTTGTACTATCAGACCAAGCAGGTGACTTTTTGGGACAATCCCCAGCGGGCCCGGATGATTTTGGAGGAGATGCATTATCTGGAGCGAATTTTGCAATCGATCAACAAGCTGCACCGGGATTTGGCTCAGTTGGAGGAGCACTTACGGCACTCTCAGGGGCAGGTTTCTGCGATGGGTTTAGAGCAGTTGGTATTGCGTTCGTTGGAGATTCGACGGGAGTATGAGGTTGTGGATTTTGAGGCCAGGTGTGGTCCGAAGGAGCGTTCAGATGCCTTTTTGGTTTTAGAAGCCGAGGCTTGTTCTCCGTGGAGGCGGAAGGGGTTAGAGATCCTTCGGGAGCTTTACCGGCGTTGGGCGGAGCGAAATATGTATAGCATTGGTGTGTTGGAGGATATGGAGGAGGAGGGGGTAGGGAGGATTTCTTACTACATTCAGGGGCCTTGTGTGTATGGGCTTTTGAGGCGGGAGCAGGGGGAGCATATTGTGGAGGAAAAGCGGGGGGAGGAAGTTGTAAAGGATTGCGTTCGGGTGAGGGTGTACCCCAATTTTATGGAGGAAGAGGCGGGTTATAGGGGGGGAAAGGATTCAAAGGGGACGCGTTTTTTCAATCCTCAAGGTTTTTTTCGATCGGCGTCCTTGAGGAAGGAAAACGGCGATGTTGTGGAGAGGTTAAAAAAAATTCTCCGCCGCTCTTTGGACAAGGGGGTTTTGCAGCCAACTCGTACTTATCGGGTGGGGCCCAAGGTGGAGATTTACGATCATATTTTGGGCAAGATGTTGGAGAATCCGTTGGAATTTTTGGGTGGGGATTTGGACGAATTGCTTTTGGAGAGAGCTAAGCTTGGTTTAGGTCAGGTTTAGGTTGTTGAGAGAGAGGAGCAGAAATGGCTTGGCAAATTGCGGTGTTGGGGGCTGGCAGTTGGGGGAGTGCTTTGGCGGATTTGTTGGCTCGGCGCGGCCATAAGGTTTGTTTATGGGGGCGTCGGCGCCAGCTGGTGGAGCGGATACGTCGGGAGGGGGAAAATCGGCGGTATTTGCCAGGTTTTCCTTTGTGTGAGCGGTTGAGGGTATCTTCTTCTTTGGAGGAGGCGTTGGAGGGGGTGGAGATGGTGGTGTTGGCGGTTCCGGCTTCTGCGTTGGGGGAGGTGGGGAGGGAGATTCGGCCATTTTTGAGCGATCGCGCTTATGTGGTTTCGGTAGCCAAAGGGATGGAGGTGGAGACGGAGCGGTTGCCGGATGAGATTCTTTTGGAGGCTTCGCTTGCTAGAGAGCGTTGTTATTTCCTCTCTGGGCCGAGTTTTGCTAAGGAGGTGATTCAGCGTTTACCTACGGCGGTGGTGCTAGCGGGTTATGAGGAGGAGGGGTTAAAGGAGGTGCAGCGGGCTTGGAGCACGGATTATTTTCGGGTTTACACCACTTTGGATGTGAAGGGGGTTTTGTTTGCTGGGGCGCTCAAAAACGTTATGGCGATAGCGGCGGGGATTTGCCAGGGGTTAGGATTTGGTTTAAACACTCAGGCGGCTTTGATCACAAGAGGGTTGGCGGAGATGGAGCGGATGGGCAAGAGGTTGGGGTATCCTTCCGAGACGTTGTTGGGTTTAGCGGGGGTGGGCGATTTGGTTTTGACGTGCACAGGCGATTTATCTCGCAATCGGCGGGTGGGTTTAGAGTTGGCGAAGGGGCGGAGGTTGGAGGCGGTGCTGGAGGAGTTGGCGATGGTGGCGGAGGGGGTAAACACGGCGCGGGTGGTGTTTCAGCTCTCGCGCAGGTGTGGGGTGGAGATGCCGATTGTGGAGCAGGTTTATCGAATTCTTTTTGAGGGTAAGGACGCTCGGGAGGCTGTGGAGGAGTTGATGTTGCGTCCTTTAAAGGAGGAGAGGGAAAGAGGGGGATGAAATTTTTAGATGAAATGGGTCTCTATTTCAGAAAAGTAAAGGGTATGCTATGTTTATCAAGTTGTTAGGAAAATTGCCTTTGTTTCAGGGATTGAGTGAAGGGGAGTTGGAGGAGCTTTTAACCTATTTTGACCATGAGAGTTTTCAGAAGGGGGAGGAGGTGCTTACGGAGTATCAGGGAGAGGAGGAGGTGAAGATGTATGTGATTTTGGGGGGGGCGGTGGAGATTGTCAAGCGGGCGATGAATCAGGAGGAGAGGGAGATTTCTTTGGATGTTTTAAAGACGGGGGAGATTTTTGGGGAGATGAAGATTGTGGATGTGTTGGTGCGTTCGGCGACGGTGAGGGCCATTAAGGATACGCAGACGATTTCGATTTCTAAAGAAAATCTAGAACGTTTGTTGGAGGAGAATCCGCGAATTTATGGCATTTTGATGCGGAACATTGCTCGGCGGCTTTCCCATCGTCTTCGCAAGGCGGATACGTTTCAGGCGACGATGCTTTCGAAGGAGGGGAGGGGACAGGCGGAATTTAGCCAGAAATCCTCTTCTTCAGAGGAGAAGGAAAACGGTTTGGAGACGAAGAGTTAGGTATAGCGGGTTTTATTTATAAGATTTTCAGGATGATGAAGCCTTACAGGAAAAATCGAGATTATTTGGTGGATTGGATACGTTGGTTAAATGCAAAGCTCTATTGGGAGACGGAGAGGTTCAATGCCACTGAGCGCATGGAATCGGTTCATTATATGTCCTCGGAGGAGGTCCAAAATATTTTAAACCGCGATGTATTTGAGGAGGGAGGCGTTTATGAGCGGGAGGTGGAGGGGATTTTAGAGGAGATTCGTTCGAGGGTGGAGTTGACCAAATCGGGGGATGGGGAGCTTCCGCGTTTACTTTATCTGCGGGAGAGGTTTGGGTTGGGGGAGGTGGAGGAGAAGGTTTTGGTGATATGTTTAGCCCCGGAGATTTATCCTCGTTATGGGAAGGTCTATGGTTTTTTGCAGGATGATTTAAGCGCCAAGTTGCCTAGTATTTATTTTATTCTTCGTTTATTGGATGGTAGATTTCCGGAGAAGTTCTCTTATCTTCGCTATTTTAGTGATTGTTCTGCGCTGGTACATTTTCGTCTTATTCAAAAGATTCCGGTTCAGGGTTCTGGTTTGGGTCAGACGCTGGTCAAGTTAGATGATCGTCTTTGTTCTTTTTTGCTGGATGAGGGGGAGGGTTTGGAGACGTTTTCGCCGTTTTTGAAGAGGATATGGCCTCGTAGGAGTTTTAGGGACATTTTGGTGGAGGCGGAGGTAATTCAGCAGCTTAAGGGGATTGGAAAGTTGGTGGATGAGAGTCCGGTTTTATATTTTCGTGGTATAGAGGGGATTGGCAAGAGGGAGGCGGCGGAGGCGTTTTGTAAGATGCTTTCCATGCCGTTATTTTTTTTAGAGGCGGCGGACATTCCCACGGATAAGGGTTTGTTTCAGGAGTTTTTACGGGCGGTGGATCGGGAGGTACGTTTACAGAATGGGGCGTTGTATTTCAATCATTTGGATGAGATTTTGTTCCATCCGGGTTTGGAGTCGTTTTATCGTTCCTTTCTAAGGGGTTTGCTTGCGGAGGCAGATTATCCTATTTTTATTGGTGCCACGGGTCATCACCGTTTTCGATTGCGTGGTAAGGCGGTGTTTGAGGTGGAGTTTCGGGTACCTTCGTTGGAGGAGAGGAAGCGTCAGTGGATGCGTCTTGCCAAGGTGCGTTCTCGAGTAGGGGAGTATTTGGCGAGCACGTTTGCTCTTAGTGGTCCGTTGATGGAGGAGGCGTATTCTCTTGCGCGTTTGAGGGCGAAATTGGCTCAGAATGGGCAAAATCCGGCTCGTATCCGTTTGGAGGATCTTCGGGCGGGTTGTCTGTCGCAGTCCCAGCACAATCTTAGTAGTTTAGCGCATCAGATTCGGCCATTTTATGATTTTGAGGATTTGGTTTTGCCGGAGGAGACGCTTCAGATTTTAAAGGAGTTATGTTTTCATATTCGCTATAAGCATAAAATCTATGTGGAGTGGGGTTTTGGCAAGAAGTTTTCGTCGGGTTGTTTGGCGTCTCTTTTTGTGGGGCAGTCGGGGACGGGGAAGACGATGGCGGCGGAGGTAATTGCGAAGGAGGTGGGGATGGATCTATTTCGCATTGACTTGGCGAGGATTATTTCCAAATTTATTGGGGAGACGGAGAAGAATTTGAGTAAGATATTTGATGAGGCGGAGCAAAGTCAGGCCATTTTATTTTTTGATGAGGCGGATGCTTTGTTTGGGAAGCGTTCGGAGGTGGAGAGCGCTCATGATCGTTATGCGAACATTGAGACGGATTATTTATTGCAGCGGATTGAGCGTTTTGAGGGGGTAGTGATTTTGGCGACCAATTTTCAAGAGAATATTGACGATGCGTTTTTGCGCCGCATGCGTTTTTTGGTGGAGTTTCCCAACCCGGATGTGCAGCATCGTTTGAAGATATGGCAGAAGGCTTTTCCCCCGGATGCGCCGTTGGCGAAGGATGTGGATTTTGCATTTCTTGCGGAGCATTTGCCCATTGCTGGGGGGAACATTCGCAACATTGCTTTGAACGCTGCGTTTCTTGCTGCTCAGGAGAAGGAGATACGTATGGAGCATTTGATTTTATCTGCTAAGCGGGAGTATGATAAGATGGGGCGTAGGGTTACGGAGCGGGATTTTGGGCGTTATTATCCTTTGGTGAAGGACAAGAATCAGTTATGAATTTTTCCACTTTTGAGGAGGGAAGTGGTATGAGCCGCGCTTCAACGTGGATGGTGGTTTTTCTTCTTTTGGGGGCTACCGTAGGTTCGTTTTTTCTGCCGGCTTCTTGCCAAATCGTTCCGACGACAGATTTTGGCAAACCCAATGTACTGCGGATAGGGGGGCATTTGCTTTATGTGGAGGTTGCTTCTACAAGGCTTGAGCGCGCTAGAGGTTTGATGTATCGCTCGTATTTGCCTGAGGATCGTGGGATGATTTTTGTTTATCCTCGGGAGAGGGTTTTAAGTTTTTGGATGAAGAACGTTAGGATTCCTTTAAGTGTTGCTTTTCTTGACAGGAAGGGGGTTATTCTCAGTATTCAGCAAATGGCTGTGGAGGCTCCGGAGGCTTTTTCTTCCTCTTCGCCTACGTATAGGACTTATGTTTCGCCTCGGCCGGCGAAATATGCGATTGAGACAAATGGAGGGTGGTTTAGAAAGCGGGGAATCCGGGTGGGTGATCGGGTGGAGGGTTTGGAGAATTTGAGGTTTCGTGTTTTGGAGCCGTAGGAGGGGATTTTGGGGAATTGTCAGAAATGATGAAAAAGTTTTTGGGAGGAGGTGGTAGGAGAGAACCTTATTTTAAAAAGGGTTCCTCTTACGTCTTAAAAGTTTTTGGAGGTTCGGAACCTTTTTGAAAAAAGGTTCTGAGTAAGAAAAGTTTTTAGGAAGTCTAAAACCCTTTTTTCCAAAAAGGGTTTTAGGAGAGAAAAGTTTTGGAAAAGGGGTTTTAGGGGAAAGACTTTTTTTAAAAAGTTTTTCCCCTAAATCGAAAAGTTTTTGGGAGGGGGTGGTAGGGGGAAGACTTTTTTTAAAAAGGGTTTCCCCTACAAACGAAAGTTTTTAGGAAGGTCTGAAACCCTTTTTTTCAAAAAGGGTTTCAGAAGAGGATTTCTTTTGTTTCCTTGAGGGTGGTGGGTTCTCGGCCGATGAGTTGGGCGAGTTGGACGGCTTTTTCTACCAGTTGGGCGTTGCTTTTGGCCATTTTATTTTTACTGAGGTAGAAGTTATCTTCGAACCCCACGCGGACGTGTCCTCCGGCGGCGAGGGCGGTGGCGAGGATATGCCATTGGCCGAGGCTGACGCCTATGGCTTGCCAGATAGCATTTGGGGGGAGGAGGTTGATTTGTTGGATAAGATTTTGTGGGGAGGCTTGGATTGCGCCGTAGACTCCGAAGACGAGGCTAAAGTTTACATTGGTGGGTAGTTTTCCCATTTCCATGAGCAGGAGGGTGTTGGCGATATGGCCGGCGTCGAAGCATTCACATTCTGGTTTGACGTTGGCATCTTGCATGATTTTGGCGAGGTAGAGGATATCTTGGAAGGGGTTGGCAAAGACTTCGTCGAAGTAGAATTGTTTTTTTTTCTCGCTATAGATAGCGTAGTTGATGGAGCCCATATTGAGGGCTCCGATTTCGGGTTGGAGTTGGCGGATATGTTCCACACGTTCTTGGATGGGGATTCCCACGGCGCCGGTGGCGAAATTGAGGAGGATGGGGCATTTTTGGCGGATAGCATCGCGGATTTCTCGGAAGCGGGAGACGGAGACGGTGGGGCTACCGTCGTCTTCTCGGGCGTGGATATGGACGATGGTAGCGCCGGCGTTGTAGGCTCGTAGGGCTTCGTTAGCCATTTCTTCTGGTGTGTAGGGGATATAGGGGCATTGTTTTCGGTTGGCGGCGATGCCTGTGATGGCGCAGGAGATGATGACTTTATCTGGCAGCGGCTTCATATTTCCTTCTTTCATGGTAGTTTCCTTTTTTATGGTTTAATTTTTCTCAAGGGTGGGGTTGGGGCCGCCAAAAAAATTTTGAGGAAGTTTTGGAAACTCCCTTAGAAGGGATTTTCCCCGAAAGTTTGTTTGGAAATTTGAGGGGAGGGTGGATTTATTTGGAGAATTGTTTGCCGACGGCGTCCGCTTCACGTTCTGCAGGATCGTTGGGGTGGCTAACTTTCATTTTGGTGGGTAGGGTAGCGGAGGAGTGGCTACCGCCTTGTTGGACGACGTGGGTGAGTTCATGGGCGACGGTCTCTTTGCTAGGGTTGGAGGATTGGAAGGCTACTTTATCTCCGAAAGCGGCGGCTTCGGCGCCGAGGAGGTTTAGACCTTCGCTAGCAGTTCGTCCTACATAGGCTTTGACATTTCGGAAGCTTACTCCGAAGGCGGATTCCATTTCTTGTCGGTAGGGTACTTCTCTAGCGCTGCCGGAGGTTGCGTGTTTAAATGCAGAGGCTGGTTCCACGCCTTGGGCGGTACCATCTGGATTTCGGGCGATTTGTTCTGAGTTGGCCAATCTAGCAATTTCTCCGACGGGTAGGCCGAGGGCGGAAAGGCCACCAAATTCTGCTTGTTTGAGGGCGATTTCCGGCTCCATCATTGGAGGCATGGGGAGGGTGGATTCGGTTTCTTTTTCTGCGGTTGGGGTTATGGTATGTTTTTTGGCTGCGCGAAGGATTCGTCCTACGGTTTGATTGCCTAGGGATTTTTGCCAGTTTTGCAGGGTATTTTGCAATTGTTTTGGCCCGGCGAGACTGGACTTTCGCAGCAGGGAGATGGCTTCTTCCATATGGCTAGGTGAGGCGGAGGGAAGGGGGAGGCTCTCCGTTTTTTGTGGTGTTTTGGAATGGGGGGAGTTGGGGGAGGACTTTTTTAATTTTTCTTTTAGGTAGATAGGAAGTCCGTACATAGTTTTGCCCTTTATTTTTATGGAATGGATTTAGGGGCGATTTTTTTTGGAGAGCCTAGGTAGTCTAGCCTTGAGCTAGCTATAATCTGCCATAGCGGCCACTAGACAGCCTTTAGCGACGCTGTGGAGTGGGTCTTCGGCTCGGCGGATATTTTTCACTTCTAGGGGGAATTTGATTTTTTCGAACTCATCTTGCACCACGTCGATAAAGCCTCCGATGAGGGAGGTACCTCCTGCGAAGACGATATCAATGGCGTTTGGAAACGAGGGCATATCCGAGGAACTTTCAAAGCGTTTTTTAATGTTGTTTAAGGTGTATCGGATCAGTTCTCTGTAGTAGATGGCTACGGCTTCTTCTTCTCGATTTTTGGGGTTGCGGATATCCACGCCTTTTTCTTTGATGGCTGTGGCTTTGCTAGCTTTAATTCCGAGGGCCCGTCCCACATTTTTGTCGATCCAGTCCCCTCCGCGGGCGGTGGAGAAAGAGAGGGCGGGGATAGTTTTGAAGGCCACGCAGATGTTGAACATACCGCCGCCGCAGGAGATTCCGATGCCAGTGAATTCTTCTTCTGCCAATTCCGCAAATACCACCGCGTGGCCTTCTACGATGGGTTTGGCGGTATAGCCTAGTTTTCCTAGTAATCCTTCAAAAACACCTCGGTGGTACACCACGTTAAAATCGGCGTCGATGGGCTCTGCGGGGATGGAGAAGTAGCAGATTTCTCCGGGTTCTTGGACTGGCCCCAATAGGTTTTCGATGAGGAGCTTTTCAATGGGCATGGCATCCATTTCGTCAGGGCTAATCAGTCCATCGGCCATAGGGCGTCTGGTGTTGCGGTTGAAGATATTGGCCAGTTCGAACGCAGGATCTCCGATCACCACCATTTTTCCGTTGATCACCACGTATTGGACGTTAAGTTTGGTGAGCATATTTCGGGTGAAATCATCTGGTTCGATATCGATAAAGGCGTTGCGTTGGGTTTTGATGATCAGCTGTTGGTTTTTATCTTGTACGGCGCTGATCAAGTTAGCGGTACCCACATCCAAACCTTTTCCAAGTTCTAATTCCACGGTTTCCTCCTCATGTTTCCAGTTTTGTTGTGGAGAACTTTGCTTTTGAACATTGTTTTGTGCGCTTTGTTTGTTGAAATCAGGCTCTTTGATAGAAATTGGGGATGAATTAGATTTTGCATTTTCAAGTGAAGCGGCCTTGGAGGTTGTGCTTCTTGAGCTCGGTATTTTTTGAGCTGATTCGGAGAGGGGCGGAGCTTGGTTTTGTGCTTTTATGGAATTTATATCAATTTCTTTTGAAATTTCAACGGAATTCTTAGAAGAATTTTTTTCTTCTTTTGGAAGGGATTTTGGATTTGCTGAGTTTGAGGAATTTTTCGCGCTTGGAGTTCGCTTGTGCACTCCGATGGTGATACCGATGGTTTTCTTTTTTTTATTTTTGTCCATCTTTGGGCTTGCCCCCTTTCAGGGCTTTTAGCTTGGCCAATTGGGACTTTAGGCCTCCTGCACTGGTTTTGGACTCCAGATTGATATTGGAGATATTGCTTTCCAATTGTGCGTCTCCAAAGGCATGTTTGGTCAGGGACTGCATCAAGGCCCGTTCCACATCCTCGGCTGCGTCTCCGGAAAAGCCGCCGCCGCCACCGCCACCTGCGACGGAAACATTACGCAGCTGGGAGCTAAGCTGGCTCATGATTTGCTTTGTCATTTTATTCAGCTCTTCTTGGAGGTTTACTTTAGAGGCCGCTGCGGATTGTTCTAATGTTTTGATCTGCGCCTTGAGCTGGGTATTTTCCTCTTTCAGCTTTTCAATCTCTTGTTGCTGGGCAGGTACCATAATCTTTTCAAATCCGTAGACGGTTTTGTTGGCCTCATCCAGTTCCTTTTGCAAAAGTTGCAATTTCTCTTGCAATGGCTGAAGCTGCTGGTCGGCTTGGCTCAGCTGCTCCTTCAGCTGGGAGTTTTCGGCCTTGATCTGCTCTAGGGTGCTGCGGAGTTGATCGGTTTGGCTCAG
>RFKQ01000117.1 GCA_003694635.1 Planctomycetota bacterium
ATCCCCCTGATGCCCCACCACCACCCAAATCTCAAAATCACCAGCCTCCTGCAAATGCCCCACCGTCCACTCTATCAAGGTCTTCGAACCAAGACGATGCAACACCTTGGCAAGATCACTCTTCATCCGCCGCCCCCTCCCCGCTGCGAGCACAATCGCTCTCCTTCTCAACATCATACCTCTCTCCCAAGCTCAACAAAACTCTAAAATCCTACCTCTACTCCCAACCCTCCTTCCCCCGAGGGAATACAAAATCCAAAAACAAACAACTCAAAAGAATAAGAGAAATCGGTGAACCTAAAAAAAGCTCTACACCATCTTGGACGATTTTAGGCAAAAAAAATAAAAACTCCCGACGAAACAACCAAGCACCCCCTACCCCCAACAAAAGACTAAAAATCCATATGAAACTCTCCCGCCGAGAATGAAAACCTTTGGCCTTCTCCACAGCCTCACAAAAAAGAAAAAACGCCATAAAAAATAATAACAAACCTAAAACAGCCCGCGGAATAGAAAGAAAAAAAGCCGACAACTTTCCCCAACACCCCACCAACAACAGCAAAACCGACACCGCAACGCAAATCCCTCGCTTGATGCGCAAAGAAAAACCACGCCAAACTGCCCCTCGCTGCAACGTGCAACCTTCCAAAGAACAGGTGCTAGGAATCCCAACCAAAAGCGACGAAACTACACTCACCTTCGCACTAGCCCCTACCATACCACTTAAAGAAGCGCCTTGCCGCCCAACCGAAACCTCGTAAACCGTGAGCAAAAAAAGAAGATAGAGCACCAACAACGGAAAAAATCCATTCCTAGGCGCTCTGGGCCAACTCCAAAACCGTGAAAGAGAAAAAATTCCTCCCTGCCCATGAGAAAAATTGGCATAAAGCCCAGAAGAAGAAATACGCCCTACCACCTCCTCCCCCCCATAAGGCGAAAACACCACTCCGTAATCCCTAGGCAAACGAAAACGAGGGGAGGCCTGGAGATACTCCTTGAGTATAAGCGCATACTCAGAACCCACCGGAAAACTGTACGAAGAAATTTGGCTAATAGAAAGCAAATCCCTCTTGCATAAAGCCACTGGAACCAATTGGTCATGAATAGGTAGATAGCTGCTCTGCCAACGAACCTTTGCAACATTGGAAGGTATGGCGAGAATTTCCCGAAGGCTCCGGGCAGAATAAAAACGTGAACGGGGCAAAGGAAGAGAAAAATCAAGGTAAAATTGGCGCGATAACACCGTGTAAGCCAAACGAACCCTAGGGCGATCCCCTCTAGTAAATAAGCGATAAGGCGCAAAAGAAAAATAAAACTTCTCAGAATTCCCTGCAAAAAAAGAAGACTCCAGCAAATACTCCCTCTGAATATCCCCAGAATTGATCTGGATAAACACAAAATCCCCCTCCACAATTTGAGCCACCTCATCCCGCTCTTGGACCCACTTTTCCCATTGCTCAAGAGAAATCAAAAACTCCGAAGACGAGAGAGAAGAAAGCCTTTTCCTTAAACCAAGAGGGACTTCTTCCCTAGAGATTACCCTGTAGCCATGGGGAAGATCGCCCACATTCCTCTGGCCATGCCTAAGCACAACATAATACTCCGGCGAAAACTTGTGAAATATCGTCCCCAAAATAGCCACACCAAAAAGCACCAAAAAAGTAAGCAAAAAGGAAAATTCATAAAGAGGAGTAAAATAAAAAAAAAGAAACACAAGAATTCCACCTACCCAAACCCCAACCTCAAGCCACGGTAAACTCATCTGAAGCAACACCACCCCCGCCGCTGTCAAAACGACTACAGAAAGTAAAGGTGAGGGACGAAATAGATGAGTTAGTGAAAACTTGGAAAGCATCCACCATAGCAGCGATGCAAAAAGAAAAACCACAGCGCTTTCTGCCCAAAAAGAATGCGACTTTCTAGGAAATGCTCTAGCCACAAAAACACACACCCAAAGAGAAGGGATAACCAGCGCAGAATTGGAGCGAAGGAAATATAAAAAAAGAACAGTGGCAAGACCAGAGGCGATAAGAACAGCAGAAAACAAGGCCGGCTTGTCCTCCACCGGCAGAAGAAAAGCCATAAGCAACGCTAGCGAAACAACCCCAAGAGCTTGTTGGAGAACGTGGGCAAATAAAGTAAAACTTTTCTGCATCGCCTAATTCCCAAACCTCTTAGAAAAACGGATTGTGGAGAAGCTCCACAAAATAGGCCCAAAGAGTACCTACAGAAATCGCAAACCCATAGGGAATCAAAATGGTGGTTTCCTCCAATTGCCGCTCCTGAGCGGTTTTTTTCTTGTTCGTGGAAAAGAGCAAATGAAAGCTGGAACGCAGGCCAGATAACAGCTTTCCCTTCCATATGAGGACCCCAAAAGCCATCATCGCCCCTACCAAAGAAGTGTACACCATCGCGCTAACCAAAAAAGAAAGGTTGCCCGAAAGAGCCCCAATCGCCCCCATCAACTTCATATCACCAGCTCCAAAGCCACCCATAAGATAGAGAAGAAAAAAAACAGAACTACCCACCAATAATCCTAAAATACTGCCTATCAACGGCGGGCTCCACCAACTTTGAGTCAGAGCATATCCGTAAAAAAGATTGCCAAACAACCCCAAAACAATGGCCGGCAAAGTACACCAGTTGTAGACTTTGCCCTTGGCAAGATCCGTGTAGGCGCAGACCACCAAAAGCAAAAATAGCATCCCTCGAAGAATCCACAAAAGAACATCCTCAGCGAACATTTTTCTACCTTTTCTATACCGTTGTAATCAAATTAAACCCACCACCAAGTTCAGCAGGCCCTGCAACGGAGGGGGAGGCATATGAGGGCAGAACCAAAACAAGTCTAACAGACAGACGAGGAGGACCACAGACAACACAGACGGAGCGAAGGGGCACAGGCGCACCAGCGAAGCGGAGGAGGACAGACTTACAAGCGGAGACATGACCATCGAAATCTGTAATGTGGACGCTGCCGGGGGAGAAAAAAAAGCAAAAGTTTTTGGAGGTGCGGAACCTTTTTTTGAAAAAGGTTCCGAGAAGAAAAGTTTTTGGAAAGTCTGAAAACCTTTTTTCAAAAAGGTTTTCAGGAAGAAAAGTTTTAAAAAAGGGGTTTTTAGGGGAAAGGTTTTTCCCCTAAATAACGAAAGTTTTTGGGAAGTTTGAAACCTTTTTTTTGAAAAAGGGTTTCAGGGAAAAAAGTTTTTGGGAGAGGGTGGTAGGGGGAACACTTTTTTCAAAAAGGGTTTCCCCTACGTCTTAAAAGTTTTTGGAGGTTCGAAACCTTTTTTTAAAAAGGTTCTGAGAGTAAAGGAAAAAAAGCGGAGAAGGTGGCCCTGCCCGCTTTGTCCAAGCTGGCCAACTTCTCCGCTGCAGTGCTCTAGAGAGGCAGGGCAAGAGCAGGCAATCTAGCGGCACCTCTACTCATTGCGCACACGTAGCAAGAGCCTGTTATTTAAACTATCTCGATCTAATTCTTTTGGATAGGCGATGATGGTACCCGGCAGATCATCGCAGCTGCCAGGTGCTCCATCTATATCCAAAGCGACGCTCACATTTGTAGGGCTGTCTGCAATCGAACGCGAGAAGTAGTAGTTATCCACCCTGTCCGGCGCACTTTTCCAACCGTTGGAAGGACTCCACTCATCGTAGAAAATCATGCCTTCTTCAAAATCATTATAGATGTAAAAAATGCCAACATTGGAGCCATAGGTCCCTATCACATGAGATGAGGTTAACGACGTAGTAGTTACGCCTTCCGATTGGGGAGGGGAAATCCGCTTGGCTTGGGACAACGCCGCTGGGGACGAGGTCTTATTCCAGTAGGCATGCCATAGCTCAAGCCTATCAGAATCACCTGTGGCATCAAATTGATCAAAAAATATATGAGTGTAATACCCACCCCAGTTGCCAGAACTGGTGCTACGTGCAGAGGTGATCACCGCCAACCTACCAGAATATTGGAGGGAGTCGTAAATTCCATCGGAAGAGAGAGGGGTGGCAGTATCCGTGTCCACCGTGGAATTGCCATAGATCCAATGGAAAAGACGCGTTTCCTGATAGGCCCCAGAAGCCGTTGGATCAGACTTGGAATTATTGGCCTGGGCAGCAAAAACCACGTTCACCCCCTCACCACTTCCGTTGTCATAAGCGGCCGCATGGGCTAGGGATAGCTGTTTATTGTCTTTGGTGCCATTCCAGTCTGCGTCGTTGGCCGCAATGATCGTATCTTGGGTCACAATGTTAACCGTAGGAGCGGCGGTGCTGCTCAGGGTAACACCAAAACCCACCAAATGAAGTTCTCTGTCCGGATCCGCCTGCGTTGTGGAGTTTTGTACATAGAGAATGTGCATAATACTTACATTCGACTGAATCGCACAAAGGGGATCGCACCAAGTGCCATCGGCCAATTCCACCTGAAATTCTGCCTCGATTACATCCGCCTCATTCGCCTGCCCCATGTTAGCTGTCAATCGAGTGGCGGTCGAATAAGGCGGATTGGTGGAACTTAAATTGTACCTCGTATCGTAAACCACCACCTTGCAACCTTTGTTTGCACTGGTTGCATTGGGATCATTGGTAGACAACTGGGTAAACAACACCGCAATGTAGCTCTTATCCCGGCTGATTCTGGTTCCAATCAAATTAGTGTCTGCATCTCTTCCCGTCCCGTTTTTGGAAGTGAACTCGTCAATTTCTACA
Organism: Planctomycetota bacterium; assembly: GCA_003694635.1. Lineage (GTDB taxonomy): Bacteria > Planctomycetota > J132 > J132 > J132 > J132. Next base: position 4,705 of record RFKQ01000117.1, read on the forward strand.
GCAGAAGCTCCCAGAAGGTTACCCGTGTTCGGATCAAAGGTGGCCGCGTATATATCCTGATCGCCTTGCTTTGTCCCCCCAGCGGTATAACCCTTTTCTTCGTAAAACACAAGAGTAAAGCCCAGTCCATGGTCTCCTCCGTAAAGATTGGCCGGGGAGGGAAATACATCGCTAAGATTCTGACCACTTTCCGTATTGGTAAAGGTAACCCCCGAGCTGCCTCCATTGGCAGTAAATGCATAGTGGGTAAGCACTGGATCATTGTTATCAGAGCCACCATTGTCTCCCCAGTCCGCGATGATGGAGCCATTGTGCCCAATCCAATTGCTGTTATTGTCTTCTGTCTGAGAGATATCCGCTGGCACCCCTAGCTGATTGGCAGAAGTAGTGGGGAAGGAATACCCATCCGCTAACGTCAGATCAAACTGCTTGGCCAAATAGCGCCTTCCTGTATTTGCATCGGGACTTTGGGACCACAACGCCCAAACAAACGTGGTGGGATCTCCACCTCCAGAAATAGTTTCAGCATTATAAAAAGGCCGAGTGCTCATCACCCCCATTACACCGTAACTTCCACAATAGCTGTCCGAAACAAAACCATTTTCAAATACATCCAAACGCGTCGTACCCGTGTCCTTATCATCGGGATCATCATCCACCGGCGAAGCGTTGGTCTGAAATCCCCAACGAAACGTTAGGTTTGCCTTGCTCACCGCATCCGTCACCGTGGTGGACTCTATCCCACGCCAGCTCCACTTGAAATAAGCCGACCAAAGGCGAGTAGTTGTGTTCGAGTTTGCATCCCCCGGATTTTTCACCTCCTCTTGCAGAAATAAAATAATGGCATCCCAATTCCTGCTCTGGGCAACAGCATTGGAATGATTCGCCGTATTTAACCACAACACCCGTATGCTGCCAGCATCCGGTGAACTGCCGCCCGAGATATAAGCCGCAGGATAAATGGCCACTGGCGGGGTGTACGTTCCCTTGTACACCAGCATGGCATACAAGACTCCATTGGCAACCCACGTTAGAATCGCCTGACGCCCCATTGTGGTGGTCCAATCACCTCATCTCCATCGACATCTTGATCCGGCTCTGTGAGTGCCGCTTTATCCGACGCAAGAAAACTAGCTTCCACCAAATTCCCCGGAAAATTCCCCGACAACACCAACGCCGAATAGAAATTCTGGATCAACTTCTTATCCGTGCAACCAACCACCAACCCCATTCCAAGCAAAGCACATAGCAACCACTTTTTCATAAAAAAATGCTCCCTTCTTTGAAAGAACAAGAAATTCTATCCACCACATTTTTAAAAGTAAAGTATTGGCAAAAAAACAACAAAAGAGAGCACAGCTTGCACTCAAAACACTATCCCAAAGTTTGGAGTTAAGAATGACGGAAAAAAATTTTTTTTATTTAAAAATTTTTTTTAAAATCTACAAACTTCCTCAATTTCGCATCCGCATCAAAAGACGAAAAGTCCCCCCATCCAAAGACTTCACCCAAAATACGCCCGCACTAGGCAAATCATCCCCACTTAAAAACGTACCATCCCGGTCCAAGACCACCAACATCTGAGGCTTAATCAGCGTAACAATGTACTTTTCATAATAATGATTGTCCACAATATCCGCCTCCTTCTTCCAACCACTGGACGGCGTCCACTCGTTGTAAAAAATATGATAAGCATACGTCAAGGGAGCACCTCCAAAAGCATGCTTCCCGTCCCCACCCCCATTTCCATACTGCCCTGCAAATGCATTCCCTCCACCTCCTCCGCCAGACGCTTGGACAGCAATCGCATAGAAGATCCCCACCACC
>RFKQ01000118.1 GCA_003694635.1 Planctomycetota bacterium
GCTTGGGAGTCAATAATTTCTTGGAGGGGGTTGGCGTCTTCGCATGGGGAGGGTGGGGTAGTGAGGGAGTGCACGGTGTGGGGGAGAGCTTTTTGGCAGAAGTGATGGTATTCTGCGAGATTCATTTCCAAGTATTGGGCCACTTCGTTTTCGTGGGGAGGTCGTCCGAGTTTGGCTTGGAGCTCTGCGTAGGCTTTTTGGAGTTTACTAGCTTGCTGGCGCACTAGTCGGGGCACCCAATCTTGTCGTCGCAATTCGTCTAGGATGGCGCCGCTGATACGTTTAGAGCAGTAGTTTTCGAAGTTCACGCCGCGTTTTGGATCGAATCTTTCGATGGCTTGCACAAGCCCAAGGCGTCCCATTTGCATAAGTTCATCTAGGTCGAGATGTTTCCCAAAATTATTTTGTATTTGCTGGGCCAGTTTTTTGACCAGTGGTTCGTATTGTTTAAGCAATGCGTTTAGTTCGCTTTGGGATTGAGGTGGGGAGAAGCTGGAGTGGTTTTGTTTTTTTTCTTTTGGGTGCCAGTTTTGTTTCATTGTGCAGACTCCTTATAAGGATAGAAAATGGGGCTGAGATTGTTTAGAAATTTTCTTTTATTTTCTATAAGTTCTGATGCGATCACTTGCATGGCTTTTGTGGCTTTGGTATTTGGAAATTCGGAGACAAAAGGAGCTCGGTGGAAGAGAGCTTCTTGTACTCGATGATCTTGGGGAATGGGGGAGTGGTTGGAGATATTTTTGCCTAGGAGTTCTCGGCTAGCTTGGCAGATAAGGTCGGTGATTTCTCGCTCTTGACGTTTACTCTCGCAGCTGTTTAAAAGAAGGGTAATGGGAAGGGTGGGGAAGGATTTTAAAAAGGCGTAGCATCCCACAATAGCGGAGGGTTGGGCGGTGGTGAGCAACATCACCTCATCGCACCATCGGTAGAGGGGGAGGAGGTAATTTTCCAGGCAGGCCCGGGTATCGATGAGGATAAAATCAAAGTGCTTTTTGAGGGGTTCGATTTTTTGGAGTATGCTTTGGGTGGTGGAAGGGGTAAGGGAAAGGTTGTTTCGGTAGCTAGAGGCGAGGAGGGAGAGCTTAAATTTAGTGGTATGTAGGATATCCCATATATTTAAATTTTTTTTTAGCAGATTTTCTAGAGGTTGAGGGGGATTTTCTTGAAAGATCAGAGCGAGATCGCCAAGGTGAAAGCTAAAATCGATGGCGCAGACCTTTTGGTTGGCGTTGTGCAAGGTTAGGGCAAGATTTGCGCAGATACTTGTACGGCCTACGCCACCTTTTGGGCTAGCAAGGGCGATGGTATAGGCTTGGTAAGAGGTTTGTTGCAGAGCTTTTTTTCGCAGTTTTTCCGCTTGATCTGGCATTTTCCTACCCTATTGCTAGAAGCGGCCATTGCCAATCCCAAAAACCAAAGCTGCGAGCTCTTCGGGCTTAGCTAGTCGAAGATTGGAGGGTACCTCTTGCCCGTTGCTAAGGTAGCATACGGGGAGTTGGCTTTCTAAGATGAGGGCGATTGATCCTCCGAAGGAAACGGCTTCATCTAGTTTGGTGAACAGGAGTCGGTTGGGGGAGCAGGGATAAAATTTTTCCCAGGAATTTCGAAGGTGTTTATAATGGGAGGTAGCGCTTAGGACGAGGTGGATTTCATGGGGCTTTAGGGAGAGGAGGAAGTTTTTTAGGGTTTGGATTTTTTCTATATCTTTTTGGCTGCATCCTGCGGTATCGATAAAAACGATATCTTTTTGGGAGAAGGCTTTTAAGGCGGAGGGAATTTGTTCGATTTTTTGGACAATTTGAAAATCGCTTTGGAGGATCTTGGCGTATTCTTGGAGTTGTTCTGGGGCTGCAATTCGGTAGGTATCCAAAGTAAGGAGTCCTATGGTTTTGTTGTAATCGAATTTGTATCTAGCGGCGAGCTTAGCGATTGTGGTGGTTTTTCCTACGCCGGTGGGGCCGATTAGGATGCAAAGATAGGGTGAGTTTGGAGGGAATTGGAGAGCGGGTGGGGTAGTAGGGATGAGTTGGCTGAGGTATTTTTTTAGGGTGAGGTTTTGTTCGCTGAAGCTTTTTGGCGGTTGATTTTCCAAGTAAGGGAGGATATCTTGGATAAATTTGGTGGCAATATGAGGTGGGAAGCCTTTTCTCAAGAGGAGTTGGTAGAGATAATGGGGGTTATTTTCTTCTTTGATCCACTCTAGGATTTTGTTTTTTAGGTTTTCTTCTTCTGGGCTAGGGAGAAGTATAGAATTTTTTTGTATAAGGTGTGGGGATTTGGGGCGTCCTTTGGCTTTGATTTCCACGCAAGATTTCCCTCGTAGACCGAAGGGCCAACCTTTGATGTAGCGGGAGCTGATGATATAGGCATTGGGGCCGAGGGTTTCTTTGACTTTTTGCAGGGCTTCGGGGGTGGATTTTCCCACAAAAGTCAGCACAATTTCTTGGTTTGCATTTGGGTCTTGAGGTTGAGGAGAAAGGGGATTTTGAGGAGAGGGAAACTTGCTCATATTTGTATTTCACCTCCGGAAGTGTTTTGAGTTTTTGGAGAAGAAGAGGAACTCGTGGTGGGAGAGAGTTTCTAAGATGCGGTATTGGATGTTTTTCGTCAATTCGTTTTGGACAAAAACGGGGATACGGAGTTTTGATCGATGGAGCATTTGGGCAAGGAAACGGCGCAGGTTGGATTTCTGGAGCAGCAAGCAGATAGGTCCATTATGCTGTAGGGAGGTAAGTTTTTTGCGGATAAGTTGTACGAATTCTTTTTCCCATAGGGAAGAGCGGTTGATATTTTGAGAAAGATAGTTTTCCAGAGGGGGAGTAAGGTGGATGGTGCGCAGGTTTCCGTCGTAGGCAAGATATTTTTGAGCGATATTGTGGATGAGGCGTTGTCGGATTTTTTCTGCGACGATTTCTGGGGGCAAATGGGTATTTTCGGAGCTGATCTCAAGAATTGTTTCCATATCGTGGATGGGGATTTGTTCGATTAGGAGTTCTTGGAGGATAGCTTTTAGCTTGCTGATACTAATTTTTTTTGGGATAAGTTCTTTGATCAGATCCGGGATGGTTTTTTTTGCACGGGCAAGGATTTCCAGAACCTCTTGGTGGGAAAGAATTCTGTTGATATGTTCGAGGCAAACTTCGCGGAAATGCAAGGCCAGCACGGCCGAGGGTTCGAGGATTTGGTATCCTTTGGCCTCGACTTCTTCTCTAACGGAAGCTTCTATCCAGTAGGCTTTCAGGTGAGCGGTAGGCTCGTGGGTAGGGATTCCGTCAAGAGGGGGAAGATTTTCTCTGGATTTTAGGGCAAGCACTCGATTTCTATAGATTTTGCCTTCAGCTACACTAAGCCCTCGGACAAAGATTTTATATTTTTTGGAGGGGAGTTTTATATTATCTCGAATATTGACCGGGGGGATGATCACCCCAATTTCTTCGGCTAGTTTTTTTCGCACGCCCATGATAAGGTCCGGCAATTTTCCACCTCGTTGTCTGTCCACCAATTTGATAAGCTCATAACCGATTTCAATACCGACCACTTCCATTTTGGTAAGGTTTTCGATACCTTGCTTAGCTTTTTCAAAGCTATCGTTTTCCATTTTAGGAATGCTCCGTCTATGTACCCATAGGGCGAGCAGACCCATACCACCTGCTGCGCTAAGAAGAGGGATTTTGGGCAATGGTGTGACCATAAGCAGTAATAGGGAGGCGCAGGCGCCTAGAAAAGGAAGATCAGAGGCCAACAGTTGGGATACGATGGCAGAGGAAGTAGGCTGTCTACAGACCAGTCGGCTCAGGACCGTAGCAGCGGCCACCGCGGTGAAAAAGGCGGGCAAAATGGAGACCAAACCATCCCCAATAGTAAGGAGGCAGAACACATATAGGGAGGTTCCCAAATCCATTCCATAGTAGAGGATTCCCATCGCAATCCCGCCTCCAATGTTGATAGTGGTGATGCAGAGGGAAGCGATCACATCTCCTTTTAGGAACTTCATAGCGCCGTCCATGGAGGCGTAGAAGTAGGATTCATCGAGAATGTTTTGGCGCATTTTGCGAACTTGATTTTCATCCAGTAGCCCAGCGGAGAGATCGCTGTCCACAGCGATTTGTTTTCCAGGGAGGCCATCCAACATAAATCTCGCCACAACTTCGGAAATTCGATCCGCGCCCTTAGCGACCACAAAAAATTGGACAGATAAGATCAGCAGGAAGAGCAGAAGTCCCACTAAAACGTTGTTGGCGGCCACAAAGGAAGCGAAACCGGCGATCACCTCTCCAGCGGCGTAAATACCGGCTTCAGGCGCCCTGGTGAGGATCAGGCGCGTGGTGGAGAGGTTTAACCCTAGGCGGAAGAGGGTGCTGAGCAGAAGCAGGGAGGGGAAGATGGTAAATTGGGAGCTTTTCTCAAGGTTAAAGCTGATAAAAAGGAGCAGGAGGGAGAAAGAGAAGTTGGCCACCAGTAGAAAGTCCATAATCGCTGGAGGCAGCGCGCTGATATAGATAAGAAAAATGAGGGCGATGCAGATGGAAAAGGCAATATTAGAGAATTTTTCCGCTTTCATGGATTTTTAGCTCGCTGAAGTTGGCGATGTTTTTGAAAGATAGACTTTTTCTCTGGCGCTCCGTCCTCGGCGCGCTTTTCTTCTTTGAGTTCTTCCAAGCTCATTTTCAGATAAGTTTGCCAAAAGTACCTTGCTAAAATTAGTTCCAAAATGCCTAGGATTCCCATCCACACACAGCTTTTCCAAATGAGCTTCCAGATTAATTCTAATGATATTTGATCAGGGATTAAAGAAATTTCCTGCCAGCAGAGAAGAGCGATTCCCATATATCCAAAAAGAGCGAACAGGAGGGAGTAAATTGGGCTTTGTTGCCCGCTTAGGGGAGTTTGAGTTTGAATGTAATTTTTCATAAGCGCGCAAATTCCGACATGGAGGAGGAGTAGGAGGGCTAAAAACTTCATAAAAAGTGCGGCAAAGATCGAGATTGCTTCGAAAAGGAAAAAGAGAGAGGAGTTTGTCCACAGCTCTTTAGCAATATTGCACCAAGAAGCATAAAAGGCCTTGGAAAGCCTCTCTATCCACAGCAAAAGCACAAGAGACCAAACCGACTTCCAAAAAAGAGGAGCGTAGGGACGAATGCCCTTTTTCTGAGCAGTTTGTTTTTTCTTGTTGGTAGGCTTTTGATTCTTTTCCATCTAACCGGTCCAACTCTCGAGGTAGATTGGCAAAAAAGCCTCCAGCCATCGGGGCCAAAATAGAAGTATTCCCAAAAGAGCTCCGCCTTGACAAAGGCGCTGAGGAAGAGGGGGAAATTCCAGCATAGCTTTGGTCAAATGAACCACCCACAGCACCCCAAGGAAGGTCAGAAAAAACGGGGCGGCTAGGAAAATCGCAAGTTGAAGAAAGTAAGAGGGAAAACGCCATCCCATTTCTATTAGCTGCTGCGGCTGAGAGGGAATTACTTCCATCGACCGATTGAGCGCCCACACCAAATGGTGAATGCCATCCGCTTGTAGAAAACAATAGCTGCCCCAGAGCTGAAAGAGGCTAACCAGCCAGCTTTGGAGCGCCCCGCTGTTTGCTCTGTAGAGCACGTCCTCTATCCAACTAGCGGAGACGCCAAGGGCGATTCGCAACAGCCAAATGCTGCCGCCAAGTGTTAGGCCGGCCAAAAACTCCCAAAGGGCTTGCAGCGCTGGAATGGAAGAGGTTGTCAAATGATTTGGCCACCAAGAGGGGGAAACCACACAAAAAGAGAAGACAATAGCAAGGGCGATTTTGGATTTGGTATCCAATTCTAGCCCCAACGCATGGGGAAGTACCCCAAAAAACCCGAGCAGACGAAGAAAAATCGCCAGATTTTCCATTAGAGGCTAAAATCCACTACAAAAAAGTTTGTCAAAATCCTTTCCGTATACGCTCTCAGCTCTTCTATCCCCCAGGGGAGAAGGCAGTAGGCCACCAAGCAAGCGACAAAAATTTTTAGAACACTAGCAAAGGCCGCATCGTAGATCTTTATCCAAGCTCCTAACAAAGAATAAATGGCCCCCACCACCGCTAGGGAAAACGCAAAGGGCAAAAACAACTGGAAAAACAAAATCAGCATTTCTTGAAATTCTGAAGCCATGGCCAATCCTTCAGCAACTTGAGGTTAGTGGAAACTTTTCCATATTCCCGAAAATAGAAGACTCCAGCCATCTACAGAAACAAAGAGAGCGATTTTTACAGGAAGAGCAATATTTTGATGAGGCAGAGTTTGCATATTTAGCGCAGCTAAAACAGATGCGACTAGAATATCAATCAGCAGAAACGGCAAAAATAAAAAAACCCCCATTGCAAAGCCACGATGGAGCTCACTTGTTAAAAAAGCGGGCAATAAAACTCGGGTGGGGATATCCTCCTTGCTTTTGGGAGAAGCTTTCATAGAAAGCTCCACAAAAAGAGCTAAATCTTTTTGTCGAACATGGGAGAACATAAACTCCCGAAATGGCTGGATACCTTTTTGGATGGCCTGTTGTGGAGAGAGCTGTTTGTCGAGATATGGCAAAAGGGAGGTGCGGTAGACTTTTTGATAAGTAGGCATCATAATCAGCGCACCTAGCAAAAGGCTTAAGGCAAACAAAAGGATTATGGGAAGGCACTCTGAGATGGAAAGGGCTTTCTTAAGAAACGCTAGAGTCAAGAAAACGCGCAAAAAAGCGGTGGTGGAAATCAGGACCACGGGAAGCAGCATCGCCCCTGCAAAGATGGCCCCAAATCTAAGAACTTCTTCCCAAACCTCCGGCTCCAAGTTAAGGGTGGGATTTCCTTTTTCTTGGGCCAGCGCAAGCTTTCCTGCAAAACAAAAGAAAAAGCTCCAGTAAGCTATTCGTCTGGGGATTTGAAACAAAGGCTCCACTCCTCTTGATTTTCATCACAAACGTTTTTATGAGCGCGCTCTTTGTCTTTCTTTTCCTCGTGCACATCGCCTAGAAAATCCATGCGATTTTTAGAAACCCCCACCAGCTTGTAGCTACCTTTGGCCTTAAGAAGAAGAATCTTTTGGTGGTGGTTGAGGTAGATTTGGGACACAACAGAAATAGAATCTTGGGTGGGGCGATTTTGGGCTTTGCGAAGCATTGTGAGAGCAAAAACCAAACATAAAAAGGAAAGGACAACCCAAACCATGGAAGAAAGTGACTTTTTCCAAAAAGAATTTTGCTTATGTTTTGGATTGGATTCCGTTTGCAGAACAGAAAAATCCGGCTGAGCATTAAGAGCGTTCGGAAACAGCAACAAAAAAATACAAAAAATCAAAGCTTTCCTCATCATGCACACCCCTAAGCAATTCTTCTCTCCTGAGTAAGATTGTGTAAAATTCCCTGAAAACTTGCCAAAACACTTTGTTGAGCTGCTTCCAATTCCCCCACCATCACAGGCCCTACGGTGTTCATCTCCTCTTCTAAGAAAGCTCGTTCATGGGGGGGAAGATTGTGCAAGATTTTTCGTTTTAAGCTCGGTGGTGCTACCATCAAAGCGATGCACAGATTTTCTTTGTCAATCTCGCAAAGCGCCTTTCGCAAGGCCTCATCCGGCAGAAGAGCTAAGCTATCAAAGCTGGAAAGATGGTCCAGCTTAGGGATCTTACCCCGCTCCCCAAAAGAAGAAGATTTTTTTAAGTTTGGCCAAACCTCCCTATATATCCAAAAGGCTAAGGTGAAGAAAAAAACCACTCCTATGAGGGGGAGAAACTTTAAAAAAGTAGAGGAGTGAGAAGATTGGGTAGAAAGGGAAGATAGGGAATGAACGCGAAAACCCTCTAGGGGGAGTGGCCAAAGGGTGGTTTTAACCAAGTTTTTCAGATAGCCCAATGCTCGGGTAGAGGGCATTCCATCCATCAGAAGAGAAAGCTCCACTCCCTGGGGCCTCCCCAACTTTTGCGAATCAGCCCAACGAAGGGTGAGATGGAATTTTTTTATCCGATAGGGGGCGAGCCGGGGTAAATCTAGAAAAGCTTTTTGCAATGTTTTATGGCAATGCTCTTCCCAATAGAGCTTTTCATCAATCCAAGAGATTCTATCAACGGAGTAAAACCTTCCTCGGCTTAAAATCCCTACCTGTTCCGGCTTGAGCTGAGGAACTGAGGAGGAGACAATAGAAGCGATCGCGCGCACAAGCGAAGGGCGAAGATAGCGGCGGCCTTCCACCAGTTTAACGCAAACAGCGGCTTTGGGCTTTTCGAGCGCTTTACGAAACAAAGCGATCTTTTCCTTTCCCGGAAAAGCGATTTCCACAATGGCCTCTTCAATAGAGGGGATTTGTTCCAACATTGTCTCGATCTTTTTTTCCAAAGTATATCGCATCTTCAGCTGAAGGTTTTGTCGTGTCTCTAGGAAGTTCCTTTTAAAAAGCCATTGGTAAAAATTGTTTTTGTTTGAATTTAGATTTTCTCTCTTTTTAAAAATAGGCTTGTAAAGGGAAGATTTTCTCATCAAATCAGAACCACGAGTAGCTAAAGTTTTTTTAGAAGGATGTCGATTTGAGAAAAACATCGCTGTCAACAGCGCGCTGGCTAGCAAAAGAAAAGCAACCCCCAACACCGTGTTTTTCTTTCCAAAAAAGAGATTCTTGATCTGAGAAAAAAAATTTCTTAAAGCACCCATACCAGCAAAAGGGGAGACTATACAATATTTAGAATAATTTTTAAATTTTATACTAAATATAGTATTTCTCTGCAAAAAAGTCAAGAAAAATTTTTTTTTTAATTTTTCTCCTCTCCCCAAACAAAAGAGGGAACGCCTTTGTAGAATAAGGAATTTCCCTAAAACCCTCTGAGATAGGCTTTGGAAAAGCTCATTCAAAGTGGTTTTTCGCGAAAGCTTTTTTCTTAGGGAAAGCGGGGACTCTTTCATTGCCTAGAACTGCTCTTCTCCTCAATCTTCAAAAACCAATCCTTCCTTTTAGCGCTATCCAAACGCACTTCCATTTTCTTCTTCCCTCCACATCAGCCATTATTTTGTGATCAAAGAATTGGCAAAAATTGTAACCTTCTCTGAATTCAAAGGATATTTAAGAATAAATCCTTTTGAATGGGCAAAATCTCCAAATTTAGAGAGAACCCCTTTTTTTAAATCATTAAAGAGGTTTTGCCCTTTTTTATATGAGTAGAGCTGAAGATAAAGGCAATCGATGGAAGAGGATATTTGGGGAAGTATGCTTTGGGGTGAGACGCTAAGAAGAGGCCCCAGAACTGTGGTTGAAAAGGCGAGTTGCTAGGCTCTCAGGAGAAGGTTGGGGGAGAGAAGAAAACCGTCGGTGCACACTCACCTGAGCCAGAATGCAGCTTAGGAATTTTGTTTTAGAATTTAATTCCGTATTGCGATACGGCGCTATGACCAGCGCCTCATCCGCCGTAGTTTAGGGGCTTAGCGAGGATTCTCTTATCGCGCACTTTTAGATTCATCGGGAAGATGAAGTTGATCGTGATACTTCAGATAAGGGGGCATTTCTATAAAAAAAAACGCTGAGACAAGCTCAGCGAAGAAGAATTTCTGCGTAAAAAGGAAAATGTCGAAGGGGGGACTTGAACCCCCATGGAGTTAACCTCCACTAGGCCCTCAACCTAGCGCGTCTGCCAATTCCGCCACTTCGACTTTTAAATTATGTAAATTATGATTTAATCTGAGTTTAGCTCTTCTAATCCAGTACACTCCTTGCTGAATATTTTGTTTTTTTCTAATGCCGAAGGGGGGACTTGAACCCCCATGGAGTTACCTCCACTAGGTCCTGAACCTAGCGCGTCTGCCAATTCCGCCACTTCGGCGGAGCTATGTAATTATTTTATCAAAAACCTCAAAAATGTCAATAGCGTTTTTAAAAGAAAAAACTTCTTTTTCCAAAATCCTACACAAAATCCCTAAACCAGCTCTAAACTCCCCAGGACAAGAAACAAAAAAGAACTACTCCTCCAGTTTCTCAAACCCTAACAGCTCCAATAACTGATACGCCACTGTATTCTCTGGAGACACGTTTACATGCAGCTCCTGAAAACCCTTCCTTAATAACTCATTGATCGAATGCTTCAGTAAACAGTACCCATATCCCTGCTTCCAAAAATCCGGATGCGTCATCCAAAACGCCAATACCGGCACATTCGCCTCCTTATGATGAAACACAATCGTTGCCGAGGAAGCTGTGCCCGCCTCCTCCACCACCAAGGACGCTGACTCCAACCACGGCCCCAACGCACCACTCAAAATTGAACCAATCTGATTGCGGTAATCCTGCAAAGTCTCATTCCGATACTGGGGAGAAGCCCGATAAGACTCCAAAGCCAAATTGGCAAGCATGTTAATGTCTTTTTTCTCAATCTGACGAAAATCGTAGTCATAAGGAATACTCTGTTCTTTTAACAACATCCTCATCGTGATGTTCTCACTCATAATACCAGCCCTTCAAATCCATAACATCTAAGCTTAATTCTTAAAATTCTCCTAACTACCCACATCCGGGAGAATCGGAAGAATCCTCTCCAGCCTCCTCGTCCGCATCCAAGTACCCATCTCCACTCCTCTCCCCCTCTAAACTACCTCGAATAAACGGAAAAATCCGATTCTCCAAATACTCCAGCTCCTCCTCCACCACCAACTTCATCTCGGCGGTGGAAATCTTCTCCTGAGGGAAAAACACCACCACATCAATAAACAACTGCCCTGGATGGCCCGAATGAGGCTCCAACTTCAAACTATAATTTCGATTGCCCCGACGAAATTGCCACGTGATCCCAGTGGAAATATCTTCCGCCTCTAATCCAGCAAAATCCACTTCTTTCAAAAAGCATTTGCCCACCAAATCCAGCACCCCAAACGTATAATCCATCGGAAAATTTGACGGCATATACACCGCCGATAAAACCAAATCAAAGTAGTTTACATTCAACTGAGCACATACCACCACCTGATTCGTAATTTTAAAAAAACGAGACTTTACCGCCTCCACATCGTCATCAAATACCTCCGTCACCGTCGAAAACTTCTGAGACACCGTCGCAATCCTCTGAGGTATAGACCAAAAAGAATATTTCTCCGCCTCCATCTTCTGGTTAGGATAATAATCTATCAGCCTCTCCACCAACGATAAATAGAGAGAACGCCCCAAATGAATATTCGGATGAAACATCTTGATCCCAATGTCGTTTAAGCGAAAACTTCCCATACTCACATCCTCCTCTCTAATTAATAAAATATAACCCCTCTGCCTCTTTTCCCTCCCTATATCCCCACCCCTAATAAACGCAATAAATTCGTCTCATAGCCCTGACTGCGCAAAAACAACACCACCATATACCCCACATAACAACCAAATAAAATCCCCGCCTCCCAACGTTCCAAAATCCTACCCGTTCTCAGAAAAAATACCGCCAACAGCGTAAATCCCATCATCACCGGCAAATCCGTACCCAACGCATCCGCCTTGATCGGAAGCGGTACCAATATCGCCACCACTCCCAAAATCAACACAACGTTGTAAATATTACTCCCCACCACATTGCCCAACGCAATATCACTTTTCTTTCGAAAAGAAGCCATCGCCGATGCGGCTAACTCCGGCAACGACGTCCCCACTGCCACAATCGTCAAGCCAATCGTGATCATGGACATACCTAAACGAGTGGCAATCTTTACCGCCGAATCTACCATCCAATCCGCCCCCAACACCAAACCCACAAGCCCCACCACCAATAAACCAAAATTCCACCCCTTCCCCCCTTTCTTCCCCACAGGCAAAACCTCTACTTCATGCTCTATCTCTTTGGCTATCTTCTGATTGCGCAATGCCTGCCAAATCAAAAGTACATTGATTAAAATCCCTAACCCAAGAAATATCCCTCCCTCCAAACGACTAATCTGACCATCATTGTACGAAAACCATAAAAGCAGCGCTGCCACCAACGTCATCAACGGCAAGTGAACCCTCAAAACCTCCCGCTGCACCATAATCGGATATATCAAACCCGAAATCCCTAAAATCAAACCAATATTGGCTATGTTGCTCCCAATCACATTCCCCACCGCCAACTGGATGCTATCACTCGCTTCATTCAACGAAGCCATCACCCCTACCACCAACTCAGGCGAAGAAGTGCCAAAGGCCACAATCGTAATCCCTATAATAATCGGCCTCACCCCAAAAATACGCGCAAGCGTCGAAGAACCCCTCACCGTCCACTCTGCACCTACCGTCAAAACCACCAACCCCACAATAAACCATAAAATCTCCATCAACAATGCACTATCCATCCATCTTTTCCTTTCCAAATCTTCCACAAAAATCTAAAAAAATCTAACCACCCTCCCTCTTCTTTTAACCCCAATACCAATAAATTCAAGATTCCCTAACCTCTATGCCCTCTAAAATCCTCACAAATACCATCTATTCTATCCCCCCCTATCCCTTTGTCAACCCCCCCACACC
>RFKQ01000119.1 GCA_003694635.1 Planctomycetota bacterium
AGGAGTTCGGTTTTGTGGCCGAGTTGTTTGGCGTAGAGGGCGAGGGCGACGCACCAATTGGAGCCTTGTGCGCCTGCGCTGCACAGCCAGTTGGCGGGGGTGGTGGAGGCGAGGGCGAATTCCAATTTGCGCACTTTGTTGCCGCCGTGGAGGTTTCCGCTGATATCATCCCGTTTGATCCAGAGGTGGTGATGTTTCCACTTTTGGAGGTATTGGAGTGGGGTGGGGAAGTTTCCTAGGGGGAGGTGGGGGAGTTTTCCTTGGAGTTGGGGAAATTGTTTAAAGAGGGGTAGGGTCATGGTGTTTTCCTTATTTGGCTGTTCCAGTGGTCTAGGGCGATATGTAGCCAGTTGGGGCAGAAGAGTCCGAGGAGGGTGAGGAGGAATTCGCTGGGGTATTGGCGGAGGAGTTGGAGGAGTTGGAGGAGGTGGTTGGTTATGGGTGTAGGTGTGGGGTGGAGGGTTTGTTGGAGGAGGAGGTAGGGGGGGAGGAGAAGTAGGGCGAGGTAGAGCAGTCGGCTCCAGGGGCCTAGGAGGGGGTGGTGGGAGACGCCGCGATGGACAAAAATTTTTGAGTAAGGCCACCAGAGGAATTGGAGTATACCCCAATTTTTTTTTGCTTCGCAGTGGTGTTGATCGAGATCGGGAGAGAGGAGGTAGACGGAGAAGAGGTAGGCGAGGGTAAAGATAGCGTAGTGGTGGAGGTGAAAGATTTTGGGGAAGAGGGCTCTGTCGAGGAGGAGTAGGGAGAGGAGGAGTGGGGGGAGGAGGGAGAGTTCTAGATTTTGGTGGACTTTTCCGCTTGGCATCGGAATATTTTCCTTATTTTCGGGTTCCAAAAGTGGTTTGGGTGTGGGTTTGGGTGTGGGTTTGGGTGTGGGGGTTTAGTCGTCTATTTTGGGAGGATTCTTAAGTAAATCTAGGAGAAAGGGGGGGTGGGTTGTCCAGATTTGGATGGTACGGAGGTTGGTTTGGAGTTGGTAATGGGGATTGGGTGGGGTGGGTGGAGAGGCGCGTTTTAGGATTTCGGTTAGATTTTTTTTAAGGTAATTTTGGTAGATTTGTGGGGAGTGGAAGTGTTGTTGAAATTTTTCGATGCGCAGGAAGGTGAGGATTTTTTCGGCGAAGTTGGTTTGGCTGCTGAGTTGGAATTCTGCTCTTTGGTGTTGGGGGAGGTATTTCCAATGTAGGATATGGAGGTGGGTGAGTTGTTGGAGTTGGGGAGGCGGGTAGAGGGACATGGAGAGAGTTCCTTTTTGTTAGTTTGTTAGGATATTTTGGTGTAGGATATTTTGGCGTTTGTTATATAATTTTATTGTTCTTTGAAAGGAGGGCAAGGGAAGTGGAGGGGGAAATTTCGTATAAAGTTGGGAAGACGTAGAGTTGGTTGTGGTGGAAAAAAGAAAAATAAGTTGCAAGTTAGCTGGAAGTGTGATAAAATAATTTATCAACAATAGATAGTAGATTGGTGAAGGAGAATGAGGGAAGAGCCAAAAAGGATGTACGGCAATTCGAATAGGAAGGGTTAGAAAGTAAGGAGTGCGATTATGTCTTCCTTTCTTATATTGACGGTGGGGACGTCGGAGAATATTGGCAAACCGTTGGCGCAGAAGCTGGTGAATGCGGGGATAAAGATTTTGATTGCGAAGAGTGGGGAGGCGGCTCTTCAGTTTATGAAAAGCCATATTCCGGACTTGATTATTACGGAGATTGATTTGCCGGGGATGAGTGGTTGGGAGCTTTGCAGCACGATTAAGAATCGGAGTTTGCCCAAGATGATTTCGTTTATTTTTATTTCAGCCGATCCCAACAGTCAGGAGCGGATGCGTTCCCTTTTTGTTGGGGGGAAGGCTTATTTGGGCAAGCCGGTGAATCAGGAGGAGTTGGAGCAGGAGATTTTGAAGATTTTCCGGCGTGCATCTAGCCGTTCGACGACTCGTTTAAGTGCGAAGACTTCTTTGCGTGGCAATTTGAGGAGCATGCCTATTCCGGACATTATGCAGATGATTTCCAACTATCAGAAGTCGGGGATACTTCGGATCAAGAATCCTGTGCCGGGGATGATTTATTTTCGCGATGGTGTGTTGTTGGATGCGAAGTGGAAGGAGAAGAGTGGGGTAGCTGCGTTTTACCGCATTGTGGCGCAGATGGAGGGGGATTTTGAGTTTGATGAGAATTTGCCACCTCAGACTCAGCAGGTGATTGAGGAGGATTGGATGGGGCTTTTGATGGAGGGTTTGCGTTTGCGGGATGAGGTAGAGGCGTTGCGGGAGGTGGTGGGGGGAAGTTTGACATCTGAGGATTGGGAGTTATTGGAGGAGCTTATTTTTATGGGCATTCTCACAAAAGAGGATGTTTTAGCGGCTCTTCAGAATAGGGTAGGGAATTTAACGTTATCGGCGGCGTTGATTCAGACGGGGAAGGTGGATAGTTTTACCATTAACCGCGTTTACCAGGAGTTGCAGCGGGAGCGTGAGAAGGCCAAGGCGGCCACGCGTCGTTTTACTCAGCGTTTGGCCAAGCGTCAGCTTCAGAAGGAGTTGGAGAAGTCTCAGGGAGGAGAGGGTTCCGTTGCTCAGGAGAGCACTTCTCGTCTGGAGGCTTTGCCGGACAAGAGGTTGTCGACTTCGGAGGGGAGTATGGCTGCGGCGGCAAATCGGGATGACACTCAGCTGATGCGTTTGTCGTATTTGGCGAAAAAGTCTGGGGATAGCACAAAGTCGAAGGAGAGCGTAGCGGATTCGATTTTTCAGCGCCTATTGCTTTCTCTCTCGCTACTGACCACGGATCAGATCAATGAGTGCGTTCAGGAGCAGGTACGTCTTAAGTTGCAGAATGTTCAGTTGACCTTTGAGGAGGTTTTACTTCGCAAGGGGTATTTGGACGAGCGCACCATTGATCACGTGATGCATTTGGAGAATGAGAATGGGGATCCGCTAATCCCGGGTTATCGGGTCACTCAGCTTTTGGGTGAGGGAGGTTTGGCGGCGGTGTATTTGGCGGTGGATGTGAACGATGAGAGCAAGAAGGTAGCGATCAAGGTTTTCGCGCCGCCGATGAGTGATACGTCGAACACGGTGGTGCGCTTTATCCGGGAGTGCGAGGTGGCCAAGACGTTGGATCATCCCAACATTGTCAAGGCGTACGATTTTGGGGAGTTTTACGGTTTGTACTACATTGTGATGGAATATTTGGAGGGGATGACGCTGGCGGACAAGATCATCAACGATGGGGCGTTGGAGGAGAGGGAGGCGATTGAGATTTTCGAGAAGGTTTTGGTGGCGCTTTACAAGGCGTGGGGGCAGAATTTTATCCATCGGGACATTAAGCCGGCGAACATTATGATTGGGAAGGATTTTGTAAAGATTTGTGATTTTGGTTTAGCGAAGGCGTTGGATACGGATCTGCAGCTTACGCAGGCGGGTACGATTGTGGGGACGCCGCACTACATGTCTCCGGAGCAGTTTGCGGGGAAGGAGCTTGACTATCGCACAGACGTTTATTCGTTGGGTGTGACGTTGTATGCGATGCTTACGGCTCACCTTCCGTTCGCGGGTACTTCCCAGGTTGCGTTGAGTCAGGCGCACATTAGTTTGACGCCCCCGGATCCGAAGAAATTTCATGTCACCATTTCCAAGCCGATGACGGCGTTTTTGTTTAAGTTGCTTTCCAAGGAGCCGGAGGATCGTTGCAAGAGTCCGGAGGAGCTTTTGGACAATTTGAGGCGTGTGAAGCGGGGGCAGATGCCCAAGGGGGTGATTCGCTATTACCAGCGCAAGCGTCGCAAAAAGATGGCGATCGCGGCGACTTTGCTATTTTTGCTTTTGGCTGGCGGGGGGGCTTATTTTTGGCTGGAGCATCAGAAGAAGCTAAACCAGCAGAAGGAGAAGGAGATCCAGGAGCAGGAGCGTTTGGCGAAGTTGAGGATTGAGCAGGAGAAAAAGAAGGCGGAAGAGGAGAACAAGCGCCGCAGGGAGGAGATGGAGAGGCAAAAGCGGGAGGCGGAGAGGCGCAAGCGGGAATTGGAGGAGGCTCGTCGTAAGGCGCGGGAGGAGGCGGAGAGGCGCAAGAAGCAGAAGTTGGAAGAGCGTCGGAAAAAGCTAGAGTTAGCTAAAAAGAACGTGCATAAAAATTTGAAGAATTTAAATTTTAAAGTGGCTAATGAAATGGTGGCAACGCTGGTGAAGAATTACCCCGAGGAGAAGGAGATTGCGGAGATGGCCACGTTAATAGAGAAGTTGGCTACCATTGACGAGCAGCTGGAGAAAAAGAGTTTCACTGGATTTTTTACCGAAGCGGTAAAAATTTCTAAAAATAAAGTTTTTCGCAACTACCTTTTTCCGATTTTTACCAAGTACATTCGCCTTTATCCTTCTTTTCGGGACAAAGCTGAGATTGTTGGGATTTGGTTAAAATTGGGGAAGAATTCTTGGGAGGAGCTAGCCGAATTTTTGCAGGAGGAACGAGATTTAAGTTGGGTGAGCGATCTATTTGTTCGCTTGCCTAAGGAAGAGATTGAAGGTTTTCTCCAGCGCTTGGCTAACAAGGGTACTCCGAAGCTAAGGGAGTTTGCGAAACGGGTTCAAGGGATAAAAACGGCAATAGAGATTTTAAAAAATCTTTCTGCTCAGCCAACCCGCATTCGGGATATTGTTAGCCTAGGCTCTGTGAAGGAGGTTTTGACCAAAAGCTATGCTCATCTTACCCGGAGGGAGAAGTTACAGATTATTGAGAACTTCCCCTACATTGTTCCTTATGCGCAGGAAGAGGTGTTGAAGGAGCTTCTATTTTTGCTCAACAAAGAGGACAAGGAAATGCGTCTGAAGTTCATTCAGACGTTGAGGAGGATCCGGAATCGGTGGTGTGAGAAATTTTTAGAAAGTTTGTTGATCGATAAGGATCCCTCTCTTCGCCTAGAAGTGGTGAAGGCCTTGGGCGAGCGCAAGAATTACAAAGCGCTGGCCAAAGCCCTCCGGGATCCGGATTTTAAGATTAGAGAAAAAGCGATCTCGTATTTGGCGAAAGGAAAGGGCAAAAAAATTCTTCCCTTTTTAGCCCAAGCGCTCTCTTCCTACCAAATTCCGTCGGTGAGGATAAAAGCGGCCCAAGTGTTGGGGGAGCTAGGAGAGGGAAGCGCTCAAATTTTGACCTCTCTGAAAGAGATGCTGGAGGAGAGCAACGAAGAGCTAATACGGAGTGGAGCGGAGGCGCTTGGCAAAATTTTGGCGAAAGATTCCCAGGCTCAGAAAAAGTTTCCTGATTTGTGCAAAGAGGTGGTAGATTCTTTGAGGGAGGCGATAGACAATATTGAGAAGACCAAAACAGGAAATGCGATTATAGAGGCGTTAGGGCGAATTCAGACAGACCAGGCCATCTCCGCGTTAATAGAGATTTTAGGGGAACGGGTTTTGTATAAAAACAAAATTACATCTGTATTGGTTAAAATTGGTAAGCCTGCCATTCGCAAGCTGGTTTTAACGTTTCGCAGTGAGCCTGGATTGAGGTTTCGCATCGCCAAGGTACTTGAGGATATTGGTCGCCCAGCTGTTCCGGCGTTATGCAGTCTTTTGGCCACCACAGGAAATCAGAGCGTCAAAAAGAAGTTGATTAAGATTTTGGGAAATATTGGCGATAAACGAGCTGTTTATGTTTTAAGGAGGCATCTTACCAACAAAAAATTGAGGCGCTATTGCAAGCGAGCTTTGGCGAATATTGCGGCTCAGCTGCCGGATTCGGATCCACAAAAGAGGTTATTATTGCAACTGAGCGAGGAATGATTTCAGTGGCTGATTGGCTGTGAACAGAATTTTTCGGTTGTTTTCAATTTTTTAGGTTTCGAAATAGCTGGTAAAAGGGTTCCATGAATCTAAAAAAGATAGTGCGGAAACGTCTCGGAGAGGTCCTCCAAGCTGAGGGGTTGCTCAACCAGCAGCAGCTTCAGGATGCGCTTCTTACCCAGCAAACCTCTGGTGGATTGCTTGGTGAGATTTTGGTTTCTAAGAATTATATCACGGAATTGGATATGGCGTTTGCTTTGTGCTGTCATTTTCAGCTACCCTTTATACAGCTAAAACAGTACGACATTCCCAGAGACGTTTTGGGGGTAATGTCGGCGAATTTTCTGCACGAATATCAGATCCTTCCGCTGGATCGCTTTGGCGATCTGCTCACCGTGGCGATCAGTGGCATTTTACCCCGGGAAGTTTTGGAGGAGATGGAGAAGACCACGCAGTGTGAGATCGCAGCGTACATCGCCACTCTAAGCGATGTGCGCACCACCTTAAGGGATTTGATTCCCTATGGTTTTGAGGGTTTGAAAAAAGAGAAGGCTTCTTCTGTAGCAAGCAAAGTCAAAGCTTCAGCGGCCAAAGCAAAGGCGGAATCGGAGGCCAATCGTCGCAAATTGATCATGGACAAGGATTACCTGATGGTCAAAATAGCCAAGAAAACTCCACTCTCCTCAGAGGAAGCTCCCGGGACGTCAGAGGAAGTCGCTCCCGAGCCGGTGGAGTTGGAGGATACCACTCCTCGTTTGCAAGAGGTGGTGATCACAGGGGGGGAAGAGGGCGTAGGCTTTGAGGAGGAATTGGGCGACGATTGGATGGCCATGTTTGATGAGGCGGATGCGGAAATTGCCACGGAGTTGGAAGGAGGGGCAAAATCCCAATCCGGAGCGGAGGAGGAACCGACCGTTTCCTCGGTAGGTGAGGGGGATTCGTCCAAAGAAGAGGATTGGGCTTCCATGTTCGATGAGGCGGATGCGGAGGTGCAGAAAGAAGTGGTTTCAGCAACGGCTGGAGCAGAGGCGGAGGAAAAGAATGAGAATAACTGGTCAGAGGTCTTTGAATCTGTGGACAAGGAAGTGAAGGATGCGGAAAAGGAGCGACCCTCTACGGTTGTGGAGGATGAGGATTGGGAGCAGGCCTTTGACCAGGCCAATCAAGAGATTGAGGCGGAATTTGGAACGGTCCAGGATTATGTTCAATCTTCTCGGGGAATAGAGGAAGATGATCCGGAGCGGACCCAGCCATTGGATCGGCCTTCTATCCCCGAGCTGGGCTCGGCTTCTGAGGAGCCGTCCAAACCGGAATAAAGGATTGGAGGCAAATTCTCTACGGCACTTTTTCCTTCCGAATAGGGTAAAATTTGGGGAGTTGGAGGTTTTCGAGAGTTTGGGAAGGCCATCTAGGATGCAAATTGAAGAGTCCTTACAATCGATTGTTCAGACCACCTCTAAGCTTTTTTGGAAGTTATTCTATCTTCAGGCTTCGGTGAAGAGGTTTTCTTATAATTTTCGAAAACTTCATGAGATCAGTGGAATTATCGATTTTATAGATGGGGTGCAAGGATCGCTGACGATTTCTTTTCCAGAGAAAACGGCGTTGGAGCTTGTGGGGAGGTTGTGCAAAAAACCCTGCTTAGAGGTCAATGCCACGGTGATCGATGGGATTGGGGAAATTGCCAACCTGATTTGCGGAAATTCTAAAGCGGAGCTTTCGAAGAAAAATCATGGCAACCCCATTCAATTCTCTATCCCCCATGTGATTATTGGCAGAAACTACTTGATTAGCCATCCCCGTGGTGTTCAGTCCATGGCGGCGCATTTTGAGTCTGATTTTGGGAAGTTTCTGGTGGAGTTAAGCTTAAAGACGAAGGAGTGGATAGGACACAAAGAGCGAGAATGAAACGCACAGTTCTTTTTGTAAACAATGAGGAATTTTTTAAAGAGAGTTTGGTTTCTTTGCTTCGCGAACGTGGAATAGAGCATTTTCTTTACGCTTCCTATCCTAAGAAAGCCCAACTTTTGATCAGTCAAGCGGATTGTGTGATCGCGGAGGAGCCGGAGGAAACCTCGTTTGAATTGCTGCGTTGGATTCGCTCCCACAACCGGCATTTTCAGAAGCCTGTTTTTCTTTTTGTTTCCTCTTCCAACGCTTCTCCTTCCCCAGAGTTGGAGAAGAGGGCAAAAGAGCATGGTGCGGACGCCCTGTTTTCCCGATCCTTTTCCAAGAAACGGTTTTTAACCAAGTTTGAGGAGTGTTTTCAGCGTCCTCAGCTGCGCACCAATATGAGCTACATGGAGCCCTTTGTTCAGGCTTTTCAGAATATGTGCAAGAATATGTTAGACCTAGAGCTACGTTGGGATCCTCCCCTCTACTCCGTATCCGAGAAGGGTTATGATTCCCAGCTAACGGGGGTGATCAGCTTCTCGGGTAGGGTGCAGGGCTCGCTGTGGATTTCCATGGAAGAGGAGACGGCTTACCGAACGATTTCCAGTTTGATGGGCGTGGAAGAGGTTTCTGAGGAGATTTTGGTGGACGGGATAGGCGAGCTCACCAACATTGTGGCGGGAAATGCCAAGAATGGTCTTCGCACGTTTGGGGGAGCACTGCGGATTTCTATCCCCAATGTGATTCGTGGGAGTTCTTATCATATTTGCCGGGCCCATTCGCATTTGGCTTTGTACACCACCTTTTACTGCTCATTAGGGGCCTACCATCTCAATGTTAGTCTTTCAGATACATCCTAAGAACAAGGAGGTGCCAGAGGTAAGAAATAAATGGATCGGATGCAGGAGCAGAGGTAAAAATCTGCGCTGCGGGCCTAAGGAGTTTATTGGAATGGGTGATTGAAATCGGATTTTGTAAGGCAAGCTTAGAGGAAAAACTGTATGGCCCAGAAGATACTGATTGTGGACGATTCATCTGTGATGCGCAAAATGCTTCGGAGTGAGCTGCAGAAGCACCAATACGAAGTAATCGAGGCGGACAACGGAAGCTCTGCGCTAAAAAAGGTGAAAGAAGAGAAGCCCAATTTGATCATTTCGGACATCAACATGCCCATTATGGACGGGTGGGATTTCTGTTGGTCGTTGCGAAAAGACCCGCAATTGAATGAGATCCCGTTTATATTTCTCTCGGCCAACAATGAGGTCTCGGATCGGGTAAAGGGAATTCAGCTAGGAGCGGATGATTATGTAATCAAGCCCTTTAGCCCTCAAGAGCTGGTGGCTAGGGTGCAGGGATTGCTCAGCCGTTATCAAAAAGAGTCTAGTTCCCCAAAAGAAGACAAATCCCTTACGGGCAAGCTAACCAAGATGGATTTGTCCAATTTGCTTCAATTCCTCAATATGAACGGAATGACGGGGATATTGAAAATCGAATACCGCGGCCAGGAGGGGGAGATCTTTATTCGCACCGGAGATATTATCAACGCAAGGGTGAACACCATTGTTGCCTCTCCGGCCCCCCATAAGGCTCTTTATCGGATTTTGTCCTGGAAAGAGGATGGTTGCTTTGTTTTTCAAGAGGAGGAGAATTTGGAGGTGGAGGAGGCGTTTCAGGAAAATTCTCTAAAACTGATGATGGATGGCCTAAAACAGCTCGATGAACTGGACAAAATCAAGGATCAACTTCCCCCGGAGGATGCGGAGCTAGAGTTGGTTCAAAAGGGGTTGATGGATGATCCGGATTTCCGAAAGTTGCGTCCATTTTTAGAAGTGGTGGAGCGGGAGCGGGTTTTGAAGAAGATTTTAAATGCAAGCCCGTTAACGGACTTTCAGATTTACCAGATTGTGCTTCTTATGATAGCTGAGGGGCATTTCCGGGTGCTGAAGTGAGTAGAATTATGTTTTTTTCAGTATTTTCCCAATCATTGGAAGATAAAAGGAGCAGAAATGAAAAATTGGTATATTTTTCTTTTATGTGGGCTTTTCCTAGGGATTTTGGGACTTTGGTGCTCGAGGGAAACGATGGAGGCCTCGGCGCCAAAATACCTGCTTAAGCTGGCCACCGTTGCCCCGGATGGCTCATCCTGGATGAAGATTATGGAGAAGATGGATGAGGAGCTTCGCCAAAAAACCCAAGGGGAAGTAGGCTTTCAAATCTATGGAGGGGGACGAGCGGGGGAAGAGGGAGCGGTTTTAGAAAAAATGCGGGATGGGGAATACCACGCCGCTGGATTTACAGGGCTAGGGTTGGGAAAAATTTATAAGGACACCCGGGTGCTGCAGCTTCCTTTTTTGTACAAAAACTATTCAGAATACGACTATGTTCTAAAAAAAATCCACAGAAAGCTCTGGAGAGGCATCTACAAAAACGGTTTTATTCATCTAGGGTGGGCTGAGGGAGGATTTGTCAATCTGTTTTCGAAAAAGAGACTTACCAGTTTAAGCGATATTCAAAATTCCAGTTTGTGGCTGCGTCAAGGGGATCCCTTTCTTAAGGAAATGTTTAAGGGCTTGGGGATTGTGGCCCCTGTGCCTTTGGGGTTGCAGGATGTTCTGCCTATGCTGCAGACGGGGAAAGTGGATACATTCGGCGTTTCTCCTCTAGCTTGCGTGGCTCTCCAGTGGCACTCGGAGGTGAATTACTGCCTGGCTTATGACATCTACAACATCACCGCTGCGCTGGTGATCTCGAAAAAGGTATGGTTTCGCCTGCCAAAAAGCTATCGTTTGCCGCTGTATAAAACGGTGAAAAAATACGCCAAAAAATTGGTGGCAACTAGCCGACGAGACAATGAGAAAGCAAAGAAGGACCTTCTCAAAATGGGGATAGAGAACATTCAACCTAGCTCAGCCCAGGTCCAGGAAATGCTCCGAAAAGGCAAAGAAATTCGCGAATACCTCCTCAAAAAGCAGATATTTTCTGCCAAAATTTTGAATAGAGTCCAGAAAATTCTGGAGAAAAAAAGAAAAAAATAACCTCTGTTTTCCCTCCGCTCTTCTCTCGTAAGGCGGCTCAAAGCTCTCTGCCTTCCGCACGATGGCTTGTGAGTCTCTAATAGGTAGAGGCCTCATCTGAAAGCACAAACGAGCCCGCCAAACACAAGTCTAGGCGCTCTTTCAAGCGGATACCAGAGCTCTTTGCGCGTTCAAGTTCTAACTGAGGCTAGGAAAAGCGCCAAAGGAAGAGCGGTTCAGCTCCCCCATTTTGGTTTTTTCTCTAGAGAGCGATGGCTAGGGGGAGGAGGTCGTTTTGTGCTGTTTTCCTCTTTTTTGCCCAAAAAACGGGCTATTCCTCCACGGGGAGCTTCGCAAGGGATTTTAGCGCTTTGATTTCTTTTCTAGTTAGATACCGCCACTTGCCTCTTGGCAAATTCTTTTTATCCAAGTTTGCATACACCACCCTATCCAAATGCCGAACAGAATATCCTAAGGCCTCAAAGAGGCGGCGTACAATACGGTTTTTTCCTATATGGATGGTGAGAGTTATTTTTCGTCTATCTTCTTTTTTGACCTGAAGTTTGTCCACCCAAGCCACTCCATCCTCAAGCTGAACTCCGTTCTGAATTCTTTCCTCATCTCGAGGTAGAAGAGGTTTGTTCAATTTGACGTGATAGACCTTAGGAATTTGATAACGAGGGTGGGACAATATTTGGGCAAGGGCACCGTCATTGGTCAGAAGCAGCAAGCCGGTTGTATCCTTATCCAGTCGTCCAACGGGAAAAACGCGGGTGGAGAGCTCCACCAGATCCATTACGGTTTTTCTCCCTTTGGGATCGTGGGTGGTGGTCAAGCAATGTTTGGGTTTGTTGAGAAGGATATAAATGTTTTTTTGAAGCTCCAGTTTTTGGCCTTGCAGCTGCACTTCATCTTGGTCTACCACCACCTTTTGGGCTAGGTTTTTTACCGTTTTTTGGTTGATTTTGACCAGTCCTTGGAGGATATACTCTTCGGCTTGGCGTCTGGAGCATAGCCCTGCTTTGGCGAGGTATTGATTGATGCGCATACAGCGGTGCTTTTTGTTTTTTTTCTTTCCCATATTTCCTCTTCCTTAGAGGCGTTTTCAGAAATTTTTCATATTTCTGTAAAATCCAATAGGCTTTTTGGAATTTACAAAATTCCCCATTGGATTTCGTAAATAAATATATAGAGCATCGCAAATCAAATCCGAGATCAAAGGAAAGAATGCAACCCCAAACGCGCACAAAAAAACGGAAATATTGGCTTTGGCTGCTTCTCTCTCTCTCTGTGCCTTTCGGCTTGGGAGGTATTCTGTACGTGAATTTTGCCTCTGAGCGCCCTTCTTCTTTTCAAATTCTTCTTACCTCTTGCCAAGGGCGTCCAATTGTGGGGGCAAAAATCGAGGTATATAACAAAAGCAACTCGCAAACTCAGACCTTTCAGACCAATTCCCAAGGAAGGGCTTTTTTACCTTTAGATAGAATTTATTCTTACCGGCTTCGTTGTCAAGCGCAAGGATTTCGTGAACTTTCCCTCAATCTAACCCCGGAGCAGATCGAGGATTCCAGGCTGCACATTCGCCTTATGGAGAAGCATGCCTCGCCGGCTAGTTTGAAAAATTCCGAGGCGAGCTATCGCATTGAGGGAAAGATTCTCCCCGCTCTTCCCGGGGCGGAGGTGATGGCTTTGGAGTTGGGGGCGGAGAGACGCTATTCTGTTTCTGTTGGGGAGGGCGGGGAGTTTGAATTTCCTGCTCTTCCTGCTGGTTTGTATCACCTCTATGGGAAGAGGGGGAAGAGGCAAACTCCTATTTATACCTGTTTTTTAAGCCGCCAAGATTTATCCAATATCCAGCTGGAGTTTCCGCCGGTGGGAGATTTGGAAATAGAAACGGAACTGCCTAATCTTCAAGAAATTTGGCTTTTTTCCCTAGCCTTCAAACAAGTCATTGTTCGAGGTATCCCCTCTTCTGCGCTCAGAAGAGGGCGCTTTCGACTCCCTTCGCTCCCCCTAGGGCCTGCTTTGGTGTGGGCGATTTCTCAAAAAGGGCAATGTCTTGCTAGAGCAAAGGTGCTCGTCCAACCAACCACCCGCTTAGAGCTTTCGGAATCTGTTTCCAAACTCTATCGTTTAAGTGGTCGAGTGGAAAAAATACCGGGAGGTGGTAAATCTCAGCTGCGTCTCTATCATCTTCCTTTGTATCCTATGGAGAAAAAACGCCTTCTCCTTCTCGAAAGGCCCCTTAGGAAAAATAGGTTTCAGGTCCAAGTGCCGAGGGGTTTTTACGTTTTAGAGCTGCTCCATTCGTCAGGGAAAATACTTCTGCAAAGGGAAGTGGAAATGCTAGAAGATCAGGATCTGATCCTTCGTCCACAGCTTTTTCCTCTTAGGATAGAGACTTCGAAAAAAACGAAAATCATTTGGCAATCCCACCTCCCCCTCTCCTCCTATCGAATGCTTGAACTGACAAAAGATCAGACTCTATTTTTGGCTAGTTCCCGCTATACCTTTTGGATACTTACCCCTGAGTCTGGCTTTCGAAAGGAAATCCGCCTAACCCGTCCTCAAACTCTACGCCTTCGTTAAGTTCCTAAGTCCCTTAAATGCGAGGTTTACAAAAATGAAAAGAGATTTTTTCCCATACTTTGCGCTTTATTTTTTACTCTTCTCCCCCCTTCTTCAGGCCCAGGATGTTGCCTTGCCCGCGGACAAGATGCTGGTGATTCACCAGCTTTCCAACGGCCTACTCCAGGCGCAAACCAAGCAGAGCGCTACCAGAATGATTCGTCAGCGCCTCTATATCGCCAAGGATAGGTTGCGTATCGAAAGCATGGAGGGGCAAAGAACGGTGGTGATTGTGCGTTTGGATAAAAGATTGCTCTGGAAATGGAACCCTCAAAACCCAAAGAAAGAGTATGAAGAGGTTCCGTTTTCAAAGTTTGAGAGGGAGTACAAGCGGCGTTTGCGAAGGAAGGCGAGTTTTAAGCAGCGGATTTTGACCAGCGCTCTTCCCAAACGACGGAAGGTGGAAATTTTACAGCAAGCCTATCTCAATCCCTTTGGGCCGGATTTGGTAAGCGTAGGAAAGTCCTCACAAAAAAAAGAAATCTCCGGCTTTCCTTGCGAGGAGTGGATTGTGGAGCGCAATGGCTTTGAAGTGGCCCGCCTGTGGACGACTAAGGGAGCTTACTCCCCCTCGTATTTATTTCGATTTTACAAAGCCCTCAAGGCCTTTACACCGGAGGAAGAGAGGGCCATTGAGAAGATTGAGGGGTTTCCCATTCTTTTGAGGATACGTCTTCAATATTTTATTGGCGCTAGTTATAAAGTTTTTGATATTTACGCCCATATTCAAAATATCGAACAGCGCCCTCTTGAGCTCTATCCGTTCCGCCTTCCGCCCGGGTGGAAAAAAAAGTCTACCAACGCGGTTTTAAAATGCGCCTACCCCAAATGCAAAAACCTCGTCAAAGTGAAAAAATTTCGCGTTATCCACCATGGCAAAGTCTATTACTGCTGCAAGCAGCAGCATCAAATTAAACTAATGATTTTATTTGCTAAGCAAAGGTGATTTGCGAAATGGACCAAAATTTTCCTTCCAAGTTCCACCCTCTCACTTCATCACTAGAAGAGTGGCAAACAAAAATGGAGGAACAGCTAGAGGTCGAGAACAAGGTGCGAAGAAAGAAATTTCCCTCATTTTGGGGGACTGTTCTTCCCTGCAGTGGGGAGGCGTCTAAACCTTCCGTAAAGCTTTGGGTGGAGGATGATCTATTTTTTTATGGAGAGGATGGGATCGCTTTAGGCGATGGAGTTTGTCTCCAGCCCGGGGGGTATGGCGAAATTGTCTGGGTGGAGTATGAAAAGCGGAGGGTGGAAATTGCCCTAGCCGCTCCTATTCAGCGCAATATTCGAGTTGGGGAGAGGGTTTTGGTTACCAGAAACAACCTCTTTTTTCTGTGGGAACATAAGAAAGAGGCATGGGAAAATTTGTTTCAGTCCAGTTCGCCCCTTTTGGCTTTGGTGCGCAACGTACTCTCGTCCAGTTTGCGGCTTAGCCCACTTGCGAATGTGCCTCCGGTGGAATTTCTCCCCCGCTCTCTCAACCGAAATCAACAAAAAACCGTATCCTCGGCTGTGGCTGCTCCTGATTTCTTCTTGATTTGGGGGCCTCCGGGGACCGGCAAAACCCAGTGTTTGGCCTATATTTTGGAGGCACTTGTTCGGCAAAACAAGCGAGTTTTGCTCACTTCTTATCAAAATGTTGCTTTAGATGTAGTTCTGGAGCGATTTTTAGATCTTTTTCCCCACCGCCGTTCTCAAGTTCTCCGTTTTGGTCGAATTTTTAAAGTCCAAAACTCTCTTCAAGACATTACGCTGAGCGGAACGGAGGAAAACATTCAAGAAAAACTTCTGAACACTCCGGTGGTTGGAGCCACTTTATGCGGGTGCACCAATTTGTACATGGAGAAATTGAATTTTGATGTGGTGATCGAGGATGAAGCGGGGCGGACGGATATTTTAAGCAGCCTTCTTGCGATTTCAAAAGCGAAGGAAAAGTTTATCCTCGCTGGGGATCCCTTGCAGCTTCAGCCCATTTTGCCCAAGGAAGTACCGGATCTGGTAAGAAAATCCCTTCTAGAAGTGGCCCTAAGCAATCCAGAGATTCACTCCAAGCGATGCGGTTTTCTTGAGGAGCAACACCGGGGGGAAGCGGATATCGTTCGGGTTATCACCAAGCTCTACGAACAAAAAGGCTTGGGGAGCATCCGGACTCCAAAAGATTTCAGCTACAAGCTCAAAGAGCTTCCCCTCTCTCCTGACCCTGTTGAAGATAGGGATAGTCCCTTGGTCTATATCAATAAACCAAGCCCTCAGGCCAAGTGGTATAAGTTTGGGAAGAGTCGCTCCTTAGTGGATCCTTATGAGGCGGCGTTGGTATATGAGGTAGCCAACCAGCTGGCAAAAATTCTCTCCTATCAAAGGTTATGGATTTTAAGTCCTTTTCGTCTGCAAAGCTATCTCATTGCTTCTATGTTTAGAAAGGGGAATCGGCAGTCCACATCGACAGTGGATCGTACACAAGGAGGGCAAAAGGATATTGTAATTCTAAGTCTAACCGCAGATAGGGCCGCCACGTTTCGTTCAAAAGTGGATATTCACAAGCTCAATGTAGCTTTAACCCGAGCGAGGGCCAAATTCATTCTTATTGGCTGTATTGAGGCGATGATGGAGGGAGGGGGAGAGGTGGTGGAATTTTGTGAGTGGATGTTGGAGCGGGCTAAGGAGGCGGTGAGAAGGCCTTCGCAAGACACTTTGAGAAAGGCCCAATCCAAAATCCAGTTTATCCTGAACTCAAGACGGCGGCTAGAGCGGTTGTGGAAAGCGGAAAAGGAGAGGGTTTACGAAGACAGTCTTCTTGCGCATCTGAAAAGAATCCCTGTAAAGGAGAGGTTTTCTATAGACTGGCTACCGTTTATTCGCTAGGGTAGTCGGGGGGGCAATATCTAGAAAAGAGGTGATATTTGTGTATAATAAATCAAAAATTTGGGGTTTATGAAAGGCAGTTGGAGAAGCGCAAGTCGGCGCTGGATTGGATTTGGGGGCCTGAGGAGTGAATAATATCAATTTTTTATAGGAAGGAGCGATGTTATTTATGTTGGAAGAGCAAGCCAAACGTTTTTTGGAAGTATTTCATAAGATTCAAGCTGAGATTGCTAAGGTTATTGTGGGGCATAAGGAGGTTGTGGAGGGGACGCTCATTGCTTTGATGGCAAAGGGGAACGTGCTTTTAGAAGGCGTTCCTGGGTTGGGAAAGACCATGCTGATCCAGACGTTGGCGCGGGTGATTAGCGCAAAATTTTCTCGAATTCAATTCACTCCAGACCTGATGCCTGCGGATATCCTTGGCACTCAGATTGTGGTGGAAGATGAGGAGGGGAAGAAAAATTTTACGTTTGAGAAGGGTCCTATTTTTGCCAATTTTGTTCTTGCGGATGAGATCAATCGGGCCACTCCAAAGACTCAATCTGCGCTTTTAGAAGCGATGCAAGAGCACGCTGTCACAGTTGGGGGCAAGCGGTATTGTTTGGACGAGCCTTTTTTTGTTTTGGCGACGCAGAATCCTTTGGAGATGGAGGGGACTTACCCTCTTCCGGAGGCTCAGCTAGACAGATTTATTTTTAAACTCAATGTTTCCTATCCTACTCTAGAGCAACTTCAGCAGATTTCCACTCAGACCACAGCGGCGGAAATGCCAATTGTGGAGGAGGTAGCCACAGCGGAGGATATCGTCGAGCTCCAGAAGATTATCCGTTCGGTGCACGTGGCTAGTCATTTGGAG
Organism: Planctomycetota bacterium; assembly: GCA_003694635.1. Lineage (GTDB taxonomy): Bacteria > Planctomycetota > J132 > J132 > J132 > J132. Next base: position 17,030 of record RFKQ01000119.1, read on the forward strand.
AAGTACGCAGCCAAAATTATTTTAGCCACACATCCTGAATCTGAATACGCTGTTGGGCTGGTGAAGAAGTATGTCAAATATGGCTCCAGCCCTCGGGGGATGCAGGCATTGATTTTGGGGGCAAAGGTCAAAGCGCTTTTGGACGAGCGATTTCATGTTAGCGCTGAGGATATTCGCAGCGTTGCTTATGGAGCGCTCCGGCACAGGTTAATTTTGAATTTTGAGGGGGAAGCGGATGGCATTTGTCCGGATACAATTATTCGAGAAATTTTAAAGAAGACACCGGAGGAAGCGGATAAACTCTCAGCCTAGACAGAATTTGCTTTCACATGTATATATCCATTTCCCTAGAGCGATTGGAGAGTGTTATGAAGGGGATACTTGCCTGGATTGGGATAATTTGCCTAGGAATAGGAGTATCTGTTAGCGGCTATGGAGCGGAGAAATTTGATTCAAATAGAGCGGAACGCTATCTTTCCATATTGCTGGAGCGGCCGGAGAATACATATCTTTTTGAGAAGGTTTATTCCACTTACGCCAATGCTGGAAAGATATATCTTTTGATAGAACGTCTCAGGAAAGTTTCCAGTTTTGCTTCCTATTACATCTTGTCCAAAATCCATTTGGTTCGGGTTAACTACGTTATGGCGTTGGAATATGCCCAGAAGGCGCTAAAGCTGCAGCCAAAATCCTACTTGCTGTGGTGGCATTTGGGCAAGATATACGCGCAGGATGACCAGCCTCAAAAAGCGATTGAGGCTTTGGAGAAGGGTTACTCTCTCTGTTCGTCGGTGGAGGATAAGCGGGCTATATTAAAATTGCTTGGGGAGCAGTATTTTCAGGCCAATTTGCACGAGAAAGCGCTGGAGGCTTGGCGGAAGATCCGAAAAATCGGTTTTGTTCACGCTTCCACTCTTAGGGAGTTGATTGCCATTTACGAAAAAAATCAATTCTACTCCGAGGCCATTCGCGTTGCCAAGGAGATTATTTATAAAGCGGGAAGCAGTTTAGATTTAAAGTATCAGACAATGTTAAAGTTGGCCGAGCTTTACAATAAAAGTGGCGATCCCAAGGAGGCCATTCGTACTTGCCAAAAAATCATTGAGAATACATCGTCCAGACATTGGATTCATGGTAGGGCTTTAGAATTGTACCTTCTTTTTCATAAGCGCCAAGGGACATTGGATCAGGTTTTAAAACGCTATCAAAGAAAGCTTCAGCTTCAACCGGGGAATTTAGAGAATTCTCGCATTTATGCTAAAATTTTACTTCTGGCAGGTAAGGAAAAAAAATACGAAAAATTTTTAAAACATCTCCAAGCTCGGTTTCCAAGACAAATTGTTGTTTACTATCTTTTGATGCAATTTTACCGAAAGCGAGCTCGATGGCAAGATCTATTTCAGACGCTTTTAGATCTTTATAAAATCGCCCCCTATCGCGCGGAGCTGATTATAGAGGCCTGCGCGATAGCATTGAAGATAGAAAAGATTCAAGAAGCGAGGCGCCTAGCGGAGCAGTTAAGCCGAAAATTTTCCGCCGATGCCTCTCTACATTATCGGTTGGCTAAGACCTTTCAAAAAGCAGGGGATTATAAAATTGCCCTAAAATTTCTCAAGAAGGCTTTGCGGCTGCAGCCGGAGAATCGGAATTATCTTCTCCATACAGGAGAGCTATATCTTAAGTTGAAAAAACCTCAAGAGGCTCTAAAAACTTGGAAGAAGATTGTCAAAAACAAACGGGATGATGAGTACTACGAGTATAGCCAAATTTTGTTTTTAAACAAATTTTACAAAGAAGCTCTTCAAGCTATTGAAAAGGCTATAGAGAAAAACGATCGACCTTTTAAATACCATCATCTACGAGCAAAATGCCTTGCTTCCATGCAAAAAATTTCTGAGGCCTTTCTTGCCTTGGCTAAGGCTTCTCAAAAAGCTACGTTGCCTTTGGAAAAAAATATTGTGCGAAAGATGCGCATCCATCTTTTGGGAAAAAGCAAAAAAATCCAGATCACCATCCAAGACTTTCAGAAAAAACTTCAGCAAAATCCAGACAACTTGGAATTGCGAGAGACCCTTGCTGAAATGTATAAATCCATCTACAATTGGAAAAAAGCTGCCGAACTCTACGAATCCATTTTAAAAAGCCAGCCAGGTCGTATTGAGGTCCACAAAGAATTGGCTAAAATTTATAGCAAAATACCTGAGGAAAAGTACGTTCAAAAAGCCATCTCTCAATACCAACACCTTATCCAATTGGATCCTTTTCTAAAAGGCAATTACTACTTTGCTATCGCCGAACTCTATCTTTTGAACAAGAAGAATTATAAAGCGTTAGAATATCTTGATAAGGCCCGAAAATCAGGCTCTACCTATGGAGAACTTTACTACAAACTTTCTCAAAAGTATCTTGAGTTTGGTAAGGCAAAAATAGCCAAAAATATGTTAAAAAAAGCGGTGATGTTTGACAGTCGAAACTCCAAATATGCTTTTGAGTTGGCCGAGTTACACTGGCAAGATAAGGAATATTTTAAAGCGCTTTCCTTGTATGCTTCGATCTTAGAGATGAGAACCACGCCTGCGATTGAAGCAGAGAGCAAAACTCGCCTTTATCAGAAAACATTAGAACTCGCTTCAACGTACCTCCAACGAAAGAAATATTCTCTTGTCTTTCGTCTATATCGTCAAGCTCTGCGATACAGCTGGAGCTCGAGAAGAGAAGCGACTTTACGAGTGCGGTTATTGCTTGCTTACTTGCAAGCCAACGCCGAGCCCCTAAGGTGGATCAAACAATTCCAAATCTTGATGGAGAAATTTAGGGATGTGGAAATTTCCGTTCAATCCGGCTATATCTGCCAAGTATCCAAACTTTGTAAGCGTTTGCTTGCCAAGCTTCCTTCTTCCTTTTTGAAATTTTACCAAAAATATTTTTCTAGAATAACGGGTCATCTATATCAAAAAGCTATAAATGGCGATACACCTTTGCAAGTTAAAATAGAAACTCTAAAGAAAATTATCTATCTCTACCCTTTTTCCCTCTATGCAGGAAAGGCGATTTTGGCTCTTATTGAGATTTATCAACGGCAAAAGAAATTCCATCACGCGCTGGAACTTTACTATTCCATTTTTCAAAAAGAAGTTTACTTATCTACTTTGGAATATCGTAAAGCTCTTTTGGACTTTTATTCGTTTGCTCAAAATTCCTCTTTGCGCATTTCAAGCTCAGAGTTAAGGCAAATATTTCGTCCATACATTGCCCGATATCCAGAGCTTAAAAAACTTATCGCCCCTTCCCAAATCCCTCCACAGACAGCTCCTCCCCCTCTTACTTTTATATGGGCAAAGAAAAATATAATGACCGAATTTTCTCCTCCTCTCCATAGCCAAAATAAAATCTATGTGCGGGTGCAAAAAGATCTGCTTATCTCATTCTACCTTGATACGGGTAAAATGGCAGATAGATTTTACATCCCTTCTAATTTCCCATTTTATGGGAATAACTATCGGTATTTCAAAGCTGTCATTGCTGAAAATCTCTATATCTACGGAGGGCTAAAACTTCAAGCCTTTGATTTGAAAAGAAAAAAAGTCGCCTGGATTTTAAATACATTCCCAGATACCTGGCAAATCGAGCTTCTCTATGGCGGGAAATTGCGAGTCATCCTACTTGGGCAAGATCCTCAATTTTACTATGTCAAAGATTTGGGAGGAAAACTTAGAAAATTAAAAAAATCAGAAGTTTTAAAAATTTATCCGCTGAGGAAAAAGAATTCTTCCAATTTCAATGAGCTCTCTCTTCGCCTAAGAAAAATCCGAGAAAAAATAAAATCCATTAAACGAAAAATCCTATTCCATCCCCAAAATAAAAAATGGATTAAAAAACTTATTGAGCTCAATCAAATACACAAAAAATTGGAAAGTTTACTCAAAAAAATCCGCTATCCTCACCCTTCACACCGCTATCAAATACCTCAGTTTTTCACCGATGTTTATTATTATCAAAATCGAGTTTTTGTCTATGAGGCCATTCGTCAGTGGCTTTTCTGCCTAGATCCTAAATCCGGAAATATTATCTGGATGAGAAAACTTCTCCTGCAAGGGCGCTATTTCCTTCGCTTTGCCCACCATAGTACCGTTTTGAATACGCTCTCTAACTATCCCCCGATCATTAAGTTCCGCCACGGCACTATGTTTATTATGGCCGATAGGCTCTACGCTCTCTCCATTTTTCATGGCAAAACTCTCTGGATACAAAAAATTCCCAATAATTACCGGGATGTTTCCCCTGCCATTTCCATGGCCATTGGAAACAACAAGATTTTCATTAGCACTTATTTTAGCCAACTTATTGTCTATGATTTTAGCGGTCGAAAAGTCTTCTCCAAAAAATTTTCTAGGCTTATCCTCAAAACCTATCAGAATCTGTTATGCGCCCTGGATCCAAAATACCTACTTATCTGGCCAAATGGAAATCTTGCTCGGAAACCCATCAAACTCCCTCTGTTTCGCTTACTTAGCAACTATTATTTCCGCAGTTTGCGTTTACCACCTCCGATTTTAATTTTGGATAACTTTATCTACGTAGCCTCTGGATTTTGGCTTCAAGCCTTCCGCTATGAAACCCGCCCAAACTTCTATATCGAAAATCATTGGCACTACGATGCCTACTCTCAATTTTCTAACTCATCCTCCAAATACCGCCCTTACCTCCAACGCTACGCCAATACGGTTGTCTTAGGCCCCTATCATATCCAGGGGCGAATCCTGATCAACTCTCCCTACGCCAATCTCATTTACGTTTTCAAGTCTTTAAGAGTGCTGCAAAAAGAAATTTTGTCCAAAATCCAAGCCTCTCCTACCAATCCTTTCTACCGATACAAAATCGCCCAGCTTTACCAAAAAGAAAGAAATTATGACTTCGCTATCCAAAGCTACCAAAAAAGTCTAAAACTTCTTCAACAAAATTCCGCCCACTCCTACCCTGTAAGCAAAAAGCAAATCCAGCAAGACCTATCCCAATGCTACTTTCAATACGCCCTCCGAAAAATCAGAAAAAGTGAGTTAAACAGCGCTATCCGACTTTTAAAGCGAGCAGAAGAACTTAAATCCAACTCCCTCTCCCTCGTTTTTCTCTACCTTGGATTTTGCTATGAAAACCTTCATCTCCTTCGTTATCTTAATACTAAAATTTCGTCCCTGTTCTCCAACCTCGTTCCCGAATTCCTCTTTGATGATTTACAAACAGCGCTTGGCTACTACCTCAAAGCCTTCTGGAATAATCCCTATCAGACCCTTCCGTCCACTCCAACCTCAAACCTTCTCCAAAATGTAAAAGCCTTTGTATTCGATCGATTGACCACTCTTGTTCAATATCCTCCCTTTCGTAAAGTTTACTTTCAATTTTGCCAAAACCAAGTTGAGAACCTGACAAATTCCTCCTCTAACGCTCTTCTCTCCCTTGCCCAAAAATATCCATTTAGCCAAATAGAATTTTATGCACTTTATCGAGCGGCTAACATTCTCAAAGCCAAATCACCAAAAAAAGCTCTCTCCATTTTCCTAAAGCTAAAAACTCTTTGGCGTCCCTATTTCATAAAAAAAATAAATTTGCCCACCATCTATTGGAGGATTGCCAACCTCTACTCTCGATTGGGTGAGTATAAAAAAGCACTACTGTACTACACTTATCTCGAGGAGAACTACATCAAACAAAGCCGCTCACTTCCTTTCGAAAAAGAATTGGCTATCGCTATCGAAACAGTTCTTAGCCAAATGAAACAAAAAATCGAAATACCACCGCCTCCTTCCCAAAAAAACTGGAAAATCATTTGGAAGAGGAAAGTCTTTTTTGCTTCTCCCTATACAATACGCTACACCAACGCTATCCTAGCCAATCGGAAAATATTCTTTTTCCAAAAAAATTCAGGTCTTATTGTCCTGGACGCACAAACAGGAAAAGAAATCAAACGTTTTCCCATCTTTCCTCTATCCCCAAGCTATACAAAACTCTGGACACCTTTTAAAATTTTTAAGGTCAATAATCTTATCCTCGGCTATTTCTACCGCCGCTATCAATTTCATCTCTACGCAATCGATATCCATACCCTTCAGCAAAAGTGGAAATACATCCTCACCTATGAAGAATATCCCAAACCCCGCCATCTCTATCTCCAGCTCCAGTGTTCGTCTCAATATCTATTTGCCCTATCTACATTTGGATACCTCCACGCTATTGAACTCTCCAGCGGAAAACTCGCTTGGCGTCGCAAAATCCTACCCGTTCCCTATCGCATCTCCTTACGGCAACCTTACTATGAACTCTCCCCCCCCTATGGAGCTCAAAATCCCCTACTTCTAGCGGATGAAAAAAATGTCTACCTCATCGACAACAAGATCACCGCCTATTCCGCCAACACAGGTAAAGTCCAATGGCAGCGAAATCCAACCTCGATACTCCAAACACAAATTCTACCTGCTTATATCTCCCCAGCCGTTCTAAAATCCGCTCTGCAAATTAGAGGATTTCAAGGCTTTTTCTCCGCCTATACCTACGTGAAAATGACTGAGGTTCAGGTATGGGAAAATACTTTAATTGTCCTAGATACTTTTGGAAGAATATACGCCTTTCAAACCAAGAATGGAGAATTGCTCTGGTATAGACACCAACCATTTCAACCCAAAAGACGCTTTTATTCCCTTTTTCAAGGATCGCCTCATCTGCTTCTTATTCGGCAAACTTACTCCAAACGCACTCCGTTCGAAGTATTCCAAATTAATCCCTACACAGGTCAATCCATACCTTTTTGGTATGGACAAAAACGATTTTTTGCAATTCGGCTACAGATCTCTTGGAGTAAAAACTATTTCCTACCAAGACAGCTCTCTCTTCTCCAAACCCCCAATTTTCTTTATCTATTCTATGATAAAATCTATCTTTATTCATTGGATGCCTCCAACCTCCTATCCTCTTCTCAAACCCTAGAGTTTTTCCCTCTTTCCTCCGTCTGGGAAAGCCTCTCCCCAAAATACTCCAATAGCTATTTTATACGCCCAAAACCTATTTTAAAAAACAATACACTCTATCTCTTTCAAGCCGATGGATTACTCTATGCCTATAAACGGAGGTAAAGTAAGAAAAGTTTTTGGGAAGGGGTGGTAGGGGGAACACTTTTTTTAAAAAGGGTTTTCCCTACCCTACAAAACAAAAGTTTTTGGGAAGTTTGAAACCTTTTTTTCAAAAAAGGGTTTTAGGGAGAAAACATGAAGCGATTGGAGGAGCTTATTCTCAGGGGGGCAGAGAGGCGAGGGGTTTCCTATCTGGTTCCTCATCTTTGCCAGGATTTTTTGCAGCGTGCAGCGTTTTTTTTTCTTCAGCGCTGTCGGAGGGTGATTTTAACCACGGGTTTTTATGTGTTGGGAGCGGGGGTTTTGGAGACGGATGGGCCGCCGGGTGCGGCGGCGATAGCGAGGGCTTGTCAGAGGTTAGGGGGGGAGGTGTATCTTTTTGTGGATGATTTTTCCTTATCTCTTTGGAAGGGTTTTGAGGATTTTTTTCCCTCTCTTTATTCCGTTCCTATAGCGGGGCGAGCGGAGACTTGGGTTGTTCTTGAGAAGTATTTTCGCCAGATTCGTCCCACTTTGCTGGTTGCTGTGGAGCGATGTGGAGCCACTGAGGGGGGAAAATATCAAAACTTTCGAGGGGCCGATATCACCCCTTACACGGCGAAGGTGGATTTGTTATTTGAGCAATTTCCTGCTACCATTGGCATTGGCGATGGGGGAAACGAGATTGGAATGGGCAATCTAGCGAGTTATATTCGACGCTATCTTGGGATAGAGCCGGCGGCGGTAGAGGTAGCGCATCTTATTTTAGCTACGGTTTCCAACTGGGGCGCTTATGCTCTTGTGCGTGCGGCGGAGTTTTTCAGTGGAGAAAAGCTTCTCTGGAGTGTGGAGGAGCAACGGGAATTTTTGGTGAGGCTTCAGCTGGCTGGATTTGTGGATGGCATCAGCGGACAGCCAAAGCTGAGTGTGGACGGGTATTCTCTTCGGGAGAATGAGGAAATGCTTTTAGAGATCCACGCTTCTGGATAAAAGTCTTTTTATTTGGGGGCGAGGGATTTAAAAAAACTTAGGAAATGTATACAAATGGAAAAAATATATTATAATAGGTTTATAATTGGCTAAACTGTATTTCTTCACTACCACGATGTTGTTTAGACCTAAAGCCTGGGATAGGTGCTAAAATGAGCGAAGTACAACAAAATGGGGTAGATCCAAGTTTAGGCTTAAAAAAAAGTTTCTTTTGGGGGCTTTGGGTATTCTTTTTCGCAGCTGCGGTGATTGTACCGGGGGCAACATATAGAAAGCTTTGGAATTCTGAAGGCAGATGGGCGAACATTAGTCGGAATATGCTGCGCTCAGGGAATTATTTTGAAGCCCGGATCAATGGACAAGCTCGGTACACAAAGCCCCTTTTGTCCTACTGGATGATAGTGATTTCCGCCAAAGCTCTAGGGGGACTCAATGAGTTTAGCCTCCGCCTTCCTTTTCTTTTAACAGGCTTGCTTGGGGTGGTTCTGGCCTATTTATTCGGTTGTCTTCTATTTGATACATTCACGGGAGTTTTGGCGTCTTTAATCCTAGCCACCTCCTATGGCTGGAATTTTTATTCCCGAGTCATCCAAGCGGATACCCCTACTGTATTCGGGATAAGTCTAGCTTTGTTTAGCTTTTATCTAGGATATCGTTATCGGCGAAAGCTCCCCTTTTTTTTCTTCTGGATAATGGCCGCGCTTTCTTGCCATCTCAAAGGACTTCAAGGTTTTGCGATTCCTGTGGGGGTGGCTGTGAGTTTTGTGTGGCTGGAGCATTATTGTTCCCTCTCCCAGATGCCGACGTCCTCTAAAATATGGCTATCGTGCAAAAATACACTTAGATTTTTTGGCAAACCTGTTCATATTACTGGTGGGATAGCCGGGGTTTTTCTCTACCTCCTTCCTTACTTTTTCTATCCTGCTGGGGTGTCCACCGGGCTTTGGTTTGTGTACCGAGAAAATATACTTCGGTTTTTGCAGCCCTTTGACCATCGGGGGAATATGTTCACCTATGCGAAGGCCTTGCCTGTCCTCTTTGCCCCTTGGGTTGTGTTTCTCATTTTTGGATGTATAAAAGTTCGCGGGCGGATCTTTCACACCCCTTCTTTGCGCTTTGTGATGGTCTGGATAGTTGTGACTTTTCTTCTTTTCCAGTCTTCCGGCTCAAAGCGAAGCTACTATATTTTGCCCATCCTTATACCACTAGCGCTGCTTACGGGATATCTCTGGGGACGCATTTGGAAAGAGAGCCTAACTTGTCTGGAGCATTGGCTGGCGTTGTTGCCCCCGGCCATTTTGTGGCTTGGGGGCGTTTTGCTTCTGAGCCGCTGTTTTGATTTTCTCCCCCATCCAAAGCTGCTCTCTCTTCTCCTCTTTTGCGGAGGGATAGGGGTGTATCTCTTTCATAAAAAATCCCTGAAATACTCTACCATTTTCCAAACCTATTTGGCTTTAACTATTGGATTTTATGTGTTTTTTTGGGGGGTATTCGGTAGGAGCATAGAAAATTATCGCCCCTTATCTGTGTTCTATAGAGGCATCCAAAAAGAACTAGCTCTTCCTCCTCACCCTGCCCTAGCTCTTTACAAAGCCAAAGCTCCGGAAATTCATCTCTTTTACCTAGATCCTCAAATCCCAGCTCCCTATTATCACCACTCCACAGACGCCCTCCAATTTTTATCCGGCGACAAACCAAAGTTTCTCTTTACGCCTCTCCCCCATTTTTGGAAATTTGCCCAACTGGCCTCCCAGCACCACCAAACCTTGTATTGGTATCTCCCCGCCTCGTATCGTTTTACTCCCTTTCAGACCAAAACATTCCGTAAATTCCTCGTTCTTCTCTCCAATTCTCCCCTACCTCTTAAGGATAGCTCCAAACAATGACGCTTTATCGCTTTCTTAGCTGGAATGTCAACGGCTTAAGGGCCGCGGAGAAAAAAGGTCTACGTGACTTCCTGGAAAAGGAAAACTTCGATGTTTTTTGTATCCAAGAAACCAAACTAAATCCAGAGACCATCCCTCCCTTTTGGAAAAATCTTAAGAAGTTTACTCTATATTGGAACTTTGCCCAAAAAAAAGGATATAGCGGTGTCCTCTGCGTCTGCCGCAAACCTCCCTCGAATGTCTCTTTGGGAATGGGAAAGCCCAAACACGACCAAGAAGGACGTCTCCTTACCTTGGAGTACGACGCTTTCTATTTGGTCAATTGCTATACCCCCAATTCCTCCAGAGGGCTGGTGAGACTGGACTATCGTAAAGAATGGGATGCGGATTTCTTGGAGTATTGCCAGAAGCTTCTTAGCCAAAAGCCGGTGATCATCGCAGGCGACCTTAATGTAGCCCATAAGGAAATAGACTTGGCCCGCCCCAAAAGCAACTACAACAAAACCGCCGGCTTTACCCAAGTCGAAATCGACGGATTTACAAGGCTGCTTGAAGCCGGCTGGATAGATTCATTTCGGGAGTTTGTCTCCTCTGGAGGACATTATACCTGGTGGAGCTACCGCTCGAAAGCAAGAGAAAAAAATATAGGCTGGCGTATCGACTATTTTCTTATCTCTCGCAATCTGCGCCCTGGTCTAAAAACTTCTCAAATTTTGGCCCACGTCCAAGGCTCCGATCACTGCCCTATCGCGATGGAAATAGAAATAGAATAAACGGATGTTTACCTTAAGAAAATCAACTGTTTCAGCGGAGGAATAAAAACCCTTGTTCCAAACCATCACTCTTCTCTCCGATTTTGGCTATGATGATCATTTTGTGGGGGCCATCAAAGGGGTGATCCGCTCCATTTATGCTCAAGTCTGTATTGTGGATATTAGCCACTCTATCCCCCCTCAGAATGTTTACAAAGCTTCCCTTGTTCTCTCCAACGCCTACTACTTATACCCTCAGGGAACCATCCATACCGCGATCGTGGATCCCACGGTAGGAAGTCAAAGAAAAATTTTAATTGCTCAGGCAAATGGGCATATCTTTTTGGCTCCAGATAATGGTCTCCTTTCTCCAATTCTTTCCAAGTATCCCCATAAAATCTATGTCTGGAACGAAAATATTCGATTCAGAAATTACACCAGTTCCACGTTCCATGGCAGGGATGTCTTCGCCCCCCTAGCCGCCTGGATCGCCCGCGGTATCCCTTTGGAATACGTAGGCATCCCCCAAAAAAATTACCAAAGACTGGACGTCGGTATCTACCTCAAAAAAGAAAATTGCCTCATGGGACAGATCATCTGGATCGACCATTTCGGAAACCTAATCAGCAATATCCCCACAGAAGATTTCTATGGCCCTAACTTCTGCATCCGCATCAAAGGATATGAATTGCGGACTTTGGCCAAAAGCTATTTTGAAGGCAATCCCCAGCAACCCATCGCCTTGAAATCCAGCGACGGTTATCTGGAAATCGCTATTCGCGATTCAAACGCCTCGCAAATCATGGGAGTGAAAGAAGGGGAAAAAATTGTGGTGGAATTTCTATAGAAAATCTGGCTCTCAATTGCATCTCTTCTCTTTTTGTCTAATTTATAAGTGTTATGGTAAAAAAAATTTTGTTTTTTTTGATCACACTTTTCTGGATGGCCTCATGGGGAGTATATTTCCACTGGCTTGTCAAGCAAAATCAAGCCTTTCTGCTTAAAATTCCCTCAAAAAGAAGAAAAAAATTCGCCCACAACGCCACCTACCATTTGCTCAAAAATGGTGAAAAAATAGGTATCTATCAACGCAGCTTTATCCCCTTCCCAGACGGCCGATCCTTGGTTAAAACCAAAATGAAAGGCAATCTCCAATCCCTCCTCCCTCCTCTGATAAGCCTGGCTCTGTCCGCGCAAAATATTCAAGGCAAAGTGAGAATTTCCTCCCGCTGGTTTCTGGACAAACACGAGCAAGTGGACGAATTCTTCTACACTTTTGACCTGCCAAAAATAGATAAACTCAAGGTGAAAGGAAAAAAACAAAACGGAACTTTTGAAATTGTTCTCAACTTCCGTGGGAAGACTCTCTCGCGCCATACAATCAAAGCTAGCAAAATCCTCGCCGCAGATACCCCCTTCTCCGTCATCCCCTCTCTGGAGGTGGGGAAATCTTGGCGCTATCGCAACCCCCTCTCCAACGCCAAATATGTCCTAACCGTCCTCAAGAAAGGAACCTACACGTTTAAAAAGAAAACCCGAGAAGTCTTCTTCGTCCAAGCTAAAATGGAAAAAAGCCCCTCCCCCGGTCTTCTCGCTACACTGGACAAAGAAGGAATCATCTACTACGCCCAACTCCCCAACGGCCTCGAAATCAAACGTGTAGAGTGAATCTCAAACTGTTGCCCCAAAAAGCCTACTTCCCCTTTGCCTCTAAAAAACAATCAACTCCCTCTACCTCTTGTCCCCCTGAGCAAAGAGCGAAATATCCCCCAATGAATAAAACACTGCGCCAAAAGATAAGTGGACATAATCCAAACTCTATCCCCAACCACAGGATGGAGAAACTTATCATAAGCAATGATAAAATCAGATAGCACAAATAACCCAGCCCCCACTCTCACCCACGCAGAAGGACAAGAAAAAGAGCAAGCAAACATCGCAGAAATCACAGCTGCGTACAATCCTATGGCCCATACCATCCTCCCCGCATAAGGCGCAAACAAAACCATCGCCAAACCAAATCCTCCCCCCCCTGCCACTACTCCTCTAAAAGAATAAAAACCGCCCTTCTGGATTTTCCAAAAAATTCTTATATAATGTAAATGGGTGAACAAAAACGATCCTAAACCATACAAAAAAAATCCGTCTCTATCCACCATTAAAAAAATATCCCCCACCAGCGAAAAAAGCAAAGCAAGCGCCGCCAGTAGCTGTACCTCCCCCCCCCTTCCGCCCAAACGCCTGCAAAAAGGTACCAACCAAAGGTAAATCAAAATAACCATGCAAAGCGGTTTGGTCAAAAAAATAACCGGGCGAAAGGAAACATACTCCGCCACAATCTCTACACCAGCTACAAAAAAATAAAAAGCAAAAATAAAGCGAATTTCTTTCTCCATTTTCAACTCCTTAACTCCAGAAGTATCCATGGCGCTCCCCTCTCCGAATAAAAACAAGGAGAAAAACAAATGCTCTGGCTACTCTTAATCGTCTTCAATTTTCCCATCTACCATATCCTTGTGCGGTATGTCTTCTGGGACGACTGGGGCGGGTTTTGGAAAGCCTTAAAATTCTTCTTTACGCCCGAACTGTTCTCTGCCCTCCGGGGCGAGTTTTACGAAGATCTGTGGGAAGAACTCAAGCTAACACTGTTTTTAGGGGCCTGCGCCGGCCTCATCCTCGCCGAGTACCAACTGCTTCAGCCACTGTGGAAAAACTAGAGAGCCCAAAAGTACCTCCACTCCGAAAATCAAAGCCACCTGCTCTACTACCCCCTCTGAAAAACGGAGGAAAAAAAATCCTCTCTCCTGCGTACACAATTTTGAATCCTCCAACTGCCCAATGTACCCTTATAAGCCTTTAAAATAGGCATTATACAAAAAAATTTATCCGATCGCCAGCCCCGAACAGAAAGGAATATCCCATGAAAACTGTGAAAAAAATCTTAACAACAATCCTCCTCTTCTCCCTAGCCGCTCCCTCCCTACTCGCACAAAATCCACCCAAAAAAATCCTCTACGTCGTCAAAAAAGGCGGTAGCCAAATCAGTGTGATGGACCTGCTCAAAGAACTACACTACCAACTAGGAGGCAAAATCATTATCCCCCACCCCTCCCTCCGCCACGCTGCTCCCATCTACTTCCACTCCAGTATGAAACTAGGATACGAAGAATTGCGCAAAATCCTCTCTGTCAACGGCATCGAACTGATCGAATCCGAAGAAAACGGTACCCCCATCATCACTGCCTACTCCACCCAAAATATCCCCTCCCTACGCTCTGGCGCCACACCCTTTTACTCCAAAAACGAACCCGTACCACCCGGCAATCGACTGATCACAAAAGTATTCGCCATCCAACACGTCGACCCCAACGCCCTCTACTCCCTCCTCCGTACAATGATCTTCCAAGACCCGAAACGGGTGGGAAACGTCTTCTACGTGCGCGGCTCCCCTGTCATGATCCTGCGCGGCTTCCAGAAAAATGTAGAATATTACGGCCGAATTATCCAAGAATTGGACAAGAAAACGCAAACCGCTCAATTTCAAATTGTCCAATTAAAGTACGGAATCGCCGAAGATATCGCCCGCAAATTTAACCAAATCGTCCAAGCTATGATGCAAAATGCTCAACAAACCGGGCGCCCCTCCACTTTCCGCCCGCAAATTATCGGCGATAAACGCACCAATAAAATTATCCTCGTCGCCTCCCCAGAACAAATGCCAATGTACCTGCGCATGATCCAAGCCTTAGATGAAAAAGTACCCGAAGTGGCCACCAAAGGTAAACTCCATATCATCCGACCAAAATTTATCAAAGCCGAAAACCTCGCCCCAAAACTCAACGAACTCCTCACCGGCAGCGGCTCCCCTACCCCCTCCGCCCCTACCACCACCAAAGGCAATAACCCGGCCCTAGTTCGTATACCTACCAGAATTATCGCCGAACCCAAATCCAATACCCTGCTCATCCAAGCAGAACAAGAGGAATTTGAGCGAATCAAAAAACTTGTCGATAAACTCGACCTCCAGCCTCCCCAAGTCCTCATCGAAGCCTATATCTTCGAAGTAGAAGCTAGCCGCTCCCTCAATATCGGCACCGAATTGGCCACCTTTGACCCCTCCGTCGAAGGCTCCTTCCGCACCGCCGGCATCACCAATTTCGGCCTAAGCCAACTTACCCTTGATCCCAATAACCCCAACCGCCTCGGCCGACTACCCAACGTCCTCCAAGGCGTCACCGCTGTCGTCCATAAAGGCGGCTTCGACCGTCTCCCCCTCATCATCAACCTCCTAGGAACAGACCGTACCACCAATATACTCGCCGAACCTTTCACCGTCACCAACGATAACGAAGAAGCTGTCTTCACCGATAAAACCGAAATCCCCACCATCTCCCGCACCACCAACCCCTCCGGCATCAACTTCACCACCCAACAAGAAAGCGTAGAAGCCGCCACCACCTTTAAAATCACCCCCCACATCAGCCCCGGCAACTCACTCCGCCTAGATATCGACCTCAAAATCGAAGACTTCGCCGCCCAAGCTGTTGTGGAAAATACCACACCACCCAAAACAAGCCGAAGCTATAAAGGCTCCGTCACCGTCCAAAACGGAAAATTCCTCGTCATCGGCGGACTAAGCCGCCATGATTATACCGAAACCGTCAATAAAGTCCCTATCCTCGGCGATATCCCCCTCCTCGGATACCTCTTCTCCAATACTGTACGCACAACCCGAAAACTCAACGTCTATATCTTCGTCCGTGCCTATATCCTAAGAGATGAAAAAATCACTGATAAACTCACCGAAGAAAACCTAAAAAACGCAGAACAACAAAGCCAACGATACGTCCGACCAGACCTTAGCCTCGACGAAGTCAAAATCAAAGAACAACTCCGCAACTGGCTCACCGAACCAGAAGAAGACTTACTAAAAAAATAATTCTTATCTTTCTCGGAACCTTTTTCAAAAAAAAAAGGTTCCAAACCTCCAAAAACTTTTGTTTTGTACCACTCCTTGCCAAAACTTTTTCGTGTTTCTAAAAAAACTTTCCAGAAATGGAGTCCACTCCCCCCATGGCCCTCAATCTATACCAACATACCCTAACCAAATTTCAACACAAACTCCTAGAAAAAGAGCTCCTCTCCAACAAAGAACTCCAAGAATGCCTCAAAATCCACTGGGAAACCGGCAAAACCTTAGACCAAGTCATCCGCGAGAGCGGATACTGTTCCGAAATCGACCTAATCCACGTATTAGCCGAATGCTTTCAAATCCCCTTTTGGGCAAGATTAGAAGATATGGAAGTCCCCGAAGTTTTTATCCAAAAAGTCCCCATCCACCTAGCCCGCTCCTACTGCGTCGTCGCCATCGGGCAAGAAGGCAATACCTTCCAAGTCGCCACCTGCAGCCCCTTCGAAATCCACAAACTTGACGAAATCGCTAACCTCCTCCAAGGGGACGTGGAACCGGTACTCTCCCCTAAAATCGAAATCTTCAACCTAATCAACCAACGCTACCCCCAATCTGTGGATAGAATTGACCAACTCATCGGCGAACTGGACGAAGAAGGCGAAACCCCCGAGCTGGATGAAGAGCACGTCGATGTGATGGAACTCCATAACCAACCCCGGATCGTCAAAATCGTCAACTGGATCTTCTTCGATGCCGTGCGAATGCGAGCTAGCGATATCCACCTCCAACCCACCGAACGGGATGTCCAAGTGCGCTACCGCGTGGACGGAGTACTGCGCAATGTGGACACCATCCCCAAAGCTATGCAAGAGGCTGTGATCAGCCGCATCAAAGTTATGGGAAAAATGGATATCGCCGAAAAACGTCTACCCCAAGACGGTAGAACCACCATCATGCGCGGCGATACCAAAATCGATATCCGAATCTCCTCCGTCCCTACCTCCCACGGAGAACGCCTAGTGATGCGAATCTTGGTGATCAATCAAGCCAATGAAAAACTATACCAAGACTTCAATCAGCTTGGCCTTTCCAAAGAACATGAAAAACTTCTCAGCCACCTGATCACCCGGCCAAACGGAATTATTTTTGTCACTGGCCCCACCGGTAGCGGAAAAACCACCACCCTTTACTCCATCCTCAACCGCCTCAACTCAAAGGAAAAAAATATCATTACCATCGAAGACCCCATAGAATACCACCTACCAGGCATTAGCCAAATCCAAGTTTCCACCAAAAAAGGTCTAACCTTCGCCGCCGGCCTAAAAAGCCTACTACGCCAAGATCCCGATATTATGATGGTGGGCGAGGTTCGAGACGAGGAAACCGCCCGCATTGCCATACAATCCGCCCTCACCGGCCACCTGGTCTTCTCCACTCTCCACACCAACGACTCCGCCGGTGCCATCACCCGAATGCTGGATATCGGCATCGAACCCTATCTAGTGGCCTCTTCTGTGATCGCTGTGGTGGCTCAACGCCTAGTGCGACGGATTTGCGAAAACTGCCGAGGGGAATATGTCCCATCCGAAGAAGAACTGGAAGCTCTCCAAATCTCCGTCGAACAACTTCCCCACGGTGTACTCTGGAAAGGCATGGGAAAAGGCTGCGCCCAATGCTGGGGAACCGGATACTTCGAACGCACCGCTATCTACGAAATCCTAGAAGTCGACCACTCCATCCGAGAGCTCATCACCCAACGAGCTAGTGCTGCTAAAATCAAAGAACATGCCATCCAAGAAAAAGGTCTAAAAACTCTGCGAATGGACGGTATCGCTAAAATCTTTGACCGTCTAACCACCATCGAAGAAGTGGTCAAAGTCACCGCCATGGATATCCGATAACTTCTTCCCATTTTTCTTCTCTACTGCTGCAGATTAACGTACCTCCTTCTGCTACAGGGTTCTCACCGTTTGGGAGAAGGGAGAAATTCCTTCCTCTAATCTCTTTTTTCCATTGGGGGGTAATTTTTAGGTTTTTTGGAGGAGTTTAAAAATTTTTTTGCCCAAGATTTCCACAGCAGGATGGATTTTTCGCGTATGGGTTTAGGGGCATTGGTGTAGAAGTAGAAGGACTTTCCTGTGCGGATCTGCAGGAATTGGTGGGCTTTCCAGCGCACATAGGGGTCGGGGCTTTGGAGAAGTTGGATGAGGTAGAGGTTCGTCTGGGGGAGAGGGTGCCGTCCAAGGATTTCGAGGGCGAGTTGTTGGATGTGGGGAGTCTGGGATTGGACGACGAGGTAGAGGATTTTTGGGGCGTTTGGATGGGGATTGTAGCCGAGGGTAGGGAGGATGTTAGCTGCGAATTGAGGGTTGCTAAGGCTTTGAAGGAGGTAAGGGAGGAAGGGGGAATAGGGGTTTTGGGCCATGGATCGAAGGGTAGCGAGTTGGACGGTTGGCTGGGGGGAGAGGTGGAGTTGGAGGAGTAGAGGGATGGAGATGGAGGGTGGAGCGGTTTGGAGTTGGATGGCGAGGGCTTCTTGTAGAGGAGAATTGGAGGGGTGGCTAAGCAGTTGGAGGGGGGGAGAGCAGGCGGGGAGGGGGTTTTGGGTGAGGAATTGGAGGGCGAGTTGAGGTTGGTAGGGGAGTGGGCTTTGAAGGAGGGCGAGTAGAATTTGAGGAAAGTAGAATGGTTGGGGAGTAGATGGGTGTTGTGGGTGAGGGGTGGAGGTTGGGGGAGGGAGTGAGGAGAGGTTGAGTTTGAGGGTTTGAGGGAGTTGGAGTTGGTATTTTTGGTTGAGAGCGAGGGTGAGGGTGGCGCCGGGGTAAAAGATAGGATGTAGAAGGGGGTCGAGGAAGGGGGTGAGGAGTGTTTTTCTATCACCCTTTTGGCAGAAGTTGGGTAGAGAGGAGAGGGCAAGGAGGTGGATTTTTTTCGGACTAAGGGGTTGGAACGGGGGGGAGA
>RFKQ01000120.1 GCA_003694635.1 Planctomycetota bacterium
AGGATGGGGGGGAGGGTGAGGTTAGGGATTTTTATTTTCTTTGGTTTCATTGGGATTTTCCTTTTGGGTTTGGGGGGGGTGTTGGGTTTTAGGTTCTGTGGTGGAGGCGGTGGGGGGTGGTTCGGTGGTGGTGGAGAAGAAGACTTGGAGGGGTTGGAGGAGTTCGTCTAGATTTTCGAATTCCATGTAGGCGGAGGCGTAGCGGATGTAGGCCATTTTATGGAATTTTTTGAGGTGTTTTATGGTGATTTGGTAGATATTTTTGTAGGAGATTTGTTGTTTAAATTGTTGTTCGATATTTTGGAGGATATCATCGGTGAGGTTTTCGAGGGCTTCGTCTTGGATAGGGAGTTTATGGCAGGCGTTGGCGATACTTTTTTTTAATTTTCTTTTATCGAATGGTTGGATTTTGCCACTTCGTTTGAGTACGAGTAGTCCGGAGTTTGGTTCTTCGATACGTTCGTAGGTGGTGTAGCGTTGGAGGCAGTTTTGACATTTTCTTCTACGTCGAATCGCTTTATAGTTTTTGGTTGGGCGTGAGTCGAGGACTTGGGAGCAGTTATTTTTTTTACAGAATGGGCACCTCATATTTTGGTATCTCCTCACCGCTGATTTGGGGGCTTTGTGGAGTTGAGTGTTCGAGTTATTTTGGGTGTTTTAGGAGGTTTGGTTTTCATTGGAGTAGTTTTTTTAATTTAGACGGTTATTTTTCTTATTTCTTAGGTTTTGGGAAAAAAGATTCCTTATCGTGTGTTTGGGGGGGAGGGTATTTAGAGGAGTTGTTGAAGTTGTTTTGCGATGGCGTGGGCGAGTTCGCTTCCTTTGTGATTGCCCCCCATATCTGGGGTACGGATTTTTCCTTCTTGGCAGACGTAGGTGAGGGCTTGTTCGATTTTGATGGAGGCGGTTTGGAGTCGTTCATCTTGGAATTTTTCGCTCAGCCATGTTAGCATCATGGTGGAGGCGAGGATAGCGGCGCAGGGGTTAGCTTTATCGAGTCCGGCGTATTTTGGTGCGCTGCCGTGGATCGGTTCGAACATGGCGTGATGTTCGCCGATATTGGCTCCGGCGGCGAATCCTAGTCCGCCGGCGGTGATAGCGCCGTTATCGCTGATGACGTCGCCTACGAGGTTGGGGGCGACGACGACGTCGAAGTTTTCGGGGTTTCGCATTTGCCATTGGCAGAAGGCGTCGAAGTAGGCGAAATCGGTTTGGATATGGGGGAATTCTTCTTTTCCGATTTGGGTAAAGATTTCTCGGAAGTATTGATGTGCGCCGATGATATTGGATTTATCGACGCAGGTAACTTTTTTTTGTTTATTTCGTTTTTGTGCCAATTGGAAGGCGAAGCGGACGATTTGTTCGGTGGCTTTTTTGGTGATATGGATGGGGGTATATTTGCCTACTTCTTCTCCGTTTTCGTTGGTGATAGGGTAGGTTTTTCCGGAATAGGCGCCTTCGGTATTTTCGCGGACGATGACGTAGTCCACATCGTTGGGGGAGAAGAGGTGGACGAAGTGTCCGGCGATATTTTGTGGGACGTTGGGATAGAGTTTGATGGGGCGGACATTGGCGTAGAGGTTAAGTTTTTTGCGGTTGCCGATCACTTGTGCGTATCCGGCGAGTTGTGGAATATCGTAGGGTTTACCGGGTTTGGTGAAGACATCTTTGCCGTCGACTTGGTGCCCCACGGCGCCGAGTAGGATGGCATCGGCGGCTTTGCATTTTTCGAAGGAGCCGGGTGGCCATTCTTCTTCGTGTTCGAGGTAGTAGGCACCTCCGCAGGGTATGGTTTCGAATTCGAAAGGGATATTCATGGTTTGTTGGATGATTTCGAGGATATGAAGGGCGTGTTGGCAGACTTCCGTTCCGATTCCATCTCCTGGAAGTACGACGATATAGTACTTCTCTTTCATTTAGTTGCTCCGTTTGACGATTGGGGGATTGTGTGTGGGGGAGGGATAGTGGTTTGGGGTTTTAGGTGAGTTTTATTTTCCTTGGAAGTTAGGTTTTCGTTTTTCTAGGAAGGCTTGGGTACCTTCTTTCATATCTTGGGTGGTACAGCAGAGGGAGAAGAGGTCGGCTTCGAGGTTTAGAGCGTCTTCTAGGGAGAGGTGAGTCCCTCTCTGTACGGCTTCGATGGCGAGGGAGAGGGCGAGGGGAGCGTTGTGGAGGATTTGTTTGGCGAGTTTTTGAGCTTCTTCGAGGAGTTGTTCTGGTGGGGTGACGTGGTTGATAAGTCCGATTTCGAGGGCTTCTTGTGCTTTTATTTTTTTTCCAGTGAGGATAAGTTCGAAGGCTTTTCCTTTGCCGATGAGTCGGGGTAGGCGTTGGGTACCTCCGTAGCCGGGGATGACGCCGAGGGAGACTTCGGGCAGTCCGAGGAGGGCGTTTTGGGAGGCGAGACGGATATGGCAGGCGAGGGCGAGTTCTAGACCGCCGCCGAGGGCGAAGCCGTTGATGGCGGCGATGACGGGTTTAGGGAAGTTTTCGATGAGGAGGGTGAGGTGTTGGCCTTTTTGGCTAAGTTGTTTAGCTTGGGGAGGTTGGAGTTGGGCGAGTTCGGAGATATCGGCGCCTGCGACGAAGGATTTTTCGCCGGTGCCGGTGAGTATGATGGCTTTTGTGTTGGGGTCATCTTGGAGTTGTTGGAAGGTTTGGAGGAGTTCGTTGACGACGGTCTTGTTTAGAGCGTTATATTTTTCTGGTCGATGGATGGTGATGGTGGTGATATTTTCTTGATTTTCCAGACGAATGAATTCCATAGTTTTTTCCTTATTTTAACGCAGCTAGAGTTAAGTTCGATTTTAGAGTATTTTTTTAGAGTATTATATCTATTCTTTTTTCCAAGTCAAGGAAGGGTAGGTAGGGGGGTGGAGAGGGAGGCTTTTTCCCTGCCCCTCATTCCATGGTTTCATTGTTTACATTTGTTTGTTTTTTGGCGTTAGGGGCTAAATTTTCTTAGGATAGCTTGGATTTGCTTTCTTTTTTGTGGGAGATTTTCTTAAGTAAGTTTACCGCTGATTTTCCTATATTTTCTAGCAATTCTTCGATACAGAGGAGTAGGTTAGGTTTGTTAAGTTTTTGGATCAAATAAGTCAATTTTTTTTTGATTTTGTCGGGGCAACAGTTTTTTCACATCAGAAGGACTTTTCAGCGGCAGCTATCCTACAAGCGGAAGGGTCATTCAGATGGTTTTCTATGGAATGGAGGAGCTATTTTGAATAGTTTAGGGATTTTATATCAGGGGAGAAATCTCTTTGGAAGAGTTTAAGGGGGGGGGATGGCGGCTTTGTCTTCCGGACCCATTTGCTCGAGGGCTTGCGCGGCGGCAGCGCGCACGTCCGGGTTTTTATCCCGCAGGGCTTGGGTAAGGGCAGGGATGGCCGATTACCCATTTTGGATAAGTCCCAGAGAGTTTTTGGGAGTGGATGCAGAGGGAAACCTTTTTGGAAAAAGGTTTCCCTCTTTGTCTTAAAAATTTTGGAAAAAGTTTTTTTTTGGAGGAAAAAGCCTTTGCTTATACTTTTACCAGCTGGACTTGGCTATCGTAGAAGGAGGTGGAACCTCCGATAAGATCACTTAGACAGACGTTTTTCAAAACTGGGTCTAGGCGCATGGCAGCGTTGGGGCAAATTCCTTTGCTTCGTCTTGCATCGCCTTTGACAATTTTACCCTCCACGAGGGTATCCCGGCTTCCATAATGCCAATGTCCATAGTGCCAGGAGATCATCACCACACCCGGACGCACACCTTCTTTGGTTTGGATTGTGCCGAGCATCGGTTTTTTCTCTCCATTTTTTAAATCCCAGACACCTTCGGGGTTATCCGCGGAGATCACCTTCACTGTATCCCCATCCTTCAGTCCCAATTCTCTAGCTGTTTTTTTATGTAAAATGATGGGATTTTCGGGCATAATACTAGAGAGCCAGTAATTTCCCGGAAGATTTCGAGACTGGCCGCCCAAGATATCCTTATAGGTGATCAGATGGAGGGGGTATTTGGAAGAATTTAGAGAGATTGCTTTACCGCTATAGTCTGTAATGGGTTTATATTTTCCCAATCCTTCGAAACGTTTTCCTGTGTAGGAATGGCGGGTAGTGGCAACAGCTTCCACGTAGAACTGCACCATACCCTTAAATGGGTGGGGGAGGTATTTTCCGCTCTTTTGGTACTTTTCAAAGGTTTCAAATCTACCTCCTCGGTTCAAAACATAGACGACTTGTTTCCACCAGTTTTTATTGTCATCATCCACGACAGCTTTTTGCCATTTTTGCGGATCGTAGACAGAGGAGTCGAGGTGTTTTCTTGCTTTGTAAAAAATTTCCAGCTCTTCCTGGGAAGCTTCAGGCACCGAATCGTTGGGTTTATCTCCTGCTGCGATATTGGCTACCATTTTCAGGTACCAGTCCTCTGGACGTTTGAGATCCATACCCCTACCAAAACCGTTTTTACCGAAACCTGGTAGTTTTAGTTTTTCGGCAATCCCAAGCAGAAGGGCTTCGAGAGATAGGGGCATTTCTTCGCCGAATACCTTCACTTTCTCCACCAGTGGGGTGATGGTAGGCTGACGAACTTTAGAGGCTGCCACGGGCACCGCTGGCGTGGTATGGGGGGTTCCCCAGCGCTCCCAAATTGCCGTATCGGGGAAGATATAATCGGCGTACATAGAGGTATCGCCAATCACCACATCGCAGGAGATAAGCAGGGGGATTTGGTGAACATCGGCAAGGTACTCTATGTTTTTATGGGCACCAGGGATAGAAAAAGCGGGGGTTCCTTTGTGAATGAGAATGGCTTTTAACGGATAGGGATAGCCATCTTGTGCTGAAGGTAAGGCCTCTTGATAAACGTTGCTTGTGTGGGGATACCAGGGTCTTTTGGCGGGGTATTTTTCTTTTTGATAGAAGGTGCTTTCTTCATAGTGAGAGCCTTCGCGGGTGATTTTAAATCCAAAAGGATGGAGTTTGTTAGGGTGCATAGATTTTAGAGGAAAAGGTTGCCCTTTTTTATTTCCCATTTCATGCCAGTGTCCTCCGCCTTTGCTTAGGCCGCCTTTCCAGCCAATGTTTCCCATTAAGAGATTTAGAGTGATAATGGCTTGCCCGTTGTAATAGCCGTTGGTGTGTTGGACAGGTCCTCGATACATTTCCGCCACGCTCTTTTTCCCATGGCGTACAAATTCTCTGGCCACTTCCACAATGTCTTGGACCTCCAACCCCGCTAACTTAGCCCATTCTTCCATGGTTTTGGAGAACACGTATTCTTTTAGAAGCTGGAGGGAAGTTTTGAGAGGAATTCCATTGATTTTGCCACTGTAGAAGAGCTCTCCATGGATGGGAGTACTTTTGTCATAGGCATTGACTGCCACCGGTTTTCCGTTTTGGATCACCACAAAAGAGTGCTCATCCCCTATTCCGAGCTCAGAGGCTCGAAGCATCCTTCCGGGCCCATCTTTCTCAATTCGCACCAAATGGGTAGCATTGCTCCAGGAAGTTTCTCCATCCCTTTCCGCCGCTGCTGCGTTGGCATTGAGAAGGTATTTTTCATCGTAGCCCTTGTTTTCCAAAATCCAGCGGGCTATTCCATTGGCCAGTGCAGCGTCTCCTCCGGGGAGAATCGGCAGCCATTTCCACGCCTTGGCCGCAGTTTTAGAAAGCCTTGGATCGGCCACGGCGATCTTCATATTTCCCTCCACTAGGTTAGTGGTAACCAACCCCGACAAATACGGTGGTCCAAAGTTAGCCTCAAAGGCGCCTGTACCGAAAAACAGAACAAACTCCGCCTCATAAAGGTCAGGTTTGAGATGATGTTTTCCTTTTTTCCAAGCGCCGTTGTGGTATTGATTGGTGACCATTTCATAAGCGATGTGATGAGACTGCTCACAGACGGTAGTGTGTTCTAACCAGTTTATGCTTCCGAATCCACCGTTCATAAATCGCTTAGAGAATTCTTTTCTTCCATGCTCGATTCTTCCGGCTAGGAAGAGGAATTGGTTGTTTACCGGTCCACAGTCGGGATGGTCTGGATCGATGAGCAGGGAGAGGTGGGATTTGTATTTCTTTTTAAATTCGGCCACACTCATTTGAGCTTTGGCCACCTTTTTGGCATCTTCTGCCATCTTTTGGGAAAGCTTGGGATCGCGAAGCTTGTAAAGGTCCTTGAGACCTAGCACCTTTCGTTTTTCTTCTCCAGGTACGTCTTTGAAAAGATAGCCACCCTCGACAATTTCTTGGATAGCTTGCTCAAAAGAGATGGTTTTCCATTTGTTTTCCCCTCGTTTTCCAGCTCTTTTGAGTACCCGAACCAGCCGATAGGGGTCATAGAGGGTTTGGAGACCAGCTTGGCCTTTTGGGCAGAGTAGGCCATCCACTCGAGCGGCGTCTTTTGGAGAGGTAGCTGCCGGTATTTGCACCTGCATGGTCTGGGTTGCGTAAGGGTTGCCATCGATTTTAACCGCCACACCATCGTAGATCTTCACCTTAATGGGGCAGGCGGTATGGCATTGAAGGCAAGCGGAGTAAATTTGATGCTCTGGCTTTGCCAAAGGATATTCAGACCAGCCTTGAGAAGAATCTTTGGAGCTTAGACAACCGCCCAAAAAAGCGGAGCTACCAACCAAAGCAACAGACCCTCCTAGAAACGCTCGTCGGCTTATAGCTTTTTTTTGTTTCATGGCCCTTTCTCCTTTAATTTTCTTTTGTTTTCCACGGAAATAGTGGAAGAATTTCGCAAGCAACACTAAACAACAAAACCACAATAGCGATCAGACCGATGGAGGTAGCCCATTCCATATAAGATGGGAAATAGGAATACGTCCAACGCTTATCATAATAAGCTGTATCCAGTCCTTTTAAGACAGGCAAAATGTAAGCAGGTATTACCAAATTTAGCCGAACGGCCACAATCCCAATCACCGCGCTTAATCCTGCCAGACCTAGAAAATAGACATTTTTGCGTGTAAAGGGCAAAAGAGCAAGAAGGATTGGAATGAGCATTCCCATCAGCACTTGGCCTAGCCAAAAGGTATAGGGAAAAGGACCAAACATGATAATGTGATATATCTTGGCGTGTGTGGGAATACCGCTGTACCACCCCACCAGATATTCTGCAAAAAGCAGCAACAGATCAATGAAGATAAATAAAACCATAAGTTTGGCCATCTCTTGGACAATGGAGGGATGATCCTCATCTCTCTGGCCGAAAAAGGCGTAAAGAAAAGTCATCAGCGCGGCCCCGGAAACCAGTGCAGATACAAGAAAGATAATGGGAAACAGGCCGCTAAACCAATAGGGA
The DNA here is from genome assembly GCA_003694635.1 of Planctomycetota bacterium. Taxonomy (GTDB): domain Bacteria; phylum Planctomycetota; class J132; order J132; family J132; genus J132. The sequence goes on from RFKQ01000120.1 coordinate 7,297, forward strand.
CGGGCGCCAACCACGGCAAAAATTGCCCCGGTTCCCCCGTGCACCCCGATCGCCAAAGGGATTCCCACAATTCCTAAAATCCTCACCCATTTCATCGAGTTTTGATGCAGTTTTTTTTCCTCTTCTTCCGCCGAAGGTGTCTGCACGCCAAAGGCCAGAACCCGGTAAAGCCAGCCAAGGCCTCCGGTTTTTTCTTGGCTTAAGCGAGAGAAGTCCTCCCGCATCAAAAACCAAAGCTCTCCCATAATCACCAGGATATAGAACACGTAAAACAAACTCTCCCATGCCAACACAGAGGTGTAGTTCCAGTTATAAAATATCCTCCAGAACCTCCAGGGATGCCCCAAATCCATCCAGATAAATCCCAATCCTCCAAAAAGAGCAAACAAAGCCGACACAAGAGCCATACGTCCTACTTTTTCCAATCGCTTCATTCCGAAGACATAAATCAGGGTGGAGAGCAAAAATGAACCGGCAGAAAGCCCAATAAAGTAGATATAAAAAGCCACCCACATCCCCCAAGCAATGGTGCTGCTCAGGGCGGTAACCTTCATCCCGATCACAAGCCGTTGGACAATCACCACAGCCCCGAATATAGAAAGTATTCCCAAGAAAAGATAATAGAAAAACTTAAGCCCCCGAGGCGTGCCCGTTTTAGCTGGAGAATCCTTCATATCCAAGCCTCCTTCTAGACCAAATAATAAACTCTAGGATGGGTACCCAACTCTTCTTTTAACACCATTACATTGGGTTTGCCAATCAGCTCAGCGACCAAACTTTTGGGATTGTTGGCGTCTCCAAAATACGTAGCGTGGCCAATGCAGGTGGTGGTGCAAGCTGGAAGCATGCCCTCTTTTACACGGTGGATACAAAAATGGCATTTGCGCGCATTGCCAATGGGGGAATCGCCATTTTTTCGCTCCCATTTCTTGCCCCAATCAAAGCTAGGCGCTTCTTCATACTCCGAGGTTTTCGGCGTCTGATCCGAGTAATTTTCTCCAAAATCGAACGAACGGGCACCGTAAGGACAGGCGGTGATGCAATAACGGCATCCAATGCACTTATTGTAGTCAATATGGACAATCCCGTCTTCCTCATCCTTCCAAGTAGCATGGACAGGGCAAACAGGAGTGCAAGGAGGGTTATCGCATTGCATACAAGGTCGAGGCAGGAAACGCATGCTTACGTTGGGATAGCTACCTACTTCCTCTTCAATAACGGGGCGATATACCACCCCCGGAGGCAACTTGTTCTCCGCAATACAGCTGATGGTGCAAGCGTGGCATCCTACGCACTTTCTCAAATCGATCACCATCACCCAACGGCGTTCCTTTGCTGGCTTCTTCAAAGCTTCTTTGAGCTCTCTCTGCATCCGGATCAAATGCTCATCGCCTTCTGGGACCTCAAAATCCTCCTTGGGAGCCGCTTCGGACGCCTTTGCCTCCACCTGACCAGCAAGAAAGGCCGTTCCTAAGGCCGCTAACATGGCTTTTCCCAAAAACTCCCGCCTGCTTTCTGCTTTTGTGTTTTCTTGCTCATTCATACTTCACTACCTCCAAAAAGTCCTAACCATACCGAACCTACATCCATCTCCGTCTATTCTAGCCACCACCCCTCTAAAACTCCATCTGCAATCGAAAATAACTCTCCCACAAATCATCTGGATTTCCTCCATTCGGAGTTTTGTAAAAATTACCCGTTATCAAATAGGAACTACCTATTTTCAGGCTTAGCATTTCATAAATGTTCCAAGAAAGCTCAAAAAACGTCTCAAATCCCATATCCTTTTTATCATTGATAGGATTGGAAGCCGCTGACTGAAGCCAGCCAAGTCCCAAATAGGCCCTAAGGTTCTGAAGAAGCGCCCTCTCGTAGCTGATTTGGATGGTCAAAAGCCCTAGTCCCTGATTTTGGAGACCTACGCCTAAATCCTTGACATCACTTGGCCCCCAAGGCGAGGTAAGTCCTAAAAAGCTCCAATAGCCTTGACTACCCAAATCATCCCTTTCACTTTGGGCAATGGTTCGAAAAGATTTCTCCCCTTCTCTCCCCTTACTTCCGGTGGAATAAAGCGTTTGAAAACGAAATTTTCCTACTTTTCTTAGATCCACTTTCAAAGCGCTTTTGAGTGCCCAACCATCGTGTTGGTAGGAAGCCCCGGCCACCTCTCCGTGATTGTAGATAACGAAAAAACTCAAGTGAAAAACAAAAAAAGAAAAATGCGCTCTTATTCCCGTCCACAGGTCCCAGGAATGATCGTAATTAGAAACTTTAGGGCCGCCGAAATTGCCATAACTGTAGTCTCCCCTATCTAGAAGATAGTAGACACTTCCCCCCAAAAGATGAGCTCCTATCTCCATATCCATGTCTAGGCTTAAAAGATTGGCGGAATTGTCCCCCGTAAATGTGGTTCCCATTCCCAAGAGAAACCAACCCGTTCGATAGTGGGCTTTGCCAAAGCTGCCTGTTAAGGAAATACCTCCTACATTAAAATCCCAAATAGAATTGGCTAAGATAGCTCCAGAAGAGTCATAGTGATCCACAGAAAAAAGCCAATTTTTTTTAAAATCCGGCCGCTCTCCAAACCTGTCATGCCAAGCCTGAATGCCTACTCGAAGAAGGTGTTGTTTCTCTATTTTCAACCACAGAAAACCTCGTCGAAGTTCTAGTCCCACCTCATTGCCATTGGCCAAATGAGTTTTAGGAGCTTCTGTATCGTCTCCCCACATGTTGTGGCCAATCTCTAGCTGAAGATAGACTCCAACCCTTTGTTTTTTTTTCTCATGGAGATTTAGCCAGGTTCGAAATCGTTGATTTATAAAGCTGGAGGAGGGCTGTTTCTTGCTTATGCTTTTCGAATGCCAATCAAAGTTGGAAGAATTTCCCATCACCCGATATTGTCCCCCTAATCCCACCGCCAGCCAGGAGGGAATAAGGAAAAAATTCATATCAGATACGTTGGATTTGAATTTGGCCAATTCCTCCTCTAACGATCGCAGTCGTTTTTCCAAAGAGGAAGGATTGGTTATGCTCTTGGAGGGAGAAGCTCCCCGCAATGAACTTATCAAAAAAGCAAAAGCTAAGATAGAATAAGGAAATACTCTTTTTTTCATGTGCCGTGCCCTACCTATCTTATCCATTTTTCAAATTCAGCCGGTCTGCTGCATTCGATTCTTTCTCTTCACAGAGATTATATCTTTGCAAAAATTATTCCAATTTACACTCACTCCCCTATACCATTCACACTCCCTACGCAATCTTATCGCTTAGAATCATTATTTAGCTGTAAAAAAAATTAGAAAGGCATCTCCTAGATAAAATTTTTTCTCCTCCTTGCATCAAAATAGAGAATATACTCACCATTTTCGAGATTTTTCTCCCCAACTCTAGCCTCAGCCAAGGCTTAAAATCATTCAAAAATCAGAAACAAAATAGGATCCCTGCTTCCATCGAAAATAAGATTTGATTTTTTTCTTGAAAATATTCAAGAAAATGCCATAATTGATCTTTAAGGGCTTCGCCCATTTATATATTTTTAAACTTTTTAAACAGGAGCTTCGCTATGGGTATTCTGGAGAGTATTCAGGGATTTTTTCAAAAAAAAGCTATCCAAAAGCTTGGGAACAAACTGGCCAAAGATGTCTTACCCAACTTTATCGAGAAAGTGAAGGAACACAAAGATTTGCAAGAGGCCGCAGAAGATACCTTAAAAGATAAACTCAAAGAACTTGCCCAAGAATATCTGGAGGCCGAAATTGACAAGCGCCTACAAATTCCAGAAAAACTGCAACCACACAAGTCAAAAATCCTTGAAATCGCTGTGGATCAGCTTGTGGACATAGCTTCTGATCAAGCCAAAGAAGCGATTTCCTCTTAAGGCTTTCTCCTTTTTTGAGTTGTCGATTGTCTTGCGCGGTTGTGGAGGCTTCTCTGCAATCGCGTGTTTTTTTTTTTTCAAAGTTGCCTACCTCTGCCAAATTCGATTTCGCTAGACTAGACAAGAAAAGAAAAAAACCCTAAGGCCGAGGATTGCTCAAGCCCTAGGGGAGAAAAGTGTCTTGGATACGAGGCCAAAACCGAGTCTTAAGGCGAAGGATGAAATCCAAACATCCTTGAAAAATCCTTAGACGTAAAGAATTTTAAAATCGAATATTGATTTCAAATCTTACTCGAAGATTGTCTTTCTTATTCCCTCGTATCTGGCGGTAAACCATGGCCCAAGTGTGGAATTCAAAGTTGTCAAAAAGCATATACTTTACCCCGAAAAAGTGGCTACGATGATTGGTTTGAAGGGGGATATCATCCTGGGCAAAGGGGGAGAAAACGCTATCTTCCTGCACTACGTTCCATTGGTAGTAAATCTTCCATCCCCCTTTTTTCTTGGCTTTTCCAACAGAAACACCAACCGCCCATCCTTTGTTGCCAGCGCCAGAGGCATTGCGAACATTTTGCATGTATTCCACGGCCAAAGTTATGGGGATCTGTTTGCAAAGATGATAACTTTCTAAGGCGTAGATGATATGAACAATCCCAAAGTGAGAGAGAAAGTCATCGGGGATGCCGTTGGCGTTGAGATCTGTGGATACCGTGCGGTTGCCGGCGTTGTCGCCCACAACAACGTCATTTCCATTTGGGGTGAGGTTGGAATACCAATAATAGGAGGTAGCCAAATAAGCAAATAACTTGGGAAGAAACTGAACTTTTCCCATCGCCTGCGCAGCAATTCCAGTAGGATCGGCTTTGACCGAATTTTCGTTGAGATACAAACCGCCAAGGATGAAGTGAAATGCTCGAAGTATCCCCTTTTGTCCTTTGGCTTTTTTATAGCGATAGCCGCCAAAAAGCCCTTCCGGCTGAACATCTGAATCCCAAATAAGGCTACCAAAAACAGGGTTGCGGTAAAAGGGAAGTGGGAATTTGCCTACCTCCAGAAAAGCACCTTTGAGAAAGGAGGATTGATACAAAAGATAAAGCCGGTCCAAACTAACGGCGTAGCTATTGAAAATATTTCCAAACGTCTGGTGGGTGCTATTGGGATCATCGGCATTGCCGGTAACCAGGCGCATTCCCACTTCCCATCCAGGAGCCACTTGATATTTAGCACCGGGGCGGAATCTCAGGCGCGGCCGATGTCGATCGGGCTGAGAGGGTACAAAGGTAGATTCCCATCGAAACCGGAAATCACCATAAAGGGTTAGATTTTTTAAAACTTTGCTCCAGCCTTTGGAGGTTTCAGTGCTAGAAGGGGAGGATTTCAATTCCTGAAAAACAGACTTCAGGGCTTGCTTGGTTTTTTGAGATAGATTTGGCTCTTGGCTAAGGGCTTTCTCCAATTTTTTCCAAGCATCTTGAGATTTTTGAGCTTTTGCCTGAGCCTTTGGCAAAAACAAAGCAGAGAAAATAAGTAGACAAAATAATCTAAACTTCATGGCACTTACTCCTTGTGAAAGTGTTGAGTTGTTCAAAAATCTACTTTTGGGTTATAAACCTTTTGATATACGTCTAAAGTATTCTTTCTCGTCTTTTTCTTGTCAGATCTTTAGCCAAAGTGACTCTTCTCTCCACACTTCCCTAAAACTTTGGGCGATTGTTTTTGCCTTTTCATGCTTGTCCAAAGATAGAACAATACAAGGAGCGTAGTTTGCGGATAGAGGACAAATCAATCCACTGTTATAGCCGGTGTCTTCTCTATCCATCCGTTGGCACTAACCACAGATTTCTTAAGCAAAAAATATTCCAAAATGCTAAACTTTTTATGATTTTCATAAATATCCATTTATTTTTAGTAACCCTGTCTCGTTTTGGGACACTTTGCCTTGTTTTACCCCTTTTTTGACTTACCAGCCAATCAAAAAAAATTTTTTCCCTTATTTAAGTTTTTTCTCAAGTCTTTATGAATAAAATAAATACAAAAATCAGAAAAGTTTTTTCGATAAAATTAGAATTATTGGAACAAATTTTGCTTATCATCTATATTAAAATTTTTTCCAGCTAAACACGGGTTTTCTCCTCTCCCTTCTTCACCCTCGGGAGGCGGGTCGGAATAGGGCGAAACTCGGGCGGGAGAACACCCCCTTTTCTATAAGCTGCCACCACCCCAATCCCCGCCACAGCTTATAGTAAGAGAGAAGGTGTGTGCTTATATTCCTCCCCCACCTAGGGTGGGGATCTAAAAAAAAAATCTAAAAGAAAAATCCATATTTACTTCATTCCCAGCACCAAGATAATTGGTTTTTCATCCATATGTATGTAAAAAAAGCCCAATCCTAAGGATTGGGCTAAAGGTTGTAGCCGCTGTAGTTAGACTAGCTTTGAATGGCTAGAATAGTTTATAACTCGGAGGCGGAAACCGATTAAATTACACTTCAAAAATTTAAGCTGATTAGGATTTATTTTTTCCTTTATCTTTGTTGCCTTTTTTATCTTTGTGATCGTCTTTGACTTTAAGCTTCATGCCACAAACCTCGCATTTCCCTTCTTGATCGTAATATTTAATACATCCTTTGGGACAAACAAAAATACCTTTATCATTCTTTTTTAGATCAGCTTTACATTTGGGGCATTTGCCAGGCTTTTTTGAGATACATTTCATCGCACAATAGTATTTATGCTTATGTTCATCTTTTTTAGACTGATTTTTGCCTTGGTTTTTATTACCTTTTTTCTTTGGGCAGCCCAATCCGACAAATACCAAGGACACAAGCATAAGGGCGAAAATAGAATATTTCATCATTTTTTCTCCTTTTATTTCTGTTGTTTTCATACTTTTCAGAACTAATGAGAATGGCCACTTTCACCGTGTTCATGGCTATGGCCATTTTGCTGAGAGGTGTTCACCAGCTGTCCGCCTACGCCAAATTCGTAGACCAGTCGGCCTCCCAAATGGGCGCCGTAGAGCATGGTAGCTAGTCCCACAGCAGCTAAAAAGAAATAAACACCCAGTTGCCAAGAAACTTCTGGCAAGATCGATTTGCGCACAGATCGCCAGATAAAGAGCACTACAAAGGCTCCTAAACCGATCAACTCAAGAGTTTCGTGAATTTCCATAATCTCATGGGAGCCCCCTCCGTGAGGCACGGTGGATTCTGCCCAGAGTCCGGTGGCGACGGCTAGTAGAATTCCGCCTATTCCTGCTACCATCGTCCACCAGGCAGCGTTTTTTAGGGATTCTTTTTTCAGCCACATTCCAATCGCATCAAAGATCACAGAAAACGTTAGCAATGCGATGGGAAAGTGGACAAAGACCGGGTGAAGATTTTGCATAGTGATTTCCCCTTTCTTCAATGAGGCTTGTAGAGTTTTAGTTTTTATACGGAAAAAAATTTTGAACTGTTAGATGTTTTTGTGCATTTCCACTAAAAAATTTATCGTAGCAAACGAGCCGAAGCTCGAGAGTTTTACAATTTAGAGAGAAAAAGATGTGGGAAAGATCAAAAGGAGGTACTACTTTTCCCACAAAGCGTTAGGGGCTATGCTTAGGGGGTCAATCTTTTTTAGATTTTATCTCTTCTAACTTCATACCACATTCTGGGCAATTTCCGGGATTCGAGAAGGTAAGATTTTTACATTTCATTGGGCACTGCCACAAATCTTTTTTCTTTTTCCAGGGTTTGACAAACATTTGGTACACCAGGCAACGCGCTTTTTTTTTCTGTGTAGAAGAGGCCCTTGCACTTCATTGGGCAGTGGTAAAGCTGAGGTTTTTGGTAGAGTTTGAGGGTTGTTTTACATTTTAGACATTTTCCAGCTGAGGGGTAAGGAATGGTAGGATGTTCTGGACAGAGATAAAATTTCATTTTTGCCAATGCTTTCATTGCTGAGGATTTTTTATCCTTGGCGATGCCTTGAGGGAAGGAGATAAGGAAAAAAGAAGAGAAGAAAACAGCCGTATACAAAATAAAGTTGTGCATAGAATTGCTTCTTTCACAAATAGGAATAAGGGAATTCAAGCCGCAGGCGTGGAAATTCAGACTGCTAAAACGAACGATTCCCAACAATTTTCATAGTATTCAAAATCTCTAACTCTAAATCCCGCTGGGATCGAGCGCGTTTGAGTTCAAACTCTAGCCAAATACGCTCGGCATCAATGAGGCTTGTAAAGTCCACCCGATTGCTTTCATATCCTCGTTTGGCCACTTGGTAAGCTTGTTTCGCTCGAGGGAGCAGGGAATTTTGATAGAGTTTTAGCTCCCTCCAAGCGGTATCCCAATTATAATAAGCCTTTTGGGTAAGATAGAGGGATTTATCTTTCTCTTTTTGGGTGGCTTCCTTTGCTTCTTTAGCTTTTAGTTCCAGCTCCCGCAAATAAGCCTCTTGGCTTCCATACCACCATTTTGGCATTGGCCGAATCACCGGGGCAAAGGTGGCTTTCGACCTTGTTGGTCCGGCGAACGCTCCTTTTCCCTCTTCCAGATAGCTATGTCCTAGGATAAATTCGGGGTGTAGTCGCTCGCGCACCAGCTGCACCATTACTTCTAGTTTATTGGCCTTTAGATTGGCGATGCGCAGCTCTTGCCTGTATTGGAGAGCGGCTTGAAGAAGTTCTTTTAGCTTTTTAGGCGCAAGGGAGAAATGCCGTTTTTGAAACGGTCCGAAGGGGCTTTGGGAAGGGCGTGAGAGGAGTTGATTGAGCGAAGCTAGGGCAGTTTGCAATTTTTGCTCTAGGGTAAGGAGGATATCGTCGATTTTGGCTAATTCCACTTGTAGGCGGAGAATATTAGAGTGGTGTGTTTTACCGCTCTCATAGAGGGTGAGAGCTACCTTGTGGAGTTCGTTGAGCAATTTTTGATGGGTTTTTGTGATGGTGATGGAGATCTGGAGGTAGAGGATATGAAAATAGGTCTTGGCGATATCTGCGATTAGATTTCGCAAAACAATGTTGAATTTTTCCTTGGCGATGTTTGTGTTGAGCTCGAGGATTTCGCCCTTTAAGCTGAGTGTAGAGGGAAAGGGATAGCGTTGATTCCAAGGGGTTTTGTGGCGTGGTTTGCCTACACGAAGGTTGAGTTCTCGCACAAAGCTTTGGTAAGAGAAGACAATTTCCTCCAAAAAAGCGGCCTGTTGATATTGATCCAAGGTGGCTTGCAGATTGGATTTTGCCTCTTGAAGAGCGGGATTTTGTTTGAGAGCAATGGCGATAAGTAGGTCTAGAGAGACTTTTTTTTGAAGTTGTTTTTCGGCTTGATTTTGTTCTACAAGCTTCTGTGCTTTTTGGAAAGCTGGAGAGGAGAAGTCGTAGAAATCTGATTTCCATAAATTTTTAGACACTTCTTGGCGTTTCTTTTTGGCGATAGACTCTAAGTTGGAGACTTTCCTTTGGATTTTTTTGGGCATAGGTTTGCTTTTTTTAGCCTCGTTTATGCTTTCAGAAGCGTAGGGAGTGGTGGAAAACGCCTCGTATTCTTGGAGTTTTTGGCGATATAGACAGCTACTTAGAAAGATTAGAAAAGCAGACGCGGCGGCTATCTTTATTTTGGTCATGGTTTTCTCCTCTTTTTGAGGAAGATGGTTTGACCGATAAGTTGCTCTAGGCGGGCCAGGTTTTGGTTGTAATCCACCAGGGCGCGCCAGTAGGCCAATTGGAAGTTTAGCCAAACGCTAATGGTCTCAAGCATAGCTGAAAAGTTTGTGACTTTTTCTCGGTAGCGCCGCTCGGCCACCACAAGGGCTTGGTTGGCTTGGGGGAGGAGTTGTTCGGCATAAAGTTTCACCAGGCGCTCGGTATTGGTTAGGCGGAAGTAAGCGGTGGAGATTTGGCTGCGTAGATTTTGTCGCACAGCGGTGCGTTCTTGTTGGAGGGCTTGGAGTTGGTAGTATTTCTCATCAATTTTGGCCGCATCCCGCCCCCACCAGATAGGAAGGTTTAGGCCGGCGGAGACGATGAGAGGATCTTTTCCGCTCTCAGGGGTGGAGAGAATGGCTTTTCCTGTTTCTATCCATTTAACCCCGAACTGGAAATTGGGCAGATAGCTCATTTTAGCGAGCTGTAGGGCGAATGCGCCTTTGGTGACTTTTTCTCTAGCGATCCACAGTTCTTCGTTATAGCGGTCGCCTAGTTGGATGAGTTCATTTAGGGAGACGTTGAATGGTTGAAAGGAGAGCTCTTGTGGTGGTGCAAGCTCCAGGTTAGCTTCCAAGGCGAGAAGGGAGCGAAGGCGTTGTTGTTGGGCGAGGCGCATTTCTTTGAGGAGTAGGATTTCGTAGTGGCTTTGGGCTAGGAGGCTTTGGGCTTTAAAAACCTCGGAGAGCTTGGTGTTATTTTTGCCGTGTTCTCCGGCGGCGAAGTTGACATAGCGCTCGAGAAGTTCCCGCTGCTTTTGGTAGATTTTTAAGGCTTTTTCGATATAGAGCAGCTCGTAGTAGGCGATTTTGGTTTGCACGAAAACATTTCGAATGGTTTTTTCGGTGATTAGGCGTGCGATTCGGACATCTTGGGAGGCCATTTTTCCTTGGAGGGTGAGTTTGCCGGGGAAGGGGATTTTTTGCGTAAGGGAGACGCTATGTCGTTGTGGGCCAACGCGGGTTTCCACTTCTTGGACGTAGTAGCTATACATTAGGATGGGGTCGGGGTAGGAGGTGGCTTGGGGGATCTTTTCGATTGTGGCGCGCCAGCGCAATCGGGCGGCTTTGATGGAGGGGTTGCGTTGCCAGACGAGTTGGAGGACTTGGGCTAGGGTGAGTTTGGTTCGGAGTTTTTTGGCTACCTCAGGTTGGACTTTATCTTCTGGAAAAAAGAGTTTTTCTTGGGTGAGGAAATGATGGTATTGCCATCTGCCGGGGGTAGAGCAGCTGGTGCAAAGGGCCATGGTGGTTAGCAGAGAGAGGCTGGCGAGAATTTTTTGGAAAGTGCGAAATCCTTTTGAAAAAAAGGATTTCGAAAATAAAAGTTTTTGGGAAGGGGTTGGTAGGGGAAAACCTTTTTTTAAAAAGGGTTTCCCATGCCGTTTTTGGAGGTTTGGAACCTTTTTTTGAAAAAGGTTCCAAGAGCAAAAGGGGGTGGTAGGATTTTTCACTTGGCGGCCTCCTTGTTATTTTTATCAAAGTGTTCGTCTTCGATATTCCATTTCCACAGCAGTTCTTTCCAGCCGCAGTAGCAGACGGGTACGACGAATAGGGTGATCAGCACGATGCTTAACCCGCCTACGGTGGGGAGGGCCATGGGTATCATCACATCGCTTCCTTTTCCGGAGCTAAGGAGGATAGGGACGAGCGCTAGGACTGTTGTAGCTACGGTCATCAGGCAGGGGCGGATGCGTCGGCAGCCGGCGAAGATGGTGGCTTGGCGGATGGCTTGGAGGGAGTCAATTTTCATACTACGAAAGGATTGTTGGAGGTAGGTTCCCATGACTACGCCATCGTCGGTGGCTACTCCGAATAGGGCGATAAATCCTACCCATACGGCGACGGAGAGGTTGTAGGTGCGGATGTGGAACATTTCACGCGCAGGCACGCCAAAGACGCTGGTGTCTAGAAACCACGGTTGTTTGTAGAGCCACAGTAGGATAAAGCCGCCGGAGAGGGCGACCGGGATAGCTGTAAACACGATTAAGGTGAGGGCTACGGAGCGGAATTGGAGGTAGATCAGCAAGAAGATAATCAAGATCGAGGTAGGCACTAAGATCATCAGGCGTTTAGCGGCTCGCACTTGATTTTCGTAGGTACCGGTAAATTCGTAGGTGGTGCCTAGGGGGAGTTTAAACTCGCCGGAGCGGATTTTTTCTTGGAGGTATTTTTGTGCGTTTTCCACCACTTCCACCTCGGAGTACTTGTCTTCTTTATCGAAGAGGACATATCCCACGAGGAAGGTATCTTCGCTTTTGATCACTTGTGGTCCGCGCACATAGCGTAGGGTTGTCACTTGCGAGAGGGGGATTTGGGTGTTGTTTCGTGCGGGGACAAGGATGCGTTGCATTTCTTCGATGGAGTCTCTGAGTTCACGTTTGTATCGTGCGATGATATGGTATCGTTCTCGTCCTTCGACGGTGGTGGTGATTTTTTTTCCACCGATGGCCATTTCGATGATATCTTGCACATCCCGAATATTTACGCCATAGCGGGCGATTTTATCCCGGTGGATTTCGAATTCCAGATAGGGTTTGCCGATGATGCGGTCTGCGTTCACAGCGCTAGCTTTGACGCCTTTGACTTCTTTGAGATATTTTTCGATTTGCAGTCCCACTTGTTCGATTTCTTTGAGATTTTTTCCTTTGACTTTCACTCCCATTGGGGCGCGCATTCCTGTTTGGAGCATCACAATTCTGGTTTCAATTGGCTGCAGTTTTGGAGCTGTTGTTGCTCCTGGAACTTCGGTAGCTTTTAGAATTTCGTTCCAGATATCCTCTTTGGTACGGATATTTGGGCGCCATTGTCGGATTAGTCCTTTTAGGCGCACTTTTAGGGCATTTGGATGGCGCTGGATATGGTAGATTTCACCTCCATCTTGGATTTTCCAATGTTGGTTTTCTTCCACGGTTTCCACCATAGCCGCTTGGGAGAGCGGATAGGGAGAGTTTTTAAACTTTTCGATAAAAAAGGATTTGGGGGAGGTGGGGATTTTTCCTTTGTAGGGAATATCGAAAAGATGCCGGTCTTCGTATTTAAACTCTGGTTTGTAGAGAATAATGGTCTCAATCATAGACACCGGCGCCGGATCCAACGGGCTTTCCACGCGTCCTAGCTTGCCCACCACCATTTCGATTTCGGGGATTTGGCTGAGGGCGATATCCTGTTTACGCATGATCTCCATCGTGCTGCCAATGGAGCCATGGGGCATGGTGATGGGCATGTAGAGGTAGGAGCCTTCGTCTAGGCGGGGCATAAATTCCTCGCCAAACTTGGGATATTTTTCCGCAAGCCATTTCCACGTGGCTGTTTTCTTAAGAGAGGATAGGCCCGCTGAATCCACGACGGGGGCGAAAATATTCTCAAAGCCGCGCCAGATCACTAGCCCCCAAATCATAATCATTATGGGGAAGGCCATAAAACTTTTTTTATAGTTGAGCAAAAAGACCAAGATATAGGGATAGGCTTTGGTAAAGAGGCGCAACAGGGAGATGATCAGAAGAATAGGAATAGAAATAATGAGGAAATTTTTCAAAAAAGGCGTATTTTTTCCCATTGGGGTAATCTGCTTGGACATTAAAAACAAAACAGCTAGCGTGGACATTCCAACCCAGACATAGCCAAGAATTTGTTTTTGCCGGGGATTGAGCTGGGCTTCCAGGGTTTTGTAGCCTAGGTAAAGGAGCAAAGCCCCTCCCAGCCAAAGGTGAATCTTAAAAGCAAACAGGGCAAAAACTATCATGAGGACAAACTTTAGCCCTTGGCGTTTTTGCTTGGCGCCTTCTTTAGGGAAAAGAAGGTAGCAGAAAAAAGGATTAAAAAGCAAAGCCACCAACACGCTACCAAAAAGAGCAAAGGTCTTTGTAAAGGCCAAAGGCTTGAAAAGTTTCCCCTCCGGCCCCTCCATAAAGAAAATGGGCAAGAAGGAAATGATGGTGGTGGAAATCGCTGTTAAAATTGCTCCCCCCACCTCATAGGCCGCTTCGTAAATCACCAGCAGACGAGACTTCTCCGGTGGCGCCTCCTCCAAATGTCGAACAATGTTCTCGGTCATAATAATCCCCATATCCACCATGGTACCGATTGCAATCGCGATACCGCTCAGGCTCATAATGTTGGAGTCTACCTTGTAAATCTTCATAAAAATAAAAGCCACCAAAATCCCTAGCGGCAAGGAAAGAGAAACCACCATGGAGCTGCGCAAATGCAGCAAAAAAAGCAAAATCACCACAATGGTGATCATGGTTTCATCCATCAACGCCTCTTTTAACGTGTCCAGCGTCTCATAGATTAGACCTGTTCGATCGTAGAAAGGAACGATTTTCACCTTGGAAATCCGACCATCGGGTAGCTTCTTCTGGGGCAAACCGGGCTCGATTTGTGCAATCTTTTTTTTCAGCTCTTCGATCGCTTTCAGCGGATTTACCCCGTAGCGCACCACCACCACCCCCCCGACCACCTCCGCCCCCTCTTTATCCAGCGCTCCCCGCCTAAGGGCCGGCCCTAGCTTAACCCTTGCCACATTTTTGACATAAATAGGAATATTGTCCACCTCCTTGATCACCACATTTTCCACATCCTCCACCTTTTTGACAAACCCAATCCCTCGTACCACGTATTCGACCCCGTTTACCTCAATGGTCCGCGCTCCCACGTCAATATTCGCCCGGCGCACCGCTTTAAAGATATCTTGAAGCTTGATTTTGTACTTCCACATCTTTGCTGGATCCACATCGATTTGGTACTCCTTGACATAGCCACCAATGGAAGTTACTTCGCTAATCCCATAGCTGGACTGAAGCGCGTAGCGCACATACCAGTCCTGAATGGTGCGCAACTCTTGCAAAGAAAACCCTTCCCCTTCCAACGTGTACCAGAAAACTTGCCCCAAAGCGGTGGCGTCCGGCCCTAAAACAGGTGTAACGCCTTCTGGCAAATCCTTGCTAGCCACGGAAAGCCGCTCTAACACCCGCGAGCGCGACCAATAAAAATCCACATCGTCCTCAAAAATAATGTAAATACTGGAGAACCCGAACATAGAATAACTGCGAATCGACTTTACTCCCGGAACCCCTTGGAGAGAAACCGTCAACGGATAAGAAATCTGATCCTCCACATCCTGGGGAGAGCGACCGGGCCACTCGGTAAAAACAATCTGCTGATTTTCTCCAATGTCTGGAATCGCATCCACCGGCACAGGGCCGCGGTCAACATATCGATCCACCTCCGGCAACGGAAACGGCAAAACATACAACCCCACCGCCAAAATCCCCAAAAGCAATAAAACCGTAATCAAAGGATTGTCTAAACAAAACCAAATCAAATGCCCCAAACCTTGAGGACGAATTTTCTTCATCTTTTACTCTTCAGAACCTTTTGGAAAAAAGGTTCCGAACCTCCAAAAACTTTTCTTTCTGTCTTTTCGGCCTAAAAGATTTCTAATCTTTTAGGCAAACAAAAGTTTGTAAGAAGGGGTTTTAGGGGAAATCCTTTTTTCAAAAAGGGTTTCTCCTAGCTCTATACGGTGCAAATGTTTGTTCTAGTACAGGATTGTCACCTGGTTGGTAGGGATCCTTTGGTGCGAAGGCACTTTGCAGCCAGTGGCCGCCGAGGCCGCGTCGGTATTTGGTGCAGTTGTAGAGGTAGAGGGGTTTAGGGTAGGTATGGCCAAAGCGTTCTATCCAGGCTTTCAGGGCGGTGGAGAAGTCGAGAAAGTCCCGTCGGATTTCTTGGATTTTTTTGCCTCTCAGGTCTAGTACGGCCCAGCGCATAGCTTCTAGGATGCGCTGTACCGTTGGCAATTCCTTTTTAGGAAAGTGCTTTTTGGGTTGAAATTCGAAAATCAGTTTCAGGATTTGGAGGCGTTCTGTGGATAGGTTGGTTTTCTTTTGATAGATTTTCCGGTGAATTTTGAGATAATTTTCAATAATTTTTTGGCTAAATTTATGGAAGCTACGGCGAAAATATGGGCTTAGGTTATCTTGCACGAAGGCCATATCGCCGATTGCTTTTGGAGGGAGGGGTGGAAAGGTGTTTTTGATACTGCCGCAGGTAAGCATTTCCGTTCCCATATAGGCATTTTGGATTTCTTTTTGGATTTGGAGCCAGTATCCACCTTTGTTTTTAAATGCCATTGGGCAAAAGGCTTTATAAATAGGTTGAGGTAGGGTATGACCAAAATGTAGGAGATATTCTTCAAGAATTTTCGTCCATTTTGCAAAAGCATTTCGAAATGCTTTTAGTTTGGAGCTATCTGCTTTTTGGACAGATTGGAGGAGTTTTTTCACAAGTTTTTTGAGTTTTGTTTTGCTGCTAAGGGGTAGTTGCGTCATTTTCTCGAAATGTAGGTTTTGGAGTTTTGCAAGAAGTTGTTTTTTTAGAAGGGCGAGTTTTTTTTGCTCATTTTGGCTAAGTGCTTGTTGGATGCGAAAATATTGGCGTAGCACAGGTTCCATTTCTTTATGATAAGGAGCATTGGCGATGGCAAAGATCGGGACAGAGTTTTTTTTCTTCTTTTTTGGGGGGCTCATCATGGATGGTCTGGCCATAATTTGCAGGGAGGAATCGATTTGAAATGCGCCATGTACGACCACTTTTTCCCCCTCCACGAGGCCGGATTTGACCACATAGTAATCGCCTGCCCGGGGTCCTAGCTCGATGACTCGCCCGATATATTTGGAAGGATCGTTGGGGTCTTCCACGTAGACAACAGCCCGTTTGCCGGTGATTAGGGGGGCGGTGGCTGGGATAGTGAGGACGCGGGATTTCTTGGGCTGGAGGGAGACAAATCCTAGGGTTTGGGCAGGTTCCAGTTTCATTCCGCATCGGCTGCAGGTTTGGCCCGGTTTGGTGGTGGTTTCGTAGGGATGCATCGGGCAGATCCATTTTCCCTGGAGTTCTTGAGAGACCAATGTTCCATCGCTAGCCACTTGGGCTTCAATGGTGGCAATGGCTAGCATATTGGGCTTAAGGAGGAGGTGTTCGTTGGGGACTTCCACTCGTACGGTGACGGTGCGAGTTTTGTTGTTGAGAAAGGGGTCGATGTAGGCGATACGTCCTTCAAATTTGCGCCCGGGGTAGGCTTCTACTTCGAAGATTACTTTTTGTCCGTAGCCTAGCCAGACCAAATCGCTCTCATAAGCATCCAGGAAGAGCCACACTCGTTTAAGATTTGCGATGGTGTAGATTTTATCACCTTCTTTTTGATAGCGTCCGATTACGGCATCTTTGTGGATAACGGTACCTTCTACGGTGGAGTAGATAGTGATATGATCTTGGGTTTTACCGGATTGGATGATTTTTTCGATTTCTTGGGGGGGGATATCCCAGAGCTCTAGTTTTTTCCTACTAGCTTCCATTTTCTTTTTGGCTAGCTGGATATTGAGAGGATCTTTGGTTTTTAAGGCTTCTTTGTAAGCTTGGATATCGGAGAGGAGTTCTTCTTGGGCGGAGCGCAACTCGGGGCTATAGATGTAGGCGAGGTGATCGCCTTTGCGCACATGGGCACCGGTAAAGTCCACATAGAGGGCATCGATGCGCCCGGGGAATCGCATGGTAATGTAGTGAAGAAGTGTTTCATCGTAGGTGATTTTTCCGTAGAGGCGGACTTTATGGCTGAGGCGCCGATAGAGGACAGGGGCGGTTTGGACTTGGGCTAGTTTTTTCCCTCTTTCGCTCATACGCAGCACTGGTCCTTCTTCTTGGACAAAGCGAATGGGGATAAGGTCCATTCCGCAGATGGGACATTTTCCCGGACCTGGTTGTTGGACTTGAGGGTGCATCGCGCAGGACCAGAAGAGCACCCCATCGTCTCCTTTTGCGGTTGTTTTCTGTGTCGACGGAGCCCCTAGGCCGCCAAGCCATAGACCTAGAAAGAGGCAGGCTAGGCCGCAAATCGAGGCGATTGAGATTCCTTTTTTGTGTTGGAGAAGAAGTTGTTGAAACCTCTCTAGGGCTTTGAGTTGTTCGGTGGAGATTTTTTCTGACTCGATAGGAGTAGGGGCATCTTCAGAAGGGAAAAGTGGGGAGGTAGCTTCTTTGGATGAGGGGGTAGGAGGGGATGACGGTTTTGTGCTTGGTTCCTTCGAGCTCTCTTTGGATGGAAAGGTATCTTTGGGAGATGGTTTTGTTTTCTCTGGGGTTTGATTCTGAGGATGTTTTTCAGAGGAGGGGGGTTGGTCTTGGGGTTGGTTTTCTTCTGGGGAAGGAGGTTGGTGTTCCATATAGATTCTCCTTATGTATCCGCACCTAAGGAATATTTGGAAATAGCTCCGTCTAGCGATACTTTTGGCGTACCGCTTTTGCGAATTTCTTGGATTTTTTGCTTAAGACAAAGAAACTATGGATTGATAGAATTCGCAAAGAGGGGAGAAAAGGTGGGACTAAATCTGGAGAATCACAGAAGCAAGGAAGGAAAAGAGGGGGAAAAGAGAAGAAAAGGAGGGGGGGATGGTGGGGAAGGAAATGGTGGAAGAAAGGAAAAGCAAAGAAAAGAGGCGCTGAAAAATCCATTGTGGAGAAGTAGAAAAATACTTTCCTAAGGAAGGTGGATCAGTGGGCAGATCTGGGATGCAGCAACATCCCTTTGAGGAGGTGGAGGAGGGATTTTTAGACGATGAGCAATGGCTGGACGTTGAAGAATGGGAGGAATGGAGATGAGAGGAGGGGAAATAGCGGCATTCTTTGGAGATTTGATGGTGGTGAGAGCCGGTTTCATTCGTGCAGCAGGGCGAAAACATTCGTTGGAGATGGCATTGGCAAGAAGTAAAGAGACATTTACAAAAAGAGCTTGGCTTAAGCTGAGCCGCAAGAAGGTGGTAGGGAAAGATAAGTAGGACGATAGAGAGCCAAACCAAGAGTTTGGATTTTTCGTCAAGGGAAGAGGTAGATTGTTTGATTTTCATGAGAATTCAGGCCATCCGAAACAGAGCTACAATCATAAAAGAGGGCAGAAAACCAAACTCAGGGGCTTTTTAAAAGAACAAGCAACCTTTTATGAAGCGGTCTTTGTGCTCTTCCTCCTCTAGGGAGCTACCCATCGCCTGGGGAAGGGGAGAAGAAGTGCAAACACATGAGCAATAATAAAAAACCAATAGCTGGTCAACTTGACTCGTGCTATTTGCAGCAGAAAAACTTGAATGTATTCACGCTTTTTGATAGTATACGTTTTTTCCTAAGCGACGTCAAGAAAATTTTCCACTTTTTCCAAAATTGCTTGATAAATCCATTTCCATGCACCGTCCAATTGGACGAATAGGGAGGAGACTCAAGCTATTCTTATGTTTGTTTTCCCGCTTCTAATAGAAAGGAAGAAAGGATGAAAAAAAACTTATTTTTACTTATTTTTGCTCCAGTTCTTTTTCACTGTGGAAGTATTCTGGCCCAAAATAGTCCCTTTATCCCTACCTGGAAGGTGGGGGATCAGTGGACCGTGCAAACAAGGCCTTTGGCTTTTGGGATGCCCAAACGTCCTGGGTATATGATGGTGAAGCGTTCCAGGGAGAAAGTCAAGGTTTTCTTTAAAGTGGTTGGTCAAGAAAATTTAGGCAAAACCAAATGCTGGGTGCTTTCCATTACGAACACTCTTTTAAAAAATATTTCTTACAAAATCTACATTCGCCAGAAGAATTTCACCCTCAAGCGTTTTGTCAAAATCTATAAGAGCGGAAGTAAAGAGAGCAAAACGGTTCTAAAAAATCCATCCAAGGCCTTTGTGTATCAGGAACTAGGGATACTTTGCCCGTTAGATTTTCCTATTTTTCCCAATGTGTTGAAGACGCAGGTGATCAAAACCACTCTTGGCTACACCAGTAAGAAGTTGATTGTGGTGATTTCTTACAACAAAAACAGGACCAAGATGAGGGTTCAGATGCAAACCAAAGTCAACGGGAAGTTGCTCAAAAGCGTCCAATATTGGGAGCGAGGGTTGCCGTGGTGGAGGAAAGCGGAGCGATTTTGGGGAAAAGAAAAGCAAGAAATCGGAAAGCTGATTTCGTTTAAATTGGTCAAGCGAAAAATCAAGTAAAATTTCTTTTCAGGCTTGTTAGAGGTAGACAAAAGTTTTGGGGTAGATGTGGGCGGGGCAAACCTTTTTTCAAAAGGGAACACTTTGCGTCCCAAAAATTTTTGGAACGCTTAAAAAGCTTTTTTAAAAAAGCTTCAGGATTTGAGGAAAAGGGGTTTTAGTGGTTTGTAGAGGTTTTAGGAGGTGGGGAAAGTTTCCAGTTTTGGGAGAATTGGGCGAGTTTTTGGAGGAGGAGTATAATTTGGAAGCGGTAGTAGTCGTTGCCTTGGGGGTGGTGGAGGTAGTAGGGTATTTTTTTCATAAGGATTTGGGGGGATTTTTTTTGAATAGCTAATTGGAAAAGTCGGAGGGTTTGTTGTAGGAGTTGTTTTTGGGTTGAATTGAGGGAGAGCTGGGGAGGAGGGGGGGTGTAGGTAGGATTATACTGAGTGTGAGGAGGGGTTGTTTTTGTGGAGGGGAGGGGATGTTTTTTGGAGTGGGAGGCTAGTGAGAAAGGAGGGGCTGTTTTTATATGATGAGGGTTCTGAGATGGGGTGGAGGGAAGGATTTGTTCTAAGAAGGGGTAGAGTATCCAGCCAAGGGCTAATCCTAGAAGGAGACCTTGGAGCAGGGTTATCCAAGGAAGGGTTTGGTTAGATGGGGTGTTTGGTGAGGTGGAGGGTAGTAAATTGTGTTTTTTTTTTGTGGTTTTTGCACTGAGATTGAGCTTAGTCATATTGGGGTTAGAGGGTTTTGTTGTGGATGAAGAGAGGGTATTTTTAGGTAATTTCTAAGTTTTCATTATCTGGTTCTAGTTCTTCGATATCTTGGATAAGGATTTCTTCGGTTTTTGGACGTTCTTTGATGAGGGTAGGGTGTTTGGTGAGGTGGAGGGTAGTGGAGAGGGGTTTTTCGGAGGAGGCTTCGAGTAGGAGTTCCAGACGAAAGGTTTCTTCTAGGCCGAGGAGTAGGGTAGCGGGTTGTTGTTGGAGATTGGTTAGGATATATTTATGAGGGAGTTTTTCGCCGTTGAGGTAGGTGCCGTTTTTGCTTGTATTTTCAAGTAGAATTTTATCGTTGCTGTAGAAGTGGATTTTAAGGTGTTTTCCATCGACGGTACGGAATTTTGTCCATTTTATTTTATCTTTTGGGTGATTTTGATCAAGTTTTAGGGCGCGTTTGGTGTGGCTGAGGCAGATTTGGCACTGGCTACTTCGGCCGATCAGGGCGGATTCGCCTTGTCGGATGAAGAATTCTTCGCCTTTACATAGACCGTCTATACCTGTGAGCTTGAGGTAGCTAAGCATTTTGGGAGAGTTGAGCTAGTAGAGTATCTGGGATATCGTAGTTAGAATAGACTTGTTGGACATCGTCGTGATCTTCGAGTTCTTCGAGGAGTTTTAAGATTTTTTTCGCGGTATTTTCGTCTTCGATTTTGACGGTGGTTTTGGGTCGTAGGGTGATTTCTGCGGAGAGGGTTGGGATGGAGGAGAAGGTTTGGCGTACATTTTGGAATTCTTCTGGGGTGGTGATCACTTCGAGGATATCGCCGCTGGTATCGATATCTTCGGCTCCCGCTTCGATAGCAAGGTTGGTAAGATAATCTTCTGTTTGGCCGCTTTCTTTGAGGGAGAAGACAAGGACACCTTTTTTTTCGAAGTTCCAGGCAACGCTTCCGCTAAGGTTGCCGCCGTATTTTTCCATGATTTTTCGGATTTCTGGTGCGGTTCGGTTGCGGTTATCGGTGAGGATTTGGATGATGATCGCCACTCCTTGTGGTCCGTAGCCTTCGTAGGTAAGTTCTTCGAAGTTTGCTCCGGAGATTTCGCCGGTCCCTCGCTTGATGGCGCGTTCGATATTTTCCTTAGGCATATTGGCGGCTTTAGCGTGTTCGATAGCGTTTTTGAGTTTGGGGTTTGCTTCTGGGTCACCTCCGCCTTCTTTTGCTGCGATGATAATGAGTTTTGCCAATTTAGAGAAGAGTTTTCCGCGTTTTTTATCGACAGCGGCTTTTTTATGTTTAATTCCTGCCCAATGAGAATGTCCAGCCATTGTGTTTTCCTAGTGTTTTCTTTGAAAATGAGGTTTTATGAAAACAGCTTTGGGAGAGATTTTTTAGTGATTATAGGGAGATAGTGGAGGAAAATCAAGAAAAAGTTCTTAATTTTTTTTGTTTCTTTAGAAGAGGGTATTTTGCCATGAAAGGGGTTGGATGAAGACTTAGTTTTCCACTACTTCGTAATCGAGGGAGGGTTGGATTTGGTAGTCCTTTGTTTTTAGGTCAATTTCTACGCGGTAGGCGATGCCGCTGTTGAGGACAAGAGGGATTTCTATTTCTTGGGAGTTATATACAGTTTTGAGGAGATGTTCTCCCATGGGGGCGTTGTTTAGATCCAGTGGAGATTGGCCGAGAGGTTTGTTGTTGAGGTAGAGTTGAGCGGCGGGGGGTTGAGTTTCGACGAGGAGGTGGCAGTGTTGGGCATCGGTTAGGTGGATATGGACTTCTAGGCCTTTAAATTCTTGGATAGTTTTTTTTAGAAATAGGATAGCTTTATCGGTTTTAGGGCCGTGGGCATCGAGGTGGAGGTATTTTTCTAGGTGTGCGATAGCTTGGGTATAATTTTTGAGCATACATTGGCAGACGCCGCAGTAGTAATGGAAGACGGCTTCTGTGTTGAGGGGGTCTTGGACTTGTTCAAAGATTTGGGCGGCTTGCTGAAACTTTTTTTTCTTAAAGAGTTTTACACCTTTTGCAAAGGCTTCGATGGCGGGCAATTTTTGGCAGAATTGTTGGATGTTTTTATGATTTTTATGGAGTTTTTTGGCCTTTTTGGCGGCGGAGATAGCGGGGGTAAAATGCCCGTTATGGAGGGCAACTTGGGCGAATTTTAGGAGTAAGGGCGCACTTTGGGGGGATTTGGTGAGGGCTTGTTTGTAGAGTTTTTCTTCTTGTTCTGATTTTTTGAGTAGGTGGTAGAGTTCGCCTAGAAGGAGGTAGGAGGATTCAGGGGGAGGGGAAGTGGTGTTAAGGGCTCGTTGGAAGGCGTGTTCTGCTTCGGTATATTCTTGATTGGAGAGGTGGATTTTGCCTTTGAGTTCCCATAGAGCGGGTTGATCTTCGAGCAGTTCCAGGGCGTGTTTGAGGGTGAGCAGAGCTTGGGAACTTTCTTGATGTTGTTGGTATTCTTGTGCGATTTGTTGGTATTCTTGTGCGATTTGCTTTTTGAGCTGAGGTTGTTGGTGTAGAGTTTGTTGAAAGTATTTTTGGGCTTGTTGCCATTTTTTTTCTTGCAGAGCTTGGAGTCCTAGTTGGAGTGGAGAGGGTGTGAGTTCTCCTTCTTCTTCGCGTAGATATATCCAGTTGCCGCAATTTAAGCATTTGGATTTGACGCGTTTAGGGGGTATTTTAGCTTCATCAATATCGAATTGTTGTTGGCATTGAGGGCAGACAACGATCATAGTAGCCTTTGGGATAGGATTTATACGGAATAACAGATTTCAAAAGATTGTCATAGAATGGGTATATTAAATTATATGCAAAAGAGGGTTAGTTTGCAATACAGAAAAGTGATATTTCTGTTTGTAGGTAGGGTTTCATATGGGGTAGGGGATAAGATTTTTGGGGAGGGTGGAGATTTTTCGAGAGTAAAAAAAGAGGGGGAGAGTCCCCCAGAAATCTGGGGAAACTCTCCCTTGGGTGGGGTTGGGTGTGGGGGGGAG
>RFKQ01000121.1 GCA_003694635.1 Planctomycetota bacterium
CAAAAACCCTAACAAACGCGGAAACAGCAAGTTTTGCACGCCCCCACCACCCACTACCATGTATCCCAAAATCAGCTCTCCCCCCCCCTACCTGACCATCTCATCCAAACGCACCTTCGGCAAAATCACCTCCGTACTCGTTGGAAAGATCCAACGAAAGACCAAAAAAACGTAAAAAAATATATTCCAAAAGCTCCAAAAAATATGTATGCCGATCACGCATAAAATACTCTTTTAAAAATATTATTCTACAAATTAAATTATACAAAACAAAAAAAATATGCAAACAAAAATTCAATAAAATATTGATATTCCCCCTCTCCCCGTTTATCATAATCTAGCAGCAACCCCTTCCCAAAAACTCTTTCGATTTAGGGAAAAATCTTTCCCCTAAAAACCCCTTTCCTGAAAACCTTTTTGAAAAAAGGTTTTCAGACTTTCCAAGAACTTTTCTTACTCGGAACCTTGTTGAAAAAAGGTTCCGTACCTCCAAAAACCCTCCTTTTGTAAGGGGAACCCTTTAAAAAAAAGGTTTTCCCCTACCACATCCTACCAAAAACCTCCATAAAGCCAACGTTCCCAAATCCAATCACCCTACTTCAAATTGCAAAGGAAAAACACAACCTTGAGCAAACAAAATTGGCCAGCCTTCGGAATACTCTTCCTCCTCTTCCTCGTCGTAATCATCCCCTCCTTTGCCCTCAGCTTCTTCAGCATCCACTCCATCCAAAAAGAAGAAAAAATCCACCTCGCCCGCCTAAAAAAACATTACCACCTCACTCTCAACCAACTCGGAAAATGGATACACTCCCAACTCTACCAAAAAGAAAAAGAATTCTACCTCTCCACCCTACCCTTTCTCCACCAACCCTCCTCCCTCATCCAACAATTCGTAAAAAAAATCCACTCCTCCCCCTACTACCAACTCCCCTTTGCCTTCCAATTCACCCCCTCCCCCCAACGACTCTACCCCTACCAATACCAACTCCTCCTCCCCCCCCCCCCCAAAACCCTAAACCTCCCCACCATCCCCCAAAAAGGCGAAGAGCTACAAACCGCACTCCAACACTACCGAAACCTAGTGCGCCTCTACCGCAACCGCCCAAATATCCACCTCTACGCACTCTGGGCACTGGCAAAATGCTTCGAACAACTCGGCAACAACGGCAACTACGCAAGCTACGCCGAAGCCGTGAGAATCTACAAAAATATCCTTCATATCTACCCAATAAAGAAACAACATCAAATCCACTACGCTAGCCTAAAAATCCAATTCGACCTAGCCCTACTCTACCGATCCATGGCCAACTCCTACCAATTCCACAAAGAACTCCTAGCACTCTACCGCTTCCTCGCCCTCCATCAGGAAGCCTTCCCCAAAAATCTATACCAAAAATGGAAAAAGAAAATCCAATCCCACCTCCCCAAACCAACCCTAAACTGGGCGAAAAAAGAATGGAATCAAATCGAACAAATCGCTAAAAAAAAAGAAAAAATCCAAGAGCAAATGTCCGCCCTAGAACAAAAATTAAAAAAAATTTTCTCCACTCCCTTCTCCGGCAAAATACTATCCTACTTCCCCAACAAAAATACACACGCAATCCTAAATCACTTCCGACTATCCTCCCTCTACTTCCTGCTGTACTTCCCCCAAAAAAAAATCGTCCTCGGGGCCTTCTTGAAAGAAAAACCATTCCTCCTCTCCACCCTCCAACAACTCCAAACGCAACAAGAAAGCGGTGTGGAAATCCTCCTAAGACAACAACCACTCCCCCCCAGCCTAGTCTCCCTCCCCCTCCCTCCTCCCCTCGAAAACCACTACCTCTGCGCCCTCCCAAACCCAACCAACTCCTCCTCCCTCGCTGACCTACAAACCAAAAACTATATCTTTATCGTAATCACCGCCGCCCTTACCATGCTCCTAGGAGTCCTCGGAATTGTATTCTTCGCCTACCGGCAAATCAGAAATGCCCAACTCAAATCCGATTTTGTCTCCAATGTCACCCACGAACTCAAAACCCCCCTCACCTCCATCCGAATGTTCGTCGAAACCATCCTCATGGAACGAGTAAAAGACCGCCAAGAAGAAAAAGAATGCCTAGAAATTATCAACAAAGAAACCGAACGACTTAGCCGACTCATCGAAAAAATCCTAGACTTCTCCGCCCTCGAAAACCAAATCAAACGCTTCCATTTCGTCCCCTGCCAAATCGAAGAACTCGTCCAAAATAGCATCGAAATATTCAAAAAACAAATCCCTCCCGACTCCTGTAGCATCCAACTCCATGTCCTCCAAAATATCCAACCCATCGAACTGGATAAAGAATCCATCCACGAAGTCCTTCTCAACCTCCTCAGCAACGCCTATAAATACTCCGAAAACCAAGCCAAAATCGACGTTTTCCTCAAAGAAAGCAAACACTACGTCATCATCGAAGTCGTAGACAACGGCATCGGTATCCTAAAAAAACACCTAAAAAAAATTTTTCATAAATTCTACCGCATCCAAAATCTCTTCACCACCCACAAAGAAGGAACCGGCCTAGGACTAGCTATCTGCCGCGGTATTATCCAAGTGCACCGGGGAAAAATTACCGTCGAAAGCCAGCCCGGCAAAGGAAGCAAGTTTAGCATCTTCCTCCCCAAAAAAAATAAAAAAGGGCCCCCCCCCTCGCCCCCCACCAAAGAAAATCCCTCAACCAATAAAAAACTTCCCCAAAATCCCTAGCCCCAACCACTCCATCACTCCACCTCATCAAAGCGAAACTCAGATAAACGATACTCCCCCAACTTCCGATACAAACGAGAACGAGATATCCCCAACGCTTTTGCCGCAAGCACACGATTGCCTCTGTAAAAACGAAGCGCCTCTAAAATCGCCTTCCTCTCATAATACTCCAAACTCTGAGGCGGCTCAGAACCAAAAGAACCCCCACTCTTCCTGCGATGCCAATGGGACTTTATTTCAGAACTAAGTGAGGAAAAACAAACCCTCTGAGGATAAAGCAAACACAACCTGCGAACCTCATTCTCCAACTGGCGAACATTCCCCGGCCAAATATACCCCACCAATGCCTCATAAGCCGATCGCGTAATCCTCGGCAAAGAATCCGAACTATACTTTTTGAAAAAAAACTCCAATAAAAGCGGAATGTCCTCCGAACGCTCACAAAGCGGAGGAATAGAAATCGAAATCCCTAGCAAACGATAATAAAGATCCTCACGAAAATCCCCCGACCTCACCAAAGCCTTCAAATCCCGATTGGTCGCTGCAATAAACCGACAACGGATTTCCACAGTCCGAGACGAACCTATCGGACGAACCCGCCTCTGCTCCAACACCCGAAGCAACTTAGCCTGATTCTCCAACGATAAATCCCCCACCTCGTCCAAAAAAATACTCCCCCTCCCCACCTGCTCCAATAAGCCCTTCTTGCTCTGATACGCTCCACTAAACGCTCCCTTCGCATAACCAAAAAGCTCACTCTCCAAAAGATCCACAGGCATCGCCCCACAGTTTAAACTCAAAAACGGAAAATTCCTCCGCCTCCCCCGAAAATGAAGCGCCCGGGCCACCAACTCCTTCCCACTACCACTCGGCCCCTGAATCAACACCGGCAAAGAACTATCCTTGGCTACCTCAATCGTCCGCAAAATCTTCTCAAAAGCCTCCGAAACCCCCACAAACCTCAACTCCTCCCGCTCGTACGCCTCCACAAGCTCCCGCATCCGCGCCAACTCCTCCGTCTGCGCATCCACCTTCTCCAAAAGCTGCTCACTCAACTCCTGAATCTGACGGTTTTTCTCCATAAAAAGACGCTCCAAGCGAGCATTTTCTATCGCTAACGACGCCAGATCAGCCACCACCTCCATCAGTTTCCTATCGTAAACCC